>CAYYRJ010000006.1:0-1209 GCA_964474085.1 uncultured Planctomycetales bacterium
AAGCGGGAATCGACTATTAAATGACACAAAATATTCCAAGTCCTATCAAGGTTCCTAAAAAATATCAGCCTAAAGGCTATGAGATCATTTATGAAGACCGCGATATCATTGTCGGCCATAAAGCGCCGGGGTTTTTGACGGTCAGCGCTTTGTGGAATAAAGAAACGACGATACACCGTGCGCTTAATGAATATGTCCGCAAAGGACAGGCGAAGTCACATAAGTGTGTTTTTGTCGTGCATCGTTTGGACCAGGCGACGTCGGGCGTTCTTGTTTTTGCCAAAACTTCCCAAGCACAGGTTTTTCTCAAAGACAATTGGAAGGACACGAAGAAAATTTATTATGCGGTCGTCCACGGGAAACTGGCGCAAAAAGAAGGGACGATTACCAGCCACTTGGTTGAAGATGAAGATTATGTCATGCATGCGGTTTCCGACGGTTCTCAGGGAAAATTAGCGCACACCGCTTACAGTGTTATTAAGGAAACGGACAAGTTTAGTTTGCTCAAAATCGATCTTTTGACCGGCCGCAAAAATCAGATTCGCGTGCATTTGGCCGATCTTGGGCATCCGGTTGTCGGCGACAGTAAATATGGGAAAAGTCACAAGCGGTATCCGCGTTTAGCCCTGCATTCGCAGTCGATTTCGTTTAATCACCCCTTTAGTAAAGAACGTTTGACTTTTGAAATCCCGATTCCGGAATTTTTTAACAGCTTTGTGAAATAAATTTTATGGCTAAAATCAAATTAGACTTGCACGACATTTTTAACAAAGGCAGGGAAATCGACAGTGAATTACACCGTGTTATTAGGGAAGCCGTCGATAAAAAGATTTCGCTTGTCGAAATTATCCCCGGTAAGGGGAGCGGTCAACTGAAAAAAAGTGTCTTACGCTTTTTGCAAGAGCCTGAGATTAAAAAACTTTACCATCGCCTTGAAAAGGATGACAAGAATTTTGGCCGTGTTTTTGTCCATTTTAGGCATTCATAATGTGTTTGCTCCACGGATGTTATAATTCTCTCTTTGTTTTCATTTCCTTGCTATGCGTATTCTTCATAGAATTCTTTAGACTTTCGACAACCACTCAGTGTAATACGCTTGAACAATCAATTGATGAGCGGGAACAAGAACCGCACTCATAGCCGCCTGCATAATCGCTTTAGCTTTAGCCGGGTCGGTGGTGCCTGCTAACAGCGTCGTGAAATAACTGT
>CAYYRJ010000006.1:1309-95152 GCA_964474085.1 uncultured Planctomycetales bacterium
TTTTAACGACCGCTTGATCTGCAGGTATGAGAACTGCGTCCATAGCTGCTTGCATGATTGCTTTAGCTTTAGCCGGGTCGGTGGTGCCTGCTAACAGCGTCGTGAAATAACTGTCGATAGCCAACTTAGCTTTGATAACCGCTGTTTGATTGTAATACGTTTTAACGACCGCTTGATCTGCAGGTATGAGAACTGCGTCCATAGCTGCTTGCATAATACTTTTTGCGGCTGTCGTATCTTGCCCATTTAATAAAACATTAAAGTAGTTATCGATAGCTCCTTTGGCGATATCAACTGGGGTTCCTTCTGTGGTGGCTACCGTCATCTCTGCAGAGAAAGCAGATTCGTTTCCGCCGGCGTCAAATGCTGAGATTTTATATTTATAAGATGTTAAAGGGGATAACCCGCTATCCTTATAGGATGTTCCCGATACTGAAGCTACTTGTATATTGTTACGGTAGACGTGATAACCGGCGACGCGAATGTTATCAGTCGATGGTTGCCAAAACAAATCGATCCAAGTTGCGCCACGGGAAGTAGAGAAAGGTCGACCAGGCGCACTTGGACTGGTATTGTCCGGGGGTAACGTATCCAAAATTCTTATATAAACATTTTCAGTGTCTGTTTTTCCTTCGGGATCTGTGCCGGTTAAAACTAGGACATACTGTTTCTGCATCATATTAGATGGAGGAGTTAATTTTAACTGACCAGTTGAGTTCCCGTAATCGATGAACGAAGCCCCGACTGTCGATAATGTGCTAAGATCTTTCATGTTTACTGACAAGGAAACGCGAGCGTTTTCTGCGTCAACGCCTTGCACATTGATATACAATGTGGATCCTTCTTTCATAGTTGCTATCTGGGGCGAAGGGGTCACCACCGGGGCGTGGTTGATATCAGTTCGGGGGATTAAATATCCGTACATTTGTGCATTTGCAACTCCTGATCCAAGAAAAGTATCTAAAGATGCCGCGACCATAAATGTCTCACGGCTGGTTCTTACGCTTGTGTAGAGTAACATCCCATTTTGAAAAAATGTTATCGTCTCACCAGTCCGCTTAATGCTAAAGGTGTCCCCGGCGTTCCAAGTTCCCACTGGATTACCACCTGTTGGACTTACGGATTGTTCCTTGACAAATATATTTTTCGAGGTAGTAAAGTGCAGGCCGTAATCAATACTCTTGTCAGATTCATCTAAATGATGTGAGGTGAGACCGCAGACTAGTGAAATGTTCCCATAAGTATCTGGGGTTATTTTAAAATTGACACCCCCATTTCCTGAAAACATGTCATCGGATACGGCACCGGACGAAAGTCCCTCAACTGATTGGGCGATCATCGTGATATTTGAATTTTCCGCTTCAACTCCTTTGGCTTCGACCCACTTTACGGGAACTGTACTATAATCATGGTTGGAATTTGGGACCGTGATGTTAAATATCGAGCTATCATTGACATTTTCTCCGTTGCTCGCCAATATCCGCACCGAATATGAGCCTTGTCGTTCATAGTCAGGTGTCCAGGAAAAAGTCGACAATCCTGCAGCATTTGTTGTTATTTTGGCACCGATTGAGTCAATTTTTTCTCCAGTTGAAAGTCGAGCCCACACGCTCAGAGGCATGCCGAGAAAATTTCCAACTTGAAATGAGAAATTTAATGGATGACCCTCAGTAGCATTTTTGTTAACAATCACAGGGACTGTTGGGGGTGTTGTATACAAATTCCGTCTTTGGCCGACCAGACCTTTCATACTTACTTGTTCTACGGATGCTCCATTACTGTATAATCCGGCAACAACCAACAAGTCAGTGAAATTTGTGGTCGTTGTCTTATACATCTCTTTGCCATTCTGACGGAAATACGTAATTCCATTAATTCTCTCTATAGTGAATTTATCTCCAGCGTTATAATTTAACGACCTTAGCGCTAATATTCCGTTTTCATAAATGTCATAGAGTCCATGGTCGGTCAGCATTACTCCATATTGTATGCTCACGGGCGTATTGCTTTTCGAAAGTCCGATGTGCAAGGTTTTATTAGCCGCCGGGATAATGAAACGCATAGAACAATTCCCGGACAAAAATTGTGCAGAAACTGCGGTATCCCAGAGTGCATTTGTGATCGTTTTAATCAGAGACGTTTTATCGACAACAGCATTTTTATTTTCTACCCACTCAACCGGCTGATATCCTAAAGCACCGACAGTCCAGTTATATGCCCCATCGGAATCTATATAATTATTTTCTAGATAATTTAGTGTGACACCGATATTATCAGAAACATACTTGTTTACCACACGTCGGGTACCATTGATCACATCAATAAGGTAATAATCAGCAATTTTATTCCCTACGAAATTCTTAGCAAACAATTCATTGTTTGTTAAAGATATTGGAAAAAATCCCCAGCTAAAGGGACTCGAGAGCGGTTGCTCAAATTTCTGACTGGTCATTTTTATCGAATCATAAATTTCAATATAGGAACCGAATGACTTATTGCCATTTATGATTCTTGTCCAACTTACAGGAAATCCTATGTAGCGGTCATTAGTCACTAGATTAAAGTAAGTATCGGTGTCTTCTTTGTAATAATTGCTTTCATCACCTGAATAGTCGCCTGTGATTCGTTTTATTTCTCTTGTCTCGCCACTCAAAAGATCATAAAGATAAATTCGAACCAAAGTACTACCCCAGTCTTCTTCATACCAAGTCAAATGGTTTTTTGAAGCTGTATATTGCCTTATTTTCGCATCTCTTTGCAGCGCTACAATCGGATTGGATAATACCCCGCTTGTGGCATTAAAATCACGATAACTAATCATAGATTTATATTTATAAGTGTTGGCATCGATTTGTGTCGAGGTTTGTTCCATAGAATAAAGTCGGTTGTCGAATATGTAGTCAAATTCATTTGTGATGTTTTTTAGAGCGCCTGTCTTTATATTCTTTGCATAGGATCCAGAATAAACATCGACACCCAGATCTGTTCTCCTAACGTCGGATCGCCAGAATACGTAGTTGCCGATACTACCCTTAGCTGTAACCAAATATCTGCTAGTCGTGGTGTCGTTGTACTCTCGTGTTATCAGATATTCGTTTCCAGATCCGATTTCAGTAACATAAAGGTCAATAGGTCGTGTGGGGTCTGTGTAATAATTGCTGTAATCCCACCAAAAAATATGGCGATCGTTAAACGAGCCTATTAATTGATGATTAGGGGCGATTTTTTCTCTAACCAACTTAAATGGTTTGAAAAAATAGATATCATCTTCATAAATTTTATGGGCTGTGTCCGTAGCTTGCAATTTTAGATTATGCAATCCTTCTTCCCAATCTTCCCGATTGAGTGTAGTAGTAATATTGCCTTCTGCGGCCAGAGTTTTAAGGCTTCCCAGCTGTTTTAAGACAGTCGGAAATGGTTCATCAGCTGCTAATAATCGATAATTTAGAAAATCTGTCCCGCTGGCGGTAACCTGCACATCTGTGTTGCTATTAAGATCTAGCAAATCAGCAGGTTGATCAATCTTAACCTTGAGTGGGGCACTTCTTTTTAGCATAGCTTCGGCATTCAAAAGTCCATATCCATAGTCACGATCAAACCCCGGATCTCCAAGATCAACTGATGAAACTCGAATGGTTTGGATGATATCATCTGGGCTGTATTCCGGATGCAGGCTACGCAGTAATGCGACAGCCCCCGAAACATGCGGGGCGGCCATAGAAGTGCCCTGGAATCGTACATAGCGATCACCTACTATTTTTTCAGGATGGTCATTGCCCGTTCCTTGTGCCCGTAGAGATAAGATATTATCAACTAAGTGAGCAGAAGGGTCAGGGATGATGGTTGAACCGCCGGGAGCGACTATATCAAGCCTAGGCCCGAAACTTGAAAAACTTGCTTTGGTGTCACTTTCCGTAAGGGCACCAACCGCGATAACTTCGCGCATGTTAGCAGGACTTCGAGCCCTAAGATCATCATTAGAATTCCCTGCCGAAAAGACCACAACCGTGCCCAACGCATACGCATATTTCACGGCTTCTTCTAATAACGGATTCTTCGTAGAAACGCTGGCTCCCCAGCTGTTATTAATAACATCCGCACCGTTATCGGCGGCATAGATGATCGCTTCGGCAAGATCGCTCGTCCAGCCAGAGCCCGTGTCGCTTAGCCCTTTTACTGCCATGATCTTTGCTTTAGGAGCAATACCTACAATTCCAACGACATTATCAGAAACAGCCGCTATTGTCCCTGAGACGTGCGTGCCATGGCCATTGCCATCCAATGGGTCATTATCAGGCGATTTCGCCTGGCAATATCCAGCTGCCGCCTCTTCAGCAGTACAAGTTGTGAAATCATAGCCCTTATCATCATCCACATAACCATTGTCGTCATCATCAATACCATTTCCGATGATCTCCCCAGTGTTGTGCCAAACGTTGGCTTGTATATCTTCATGGCGATAATCTAGACCTGTATCAGCCACAGCCACTATTACGTCGTCTCCTTTGCTCATGTTCCACGCATTAACCGTACCGATCCTGTGTAGTCCCCAAAGGTCTTTATAAGGTTGTCCCCAGCTTCCTTTCGAAGAAAAATAATGATCATTACTCATAACCGTCATGCGAATATCTGGTTGACAATATTTTACATCTGGATCATTAGCATAGTCTTGGCATGCGGATTGTGGATTAACACCAGTCCCTAGGTCAAAGACATAAACACTTCCAAGATAGGGCACTTTTTCCGAATTTGTATTTACTGCTTGATTGGCGGAAGATGACTTTAAACCGTTACGAAATTTATCAGTACGTTTATGTTTGGTCTCAGCGGCCTTATTAATGAAAGCTTCCTTTCGCTCAGTGAATATTTTCTGAGCTGTAACAGAAGTTATCGGGCCAGAAATCATTTTCCGGACTTTGTTTTTGTCTCCATGGGAAAGACGTCGTATTCTCTGCACCTTATTCCGTGAGTTTAATCCATCCAGTTTTGATATTTGGTTGATGTCACTAAATCTTTTGCCTTCTTTATGTAGCTCTTCAGCTACCGCCCCGATAAGGGAATCGTCTTTGAAACGCACAATGATCTTTCTGTAATTTTCTTGATCAAGTTGGTCAGTCGCTAACAACCCCGCAATTTTTCCACCCGGCACAAACTCTGCCTTTTCTTTTTTCTTTTGTTCGGGCAATGATTTTGAAGCGGCTTGACTTTTAGCTGTTTCGTCAGGTTCAAAAATCGCGTTGACAGGGGAGGTTATGACAAAAGAAATTATTGTCACGAGTACGGGCATACACGTTTTCACTATTAATGATTTGGCAGTTTTCATTTTAACTCCAAAATTTATTATTTTTAAAAGTCTTAGGCCATGTATAAAGCTTAGCCTTTGGCTATGAAATTAACAAGATACATCGGCTAAGTTACGGGAAACGCTTCCTTGCCATCTCCAAAATATCATTATTTAACTTGACGAAGAACGTTTCTTCTTTAAAATACAAAACTCACACTAACAATATACCCAAATGCAATGAATTTACGAAATACGAAATTGAATTATCTAAATCATTGCGTTTGGGTATTATACTGCTTTCCTTTATAATTAATTCGTAATTTAAGAAGAAGCAGTATATTTTTGAAGGAGGCTTGCGATGTTTAGAAAACTTTTATCAACCTTTTTATGCAGTTTGCCTGTTTTGGGGATCAGTTCGGTCGCCTGGGCCGGCGAGGCGGACTTGGTCGTGCCAGACCTTAAAAGCGTATCCTTTTTCGGCATTGACGGACACACATTGCTTTTATGGGGGATGTCGATTTGTATTCTAGGCTTTTTGTTCGGCTGGATGCAATTTAAACAGCTAAAAGCCCTGCCAGTTCATAAATCAATGCGGGAAGTTTCAGAACTTATTTTTGAAACTTGCAAAACCTATTTGATTACGCAAGGCAAGTTTTTGATTACACTTGAGATTTTAGTTGGCGTTATTATGGCGGTTTATTTTGGTTGGCTACGTCATCTTGAATTTGGGAAGGTTGCAATCATTCTTTTTTGCAGTGTTATTGGTATTTTAGGTAGCTATGCGGTTGCGTGGTTTGGTATGCGCGTTAATACTTTTGCTAATTCCCGTTCAGCCTTTGCCAGTTTGCGCGGCAACGCGTTTCCGGTTTGTGAAATTCCTTTGAAAGCTGGGATGAGTATCGGGATGCTCTTAATCAGCCTTGAGCTTTTTGTCATGCTTTGCATTCTTTTGTTTGTCGACGCGCATTATGCGGGCCCTTGCTTTATCGGTTTTGCGATCGGGGAATCGTTAGGCGCTTCGGTTTTAAGAATTGCCGGCGGGATTTTTACAAAAATCGCGGATATCGGTTCGGATTTGATGAAAGTGATTTTTAAAATTAAGGAAGACGATGCCCGTAACCCTGGCGTTATCGCGGATTGCACGGGTGACAATGCTGGCGATTCGGTTGGCCCAACGGCAGATGGTTTTGAAACCTACGGAGTTACCGGTGTTGCGCTGATTTCCTTTATATTGTTGGCGATTAAAGATACACAAGTTCAGGCACAGCTTTTGGTGTGGTTGTTTGTGATGCGCTTGATTATGATTATTGCTAGTAGTTTGTCCTATGCGATCAATGACGCGATTTCCCGCGCTCGTTATAGCAATGTTAAACGCATGGATTTTGAAGCTCCTTTGAGTATGTTAGTCATTATTACGTCGATTGTTTCTGTCGCGCTTACGTATGTGGTTTCGTATCTTCTCATTGCGCAATTAGGAGACGGTTCTTTATGGTGGAAATTGGCGTCAATTATTTCTTGCGGAACGGTCGCTGGCGCTGTTATTCCTGAATTGGTCAAAATTTTTACTTCCACAGAATCCATTTACGTCCAAAACATTGTCAATTCATCTAAAAAGGGAGGCGCTCCGCTTAATATCCTTTCGGGTCTCGTTGCCGGAAATTATAGTGCCTATTGGATGGGTTTAACGATCATGGGCCTTATGGGCGTTGCGTATGCGATCAGTAATCTTGGTTTAGATGCTCTTATGGTCGCTCCATCGATTTTTGCTTTAGGGTTGGTCGCTTTTGGTTTTCTAGGAATGGGACCTGTAACGATTGCCGTCGATTCTTACGGCCCGGTTGCGGACAATGCCCAGTCAATTTATGAACTTTCCTTGATTGATAAAATTCCTGGAATTAAAGATGAGTTACAAAAAGATTATGGCTTTACCCCCGACTTTGAAAATGCGAAGTACTTACTTGAATCCAATGACGGGGCTGGAAATACTTTTAAGGCAACATCCAAGCCTGTTCTTATTGGAACCGCGGTCGTTGGGGCAACAACCATGATCTTTTCAATCATTGTTATTTTAACGAATGGTTTGACGGTCAACATCGATAAATTGTCAATTTTGTATCCGCCGTTTCTTTTTGGTATTGTTGCTGGCGGTTCGGTTATTTATTGGTTTACGGGCGCATCCATTAACGCCGTGAGCGCCGGTGCGTATTATGCCGTCGAATATATTAAGAACAATATTAAATTGGATGGCCAGTCAAAAGCTTCTACGAAAGATAGTAAGAGGGTCGTCGAAATTTGTACGCAGTTTGCCCAAAAGGGGATGGTGAATATTTTTATGACCATTTTCTTTAGCACTTTGGCTTTTGCGTGTCTGAATTCGTACTTTTTTATCGGTTATTTGATCTCTATTGCGTTTTTTGGACTTTTTCAGGCAATCTTTATGGCGAATGCTGGCGGAGCCTGGGACAATGCCAAAAAATTTGTGGAGGTCAATTTAAACGAAAAAGGAACGGATTTACATGCGGCTACCGTCGTTGGAGACACCATTGGCGATCCGTTTAAAGATACCTCATCGGTCGCGATGAATCCGATTATCAAATTTACGACCCTTTTTGGCCTTCTGGCCATTGAGTTGGCGATTGGGTTAGATCCGAAAGTGAATATGGTCTTGGCGCTTGTCTTTTTTGCCATTTCTGTATTTTTCGTTATTCGTTCGTTTAACAGTTTGACGATTAAAGCTGAAAAATAAGTGACCGATTATTTTTACATCCTGTTTTTCCTGTTTTTAGGGATAGCTTTCGTGGCGGCGGCGTTTGTGGTTTCTTGGCTTTTTCGTCCCAATCAGCCTAATGCTATCAAGAACGCAACCTATGAATGTGGAGAAATTATTCAGGGAACGTCGCGCGTCCAGTTTAATGTGCGTTATTATCTTTTTGCGCTCATTTTTGTTGTGTTCGACGTCGAAGTGCTGTTTCTGGTTCCCTGGGCGGTTGTTTTTCGTGATTTGAATATTGCCGCATTTTATGAAATGATTGTTTTTATGGTTATTCTGATTCTGGGTCTGGCCTATGCGTGGAAAAAAGGAGCGCTCGAATGGCAATAGAGAACGATCCTGTTGATACACGTGCTTTAAATAAGTTTCCGGCGGGAGATGTGATTTTGGCTAAAAGCGAAGACCTTTTTAAATGGGCCAAAAGTTCTTCGCTTTGGCCTTTGACCTTTGGCCTTTCGTGTTGCGCAATTGAAATGATGGCCACAGGTTCCTCGCGTTTTGACATTGACCGTTTTGGGTCAGGTGTTTTTCGGGCTAGTCCGCGCCAATGTGATGTGATGATTGTCGCCGGCACGATTTGTGTCAAAATGGGCGATTGCATGAAAAAGCTTTATGCCCAGATGCCGGAACCCAAGTATGTTATTGCTATGGGTAATTGCGCTATTGGCGGTGGGATTTTTTATCATGATACCTATTCGGTCGTTAAAGGAACGGAAGAATTAGGAATTCCCGTCGATGTTTTTGTTGCCGGTTGCCCGCCGCGTCCAGAAAATCTGCTTAATGGTCTTATGAAACTCCAAGAAAAAATTCAAAAGGTCAAAGATGCTTCTTTGTGAAATTGCAAAAATCTTGAATGACAAATTTTCTGGCGTTGTTCTTGAAGAGCAAAAAAACGCCCTTTTGATCAAGCGTGAATCATTGCTTTCGGTCGCAAGATTTCTAAAAGATGGCCAGTTGGCGTTTGATAACCTTCACTGTATCAGCGGGGTTGACCGCAAGGATAGAATCGAAGTTGTTTATATTTTTTATTCTTTTTCGCGAAAATTGACGTTGATATTAAAAATTTCGGCGCCGATGGATGATTTGACCGTCGAAAGTTTAGCGCATTTATGGAAATCCGCAGATTGGTTGGAACGTGAGACATATGACTTTTATGGAATTAAATTTTTAAATCATCCGGATTTACGAAGAATTATGAATCCGGACAGTTGGACGGATTTTCCTTTGCGCAAAGATTTTGCCCGTGCGGACTTTATCAAAAAGCCGCAGACGCTCGGCCTTAAGGGTGCATAACTTATTTAGGTTAAGATTTTTCATGGATTCATCAGGTATTCAAACTCAAGAACTTGTCGTCAATATGGGACCGCAGCACCCCTCGACGCATGGGGTGCTTTATTTGGAGTTGCGCTTAGACGGCGAAGTTGTCGTCGGTTGCCGCCCGCATATTGGCTATCTTCACCGCAGTATTGAAAAAATTGCTGAAAACCGCACCTACACCCAATTTATTCCGTTCACAGATCGTCTCGATTATATTGCGTCGATGAATAATAATCTCGGCTATGTCCTTGCCGTCGAAAAATTGCTCAACTTGCAAGTCAATGAACGTGCTCAATATATTCGCGTCATCATTGCCGAACTCAACCGGATTGGCAGCCATTTGGTTGCCATAGGAACTTTTGCGCAGGATTTAGGCGCCTATGCGACACCGCTTTTTTATTGCTTTAATGACCGCGAAAAGATTGTCGAGATTTTTGATGAAGTTTGCGGCAGCCGGTTAACGTATAATTATATGCGTATCGGCGGGGTATTGGGCGATTTTACGGCGGGAATGGAAGATTCAATCAAGAAATTTATTAAATATCTGCGTCCGCGGTTGAAAAACTACGATGAGCTTTTGACGCACAACGTGATCTTTTTGGCGCGCAGCAAAAAAATTGGCATTTTAAGTAAAGAAACCGCGATCAATTATGCCGTCACAGGCCCGATGCTGCGTGCATCCGGCGTCAAATGGGATTTACGCAAGGACGAGCCATATTTATGCTACAACAAATTTAATTTTGATGTTCCAACGGGAAAAAACGGGGATTCGTGGGACCGATTTAAGGTGCGACTTGATGAGATCAGCCAAAGTCTGCGGATCATCGAACAGGCGCTCGGTGGTCTTCCCGAAGGAGACCCCACAACCAAAATTAATAAAATTTATAAAGCGCCGGCGGGCGAAGAAACTTATTTGCGTACCGAAAATCCGCGCGGCGAGTTAGGATTTTATATTGTCAGCGATGGGACAACGAATGCTTACCGTTTAAAGATCCGTTCGCCTTCATTTTCGAACCTGTCGGTTTTGTCCGAAATGATTAAAGGCTTGAATATTTCTGATGCGGTTTGCGTTTTAGGCAGTATGGATATCGTGATGGGGGAGATTGACCGATGATTTTTACGTTCCCTGAATTCTTTGCGATGTTGGCCAAAGGCGGCATAGTGCTTGCGTTTATTTCAGTTTCGGCGATGTTTTTGATCTGGTTGGAACGTAAAGTTTCAGCGCACATCCAAAACCGTTTTGGCCCGATGCGTATCGGCTGGCATGGCGTTTTGCAACCGATTGCTGACACAATTAAACTTCTTATTAAAGAGAACATTGTCCCGACGGGAATTGACAAATTAAGCTGGTGGCTCGCACCTTTTTTTGTGACTGTGCCGGTTGTCATGGCGTTTTTGTGCATCCCGTTTGGAAAAAATTTGATTGTCCATGACTTAAATATCGGGATTTTGTATATCACCTCGATTACGTCGATTTGTGTTTTAGGAATTTTTATGGCCGGCTGGGGATCCAATAATAAATATTCGCTCTTAGGCGGTATGCGTTCAGCCGCTCAAATTATCAGTTATGAAATTCCTTTGATCCTTTCGGTTATCGTCGTTGTGATGCAAGCTGGGACGCTTTCAATGCAGGGGATTGTTCATGCACAAGAAAAAATGTGGTTTATTTTACAGCCAAATTTGACAATCGCTTTTGTGATTTATTTTATTGCAGCGACGGCCGAAGTAAATCGTACGCCGTTTGATATTCCCGAAGCCGAATCCGAGCTTGTCGCTGGATATCATACCGAGTATTCAGGGATGAAATTTGCTATGTTTTTCGTCGCCGAATATACCAATATGTTTATTGTTTCGAGCGTTGTCACGACATTATTTTTAGGCGGATGGCAAGGGCCGTTTTTGCCGCCTTTAGCCTGGTTTTTGATAAAAACGTATGGACTCGTCTTTTTTTTAATGTGGATACGCTGGACTTTACCGCGAATTCGCATGGATCAAATGATGGCTTTTGCGTGGAAAGTTTTAACCCCGATTTCTTTTGCGAATTTAATTTTTAGCGGATGGTGGCTTGTCAGATGATGCGTTATCTTAAATCTTTTTTTGTAGGGATTTTCAGCCTTTATAAGGGGATGGCTGTTACGTTTCGCAGCCTTTTTGCGCCTGCGGTGACCCTGCAGTACCCGACGCAAAAACAGCCGATGAAAGACCGTTTCCGCGGGATGGTTGATCTAATTCCGCCGGATTGTGTGATCTGTTATCAGTGCATCAAAATTTGTCCGACGGCGGCACTTGATCTGGCGCATCAGCAACTTCCTGCACCGGAAAAGAAAAAAGAGATCACCAAATTTACTTTTGACGCAGAGCTTTGCTGTTTTTGTGGGCTTTGCGAAGAAATTTGTCCGACGGATGCGATTTATTTAAATAAAATGTACGAAGTGGCCACTTATACGCACAGGGAATTAAAGATTGACCTGATGGATCCACAAAAATACAAAAATTTTCCAAAGGCGGATGCAAAGGTTTTTGAAAAACCGGCTGTGAAGCCTTCAACCGATAAACCGGCAGGCAGCGTATGATTTACGACGGTATTTTTTATTTTGTTGCCGGGTTAACGACACTTTTTGCCTTATGCACGGTGCTTACGCGCAATATTTTTCACGGTGCGATTGCCTTGGCGTTGACGCTCTTGAGTGTTGCTGGTGTTTATTTTTATCTTCAAGCCGAATTTTTGGCCATCGCCCAAGTGTTAGTTTATGTCGGGGCGATTATTATCCTTTTTGTTTTTGCGATCATGCTAACCGCAAAGATTGAAGATGCGACAATTCGCCAAACGAACCAGCAGGTTGTTGTTTCGGCCATTGCCGCGTTAGGATTTTTGGCGCTTCTTGTTGTTGGGATTCTTTCCTATCCTTGGCCGGGTAGCTCTGGCAATTTATCGGCCTTGACGTTACAGCAATTGGGAACGTCGCTTTTGACAGTTTACGCGTTACCGTTTGAATTTATTTCGGTGATCCTTTTAGCGGCCCTCGTTGGGGCCATTGTGATTGCGAAGGTGAAAAAATTATGATTCCGTTAAGCCATTTTTTAATTTTAGGAGCGGTTCTTTTTTCGATCGGTATTTTTGGTGTTTTGACCCGTCGAAATGCCGTCGGGGTCCTGATGTCCATTGAGCTGATTTTAAACGCAGCGAATATCAATTTGATTGCGTTTAATAAATTTTATGGAACTTCAGAAGGGCTAGGCCAGGTTTTTGCGTTGTTTGTTATTGCGATTGCAGCCGCGGCAAGCGTGATTGGGTTGGTTCTTATTATTGCGGTTTATCGAAAATCAAACTCTGTATTCTTGGAAAGATTTAATCTGCTCAAATGGTAAATTATCTCTATCTAATCATCGTTTTTCCGTTTATCGCTTTTTGCGCCAACATTTTCTTTGGCCGCCGGTTAAAGTCGGGGAGCGCTTATGTTTCGATTGCGGCCTCGGCACTCGCATTTCTTTTTTCGATTTTTGCATTTTTAAACCATTCTGTGACCAGTGTTTCTTTGGGAACATGGTTGACGATTAACGGACGGCCGCTTAACTTTGGAATTCTTCTGGATCCTCTAACGGTCATGATGCTTTTGATTGTGACTTTTATCGGGACGCTTATTCAGATTTATTCCATTGGATATATGGCCAATGATCCGCGGTATTCACGGTATTTTGCGTATATGTCGCTTTTTATGAGTTGTATGCTCGGCCTTGTCATGGCGGATAATCTGTTGATGATGTATATCTTTTGGGAAGGTGTGGGCCTCTGTTCGTATCTTTTGATTTCGTTTTGGTTTGAACGCACCAGCGCGGCCAAGGCCGGCCTTAAAGCGTTTATTACAACGCGCATTGGCGATACAGGCTTGCTGCTGGGGATTTTTATTTTATTTTTTACGACAGGCACGATTCATTTTCTCGACTTGGAACATTTGACGGGAAATGAATTTTTGCTAACAGTGGTTGCGCTTTTAATTTTTAGCGGCGCGGTTGGAAAATCGGCCCAATTTCCTCTGCACGTTTGGTTGCCTGATGCTATGGAAGGTCCAACGGCTGTCTCAGCCCTCATTCACGCGGCGACCATGGTTGTCGCGGGTGTTTATCTCGTCGCACGGACCTATGTTCTTTTTGTCAGCCATCCTATCGCTCTTTTAACTGTGGCCATTATCGGCGGGATTTCTGCCTTGTTAGCCGCTTTCATTGCGCTGGTTAATAATGATATTAAACGGATTTTAGCGTATTCAACAATAAGCCAGCTGGGGCTTATGATGTTGGCTTTGGGTGTCGGCGGTTTTACGGCTGGCACTTTTCATTTGATGACGCATGCTTTTTTTAAGGCGCTTTTGTTTTTGTGTGCCGGCAGCATCATTCATGGCGTTCATACGCAGGATATTCGAAAAATGGGAGGGCTTTTAGCCCAAATGCCGCTGACGGGCTGGACGTTTTTGATTGGCAGCTTGGCGATTGCCGGCGTTGCGCCTTTGTCGGGATTTTGGTCGAAGGATGAAATTTTAACAGCAGCTTTAAAAAGCGGGAATACGTTCTTTTTTGGTGTTGTTTTGCTGACAAGCCTGCTGACAGCCTTTTATATGTTCCGGTTAATCTTTTTAGTCCTTTTTGGAAAACCGCGCAGTGACATGCATGCGCATGAATCACCCATCTCAATGACGATTCCTCTTGTGATTCTTTCGGCATTTGCTGTTTGTGTGGGCTTAAGCGGATCGCCGTTTTTTCATCACGCTTTTCAAAATTTTGTTTATTTTAAATCTCTACCCGGAGAGGAACATCCGCAATATTTTGTCATGGTCCTTTCGAGCGCTGTGAGCCTTTTGGGAATTGGGCTGGCGTACGTTCTCTATATTCAGGGCAACAAAATCCTTTCGCTGTCGATCCGAAGTCGGTTTCAAGGACTCTATCAATTGCTCCTTAACAAATTCTATTTTGACGAAATTTATCAGGTGATGTTTGTGCAACCGACAATTCGCTTGTGCGCAATTATGTCGGCATTTGATTTGCGTATTATCGACGGGATTGTCAATGGCAGCGCAAAGTTTGTCAAATGGACGTCGGATCTTTTGCGGCCGATACAAACCGGTTTGATTCAAAACTACCTCTTGGTTGCCGTTGTCGGCGTGATTGTTTTTGTTTTCTTAAGTTTGCGAGGGGGATTATGAGTTTTCCGATTTTAAGTGTGATGACGTTTTTGCCGCTTTTGGCAGCTTTATTTGTCTTTTGCGTACCGCAGAAAAAGGTTGCTTTGATCCGAGCGATTGCGCTGTTTTCGACGGGTGTTGTTTTAGCCTTGTCCATTTTTATGGTTCTTCATTTTGATCGTTCAATTTCTCTGCCGCAGTTTAGGGAAGAGATGATTTGGATATCTGCGCTGAATATCCATTATTCGCTTGGGGTTGATGGTTTAAGCGTCGGGCTCGTTTTTTTAACGGCGCTTTTGGGATTTTTGTCTGCGGTTGCGTCGCTGGGAATTGAATCGCGTCAAAAAGAATATTTCATTTTTTATCTGATTCTTATGACGGGGATGATGGGGACCTTTATTGCGCTGGATCTTTTTTTATTCTATGTCTTTTGGGAAACGGTTTTGGTTCCGATGTATTTTTTGATTGGAATCTGGGGCGGGCCTCAAAGAGAGTATGCCGCGATCAAGTTCTTTCTTTATACTCTGATCGGTTCTTTGTTTATGCTCATTGGGATTTTAGTTTTGTATTTTAGCTCGACACCGCATACGTTTAATATGATTAGTTTAACGCAGCATCCGCCTCTTGGTGATTTGCGATTACAAGTTCTGGTCTTCTTGGCTTTTTTTATCGCATTTGCCATTAAAGTACCGATTTTCCCATTTCATACGTGGTTGCCTGATGCGCACGTGCAAGCCCCAACACCTGTGAGTGTTTTGTTGGCCGGGGTGCTTTTGAAAATGGGTGGGTATGGTTTATTGAGGATTTGTTTTTCGATTTTAACCGATGCGGCCCATCAGCTTTCCTATATTCTTGCGGGTTTGGGAGCTATAAGCATTGTATATGGAGCCTTTGTGGCGATGGCCCAAACAGATTTTAAAAAAATGATTGCTTACTCGTCGGTCAGTCATATGGGGTTTGTGATTTTGGGTTTAGCGAGCATGACGGCTGCGGGACTCAATGGGGCGCTTTTACAAATGTTTAATCACGGAATTATTACAGGTGCGATGTTTTTGCTCGTGGGTGTTCTTTATGATCGGGCGCATACACGTGATTTGAGCAAATTTGGGGGGCTGATGAATCCGATGCCGATTTATGGGGGACTGCTCATTGTGTTTTCTTTAGCTTCTCTGGGGTTGCCGGGTTTAAGTGGGTTTGTCGGCGAGTTCTTGTCTCTGATCGGCGCATATCCTGTTTTCAAAATTTTTACAATTGTCTCACTGTTAGGGCTGGTTTTAACCGCTGGATATTTTTTGTTTATGTTGCAACGCGTGCTTTTGGGAAGCCCAGGGCCACGTTACACAGACATTAGTGGACGCGAAATTTTTACGGTTGCGCCTTTGCTGGTCTTGACGGTTGTTGTTGGCGTTATTCCGGCGCTGGCATTGTCGTTTCAGGATACCGCTGTTGCATCACTGGTTAAATTATTAACGTATTAGGATTACAGGAGTAAGGCGTGGGTATTATCGATAGTCTTCTATTTATTATTCCTGAATGCACGCTTTTTGTTTTTGCATTCATTATTCTTTTTTTAGGATTAACAAAAGTCTCGAAAGACATCTTGGGGCTGGTTGCTTTTTTGGGTGTTGTTGTCAGTGCTTTGTTTTTGCCGTTTTGGTGGGGCCCGTCGGATTTGCCGCTTTTTTATAATATGTTGAGCAATGACGGATTAAGTGTTCTTTTTAGGGGGATTATTTTAGCTATTGCGGGGGTAGTGATTCTTTTATCGATAGGATTTGAATCTTTGCAAGATGAGCAGGGGGAGTATTATTTTTTTATACTTCTAATCTGCGTTTCAATGATGTTGGCGGTCAGCGCGAATAATTTATTGATGGTTTATTTGACGGTTGAAGCGGTTTCGTTATTATCCTACGTTTTGGCTGGGTTTCTTAAACACGAAGAGCCTTCGTCCGAAGCGGGACTTAAATACTTTCTTTTTGGGGCTTTGGCCACCGGCATCATGCTTTATGGCATTTCGTTTCTTTATGGAATATTCGGCACACTTGACTTTGGCAGCATTTTAACCGTCATAGGTCAGGAACCGACAAAAATCTTAATTCTCGTCCTTGCACTCATTTTTCTTTTTGTTGGGCTTTGTTTTAAATGCGGGTTAGCGCCTTTTCATATGTGGATTCCGGATGTTTATCAGGGCGCTCCAACGCCCGTAACAGCACTTTTATCCGTGGGACCGAAAGCTGTGGGGTTTGCGCTTTTGATACGTTTATTCAGTCACGGTTTTTCGGCCGTTATGCCGCAATGGATCCTGTTGACCTCGTGTTTGGCAGTTGCATCGATGAGTATAGGAAATATTCTGGCTATTCCACAAACAAATATTAAACGTTTGTTAGCTTACTCCTCGATTGCACAAGCCGGTTATATTGCGGTGGGACTTGCTGTCGGGAGCGTAGCCTCACTTAAGGCGCTTATTTTTTATGTGATTGTCTATGCTCTGATGAATCTTGTTGCCTTTGGCTGCGTCATCTTGAATTTTCGGTCGGTCAAGAGTGATGAAATTGCTGACTATGCAGGTCTTTACAAGAAAGATCCCGTGGGAGCTTTGTGTATGACACTTGCTTTATTGTCCTTGGCTGGAATTCCGCCTTTAGCTGGTTTTTGGGGAAAATTCTTGATCCTTTCAGCGGCAATTGAAAAACATTTTTATGTTTTAGCAATTGTGCTTATTCTCAATAGTTTGGTTGCCGTTTATTATTATTTGCGTATTGTTAAAGTCATGTATTTAAGCGAACCTAAAACACTTGAAAAACCCGCCAAACCTTTCGTCTTTGGACTTGCCCTCGTCGGTGGGGCTGCGTGCATTGTCGCATTTGGAATTTTTCCGCACTTGGTTTTTAATTGGATATCGATCTTTAAATAAATATGGATATTCGACAGGGCAAACATACGCTGCGGGTATTGTCATTGGCCTCCTTTTTAAATGATTTGGGGGCGGAGATGATTTATCCGATTTGGCCGTTTTTTGTGACCGTTGTCTTAAAAGCGAACATGTCCGCGCTTGGGATTATTGACGGGTTAGGCGATGCGATGGTCGCATTGTCCCAGGGTGGGGCAGGATATTTATCTGACAAGCTGCGCAAGAGAAAGATTTTTATTTGGCTTGGCTATCTTTGCGGGGCACTGGCCCGCGTTGGATATGCTTTTACGACAAATTGGGTGATGCTTATTCCTTTTCGCGCGTTAGACCGTGCCGGCAAAATCCGGGCGGCCCCGCGCGATGCAATGATTGCGGATCTTTCTCATCGTCATAATCGTGGAGCAAACTTTGGTTTTTTGCGGATGGCCGATAATTTTGGCGGCGTCTGCGGAATTATCGCGTGTTTGCTTTTATTAAAAATATTGGGACTTAAAAATTTATTTTTGATATCGATGATCCCGTCGTTGATTGGGGTTGTCATGATTATTTTTACGATCAAGGAGTCGCCGCCAAATCCAAATAAAGTTTTTCGTCCGATAAATTTTAGTGAAATTTCACCAAATTT
Source organism: uncultured Planctomycetales bacterium (assembly GCA_964474085.1). Classification (GTDB taxonomy): domain Bacteria; phylum Omnitrophota; class Gorgyraeia; order Zapsychrales; family JANLHA01; genus JADLGJ01. The sequence continues at coordinate 19,391 of CAYYRJ010000006.1, forward strand.
GCGCCTAGTCTTTGTCTTAAGCGCCGTTTTTACATTAGCGACATTCAGTTATTCCTTTTTGCTGATTTATGCGCAAAAGGTGGGATTTCAAATAATAATGATCCCGGTTTTGTACTTGGGATATAATCTGGTCGCGTCGTTTTGTTCGATCCCCTTTGGCAAATTTTCGGATCGGTATGGACGAAAAATACTTCTGCTGATTGCTTTTGTTTTGTGGGCGTTGGTGTGTGCGACGATTATATTTTCTTTAACGATGTGGTCTGTTATAATTGCGCTGGTTTTTTATGGCATGCACAAGGCCGCCTATGAAACAGCCCAAAAAGCTTTTGTTTCGGAACTGTCGCCCCAGATCTATCGCGCCAGTTGTTTAGGCTATTATCAAATGATCATTGGTTTATGCGCCTTGCCAGCGTCGGTCATTGCTGGGGTGCTTTGGGACAAAGTCGGTATGTCTGCGCCACTGTGTCTTTCTCTTGGGTTGACTTGTGTTGCTGCGCTGATGCTGTTTTTCGTAAAGGAAAAAAATGTTGATACCGTCTGAAAATGTGAGCGATGAAGCCCGTTATGAAGCTTTAACGCAAAAGCAAAGTCTTGCGTGGGAAGCAAAGTGTACGCGCTGCGGTTCTTGTTGTGGAGTTGCGGATGGTGACATTTGTGAAAATCTGGAAATGCGGACAAATGGTTTGTATGCCTGCAGGATTTATGAAACACGTTTTGGAATGCGAAAAACACTAAGTGGTAGAGTTTTCCAATGTGTTCCCTTACGTTGGATCATCAATCAGCACTGGCCGGGGGATCATTTGTGCGGTTATAAAAAGTAAAACACGTGGAGAAAAGTGATGATGACATTTACAAAAACCTTAAACTTATTTGCTCAAAATACTTTTGCTCAACAAGTTAGCGTACCACCGATGAAAATCAGCGCGATTTCAAAATTAGTCGATTGGGCTATAGAAGTTGCGGTCAAATATAGCTTTCAAGCCTTAGGCGGCTTGGTGATTTTATTTGCGACGTGGGTCGCTTCGCGTTATTTGTCACGATTTGTTTACAAAAAGCTTGTCACCCAAAAAGTTGATCCGACGATTGTCAAGTTTTTGGCGCAAGTCTCACGTATTATTGTTTTGGCATTGGGTATTTTGATGATGCTCAGCTCGTTTGGCGTGCAAATTGCCCCCTTGATTGCCGGTTTATCCGTCGCTGGTGTGGGTATTGGTTTAGCGATCCAAGGGCCGTTATCGAATTATGCGGCAGGTGCGACGCTGATTTTTACAAAACCGTTTAAGTTAGGCGACATTATTGAAGTCCACGGCTATCAGGGTGAAGTTGACGATATTACATTGCCGCGGACAGAATTAAATGGACTCGATGGGAGCCGTATTATTATTCCCAACAAGCATATTATCGGAGAGGTCATTAAAAATTTTTCGGCGCACCGCAAATTAGAAATAAACGTCGGAGTTAGCTATGATTCGGACATTTCAAAGGCTTTGAAGATCCTTGAAGAAATCATAGTAGATGAACGACGTATTCCGGATGCACAGTCTTATAAATTGGGAATCAAGGAGTTTGCTGATTCTTCAATTAATTTGCAAGCGTTCGTCTGGGTTTTACAAAAGAATTATACCGATGCAAAGTTCGCGATCAATAAGGCGATCATTGAGAAATTCCGTGAAAGTGGAATTTCCATTCCGTACCCGCGACGGGATGTTCATATTATTGAAAACGCGAAGGTCAAAGCACAGCTTTAACGCACAAGTGTCAAAAGTTCTTGGGGGTGGTTGAGGAGAAAATCTGGGTTGGTTGCAAGAAGAGCTTTTGGAGAATTATAGCCCCAGGTTACCGCAGCTGCTTTGATGCCACAGCGTTTGGCTGCAACAATATCACGGGCTTCATCGCCGATGTAAATGACATCAGCGGCATTGAAATTATAAGACTCGATGATCTTTAACAAATTTGTATCTTTGCTCCAAATTTTTGAAGTTGTTTTGACAAAATCGAAGAGTTGCAATTCGTTAATTTTTAAGAATTCGTCGACAGTTCGCGCGGAATTTGAAGTTAGAATACCCAAATGTACGCCTAAGCTTTTAAGTTCCACCAGAGCGTCTCTAAGGCCAACAACCGGATCGATTTCGTTAATTCCTTTGAAAAGTTCGTCCTTGGCTTTGGCGATAATGATCGGAATTTTAAGCAAAGGGATTTGAAGCTGAGAAATTGTTTCCTTGACGGTATTATTTTTCATCAATTGCGCTTCGGGAGGAGTCATTTTTTTATATTGGAACTCATCAGCTAATTGATTGCTGATTTTTATAATTGCGGCAAATGTGTCGGCAATTGTTCCGTCGAAATCGAATATTAAAATATGATTTTTCATGTGGATGAGTATAGTCACAGAGGTTTCGGATTTCAAGCTAAAGTTTTTATTAACAAAATAATTAATCTTAACCCAGAAAAGGAGTATTAGATGGACGTTATTATGCAGTTGCTTACAGGAACAACAGTCGCGCACAGCGTTTTTATTTTTAGCCTTGTCGCGGCATTAGGGCTGTTAATTGGAAGTATCAATATTTTTGGAATTCGGTTAGGTGTCGCAGGGGTTCTTTTTTCAGGTATTTTCTTTGGACATTTTGGGTTAACAGTTAACCATGAAGTTCTAGAGTTTTGCCGTGAGTTTGGGTTGATCTTATTTGTCTACACAATCGGTATGCAGGTAGGGCCTGGGTTCTTTTCTTCCTTAAAAAGAGACGGCTTGGCCCTTAATCTGATGGCCGCGTTTGTCGTTACTGCGGGGGTTGGAATCACAATTTGCTTGAGCATTTTTGGCAAAATTCCGATGCCGGCTGCGGTGGGTATGTTTTCGGGTGCAACGACAAATACACCGAGTCTTGGTGCCGCGCAGCAGGCGTTAAGCAGTATTCCCGGTATCAGCGACGACTTGACAAAACTTCCGGGCTTAGGATATGCCGTTGCCTATCCGTTTGGGATTTTTGGGATTATTTTAACCATGCTTTTTACCAAGCTTGTTTTTAGTGTGAATATTAACCGCGAGGCTGAGGCGCACGCTGTTGTCCAGGCACAACGCACCGCGGCATTATCGGTTTTGAATATTCGTGTCGATAATCAAAATCTCAACGGAATTGCCATAACGAATATTCCGAATATCGATGATAGCGGGGTTGTTATTTCGCGTGTCATGCATGAGAACAAAGTTCATGTCGCTTTAGGCGAAACAAAGATTTTTGTGGGGGATGTTTTGTATGTCGTCGGGCCAAAGGAAAAACTAGAAAATTTTCAAAAAGGGATCGGCAGCAAAAGTGATATCGATGTTCGGCAAGTCAAAAGCAGTATTATCTCGCAGCGCGTCATTGTCACCAAGCCCGAGGTCGTTGGAAAAACACTCGAGCAGCTTAAAATTTGGGAACGCTACGGCATAACCTTGACACGTGTTAGTCGCGCAGAAATTGAATTTGCTGCGTCTCCAGATCTTGAACTTCATTACGCGGATACGTTATTAGCCGTCGGGGAAGAGGAAGATATTAAGGAATTTTCACTGGAAATCGGCAATTCGCCTAAACATCTGGATCATCCTTTTGTCATTCCTTTGTTTGTGGGTGTCGCTTTAGGTGTTTTTGTCGGCAGCTGGCCGATTACTTTGCCAGGGATTCCTTCGGCTGTCAAATTAGGGCTTGCCGGCGGGCCGTTACTGGTTGCCATTATTCTAAGCCGTATCGGTCGGATCGGAAAATTGATCTGGTATATGCCGATCAGTGCAAATTTTATGGTGCGCGAATTGGGGATTGTTTTATTTCTTGCTTGCGTCGGTCTTAAGTCGGGCGGCAAGTTTGTTGAAACGCTTGTTGCAGGTCAGGGATTTTATTGGATGGCATGCGCAACTCTCATTACGGTTATCCCGATTTTGATTATTGCGCTTTTTGCCAGAGCAAGGCTGAAAATGAACTTTTTAACGATTTGCGGTATTCTCGCCGGAAGCATGACGGATCCGCCAGCACTGGCTTTTGCTAATGGGTTGGCTTCCTCGAGCGCCGCTTCGATTTCATATGCGACGGTTTATCCGCTTGTTATGCTTTTGCGTGTTATTTTTGCACAACTTTTAGTCATTTATTTTGTGCATATTTAAAGCAGAAGAAAAGTTGAAATAAATTTTGACAAAAATATTTTTTCAGAAATAATATTTCTGTCGAAGTTAATTCTTTAGTTATAAGGAGGAGTACGAAATGGCTAGAGGCAAAGTAAAGTGGTTTAATAATCAAAAAGGTTTTGGTTTTATTGAACAGGAATCGGGCAAAGATGTTTTTGTCCACCACACCGCGATCAAGGCTGACGGTTACCGTTCTCTCGAAGAGGGACAAGAAGTAGAATTTGAAGTTGAAAAAGGTCCTAAGGGCGATCAGGCGGTAAATGTCGTTAAAATATAAATAAAGGATTCAAGAGGCCTCTTGCAGTAAATAGCAGGAGGCCTTTTCCTTTGTCATCTGTTTATAAGGAGATAGTATGGATATGAAATTAGCTTCATGGATTCCGGAGCATTGGAATAAAGAACAACGGGAAGTTTGGAGCAATCTAGAAAATCATTGGCACAAGTTAATCGACGGCAACATTGAAGAGTTTTTAAAATTCATTCATCCGCAATTTATCGGTTATGGCCATGAAAGCCCTTTGGCGGTTGACAAGCCGTGGCTTGAGAAATGGGTCGGCTTTTGGGCGAAGACAACAAAAATTGCGATTTGTGAATTGCGGCCGATTGATATTAGGATGCACGGGGATATTGCGATTTTACAATATTTCATTTTTACCATCGAAGTCAATCAGATGGATAAGGGCAAACGCGTGATTCGTCGTTATACAATGACATGGAAAAAACAGGCGGATCGTTGGGTTGTCATTGCCAGTCACAATAATTTAATGGCAGATGCGCTTAAGGAATAAATCCTTTTTTCTAACAAATATTCTTAGGAAAGGAGAAAGATGTGAATTTTCGAAATTTACAAAGAACGTTTTTGTTTTTTGGTGCCCTTTTGGCAGTAACATATTTAAACGCATTTGCCGCTGAAGAATCGACAGCCCCTCAAGTGACTGACGAGTCACATCTGACAGTGCTTATCAAAGATCGTCAGATTTTTAAAAGCGATGTCCATCGCATGCCGGGGAATATTCGTGTCAACCAAAGTGATTTTGAGCTGACATATGATGATAAGGCTTTCGATGTTTTGCCGGTCGTTTTTGAGTTTGATTACAAGCATTTTGATATTAATGAAAATTTGCCCGTAAATTTACCATCTCATTTAGAGGGGCGAAAATTCCGAGTTGGGACAAAGTTTCCTTTACCTTTTACGGCATCTGATGAATATTTTATGGGTGTAGATCTTATGCCTTCGTGGTATACCGACGATTGGACTTGGGAGAACAGTGCTTTTCGTTTGCCATTTCGAACGTATTTCATTTATAAACCTAGCGAAACGTTTGTTTTTGTCGTTGGAACAACGGTTGATGTCAACTCCGACAACCCGGTTACGCCAATTATCGGCATTAATTATCAGCCCAATGAGCGTTGGGACATTCATTTGGCATCTTCTAACCCGACAATTTCTTATAAACTCAATGATTATTGGTCGTTTTTTGCCGAATATGATGCGACACTCGATGAATATGAAGTGACTCGTGCTGGTCAAAAAGGTGTGGTTCTCAAAGTTCGGGAAGCAACTCTTGGGGCTGGCGTAAAATACACCATTGAAAAATGGCTGGAAGCGTCCTTGTCCAGCGGATCAAGCATGGCGCGTCGTTTTGCCTATCGTGATAATGTGGGGAAAGTTGATGTCGATAGCGCGCCCTATCTTAAGGCTCGCTTGAGCGTTAAGTTTTAACCCAATTTTTGCATTACAACCTATTGCGCGACGGATCGTCGCGGACAAAAAGGTATATGCAAAATCCAGGTTTAATTTTTTTCCCTGCTCGATTGGCATAAGGGTAATTGAATATGTTACACTCCAAGTGCGAGTGTAAACCTTATGCGCCATGCTCTTCAAACAGTTTTAGTTGTCGTTATTTTCGGGGTTCTGGCCTGCAAAATCCCACCGGCAGAAGCCTATTTTTCGCAACATCCACTTCAGGATTACGAACAAGGTTTAAATCTTCTGAATTCCTATCGTGGTGATGCAAAAATACTTCACCAAGCCCAAGACATATTTAACCTTATTATAGAGAAACATCCCGATTCTCCTTTTGGCTATTTAGGCGTCAGTCAAATTAAAACCATACAAGCGTATCGTTATGATCGGCATTACAATATCAAGTTAATAACAGATGAAGCTATGCCTATGGCATTGCAGGCCATGCACAAAGGGCCAACTCTTCGGATCGTTCATCTAGCATATGATCGTTTCGAAAAGATTTTTAGCGATAACGACGAGAATGAACAAGCCGTCAAAAGGCTTTTGTCGCTGTATCCTCAAGAACCCCAGACATATCTGGCTTTAGGAGATTATTTGAGCGATCAGGGTGATTTCTCAAAGGCGGTTGAGTATTACAAAATAGCTTTGCGTTTTACCGGCGATGATGGCTTAAAGTTAAAGTTGGTAAAACGAATACGCCAAATTTATTCTTATGAATTGCCTGATGAAAATTTGGCCGAAGAATATTTTAAAGCGGCGAATGATATTAAAAATTTTAGTCAATCGACAGGTGAGAATAGTCAAAATACGTCTTTACATTGCCACAGTGAAAATTTATATTATGACCAGAACGAAATTAAGTGTGAAGAATTTCATCCGGAGCTTTCTCATCGTTAAATCGTAGAATATTTATAATTATGAAATCACAATTTGGCAAAAAATTAAGCGTACTTTTGATTGAGAATAATGCTGTTGACCGTAAGGTTATTTTCAAGATGCTTCAATCTTCACCTTATGGCAAATTTGAAGCGCAATTTGCCGCGTCTCTTGTCGAAGCCTTTGCAATTTTAGAAAAACAACAGGTTGATGTTGTTCTCTTAGATTTGAATGTCGACGACAGTAAAGGTATTGATACGCTCAAACGTTTTCATCGTAAGTTCCCTGACTTGCCCATTGTCGTTAATACGGGTTCCTATCAAGACGATTTGGGTTTGAAGGCTATTACTTTGGGGGCGCAAGATTATTTAATTAAAGGGATGTACAAGTCTTATGCGCTCATCAAGTCATTGTATTATGCTGTCGAACGCAAAAAATCAGAAGACGAACTAAAGAGTGCGTATAAGAAGTTGCAACAAACACAAACTCAGCTGATTCAAGCTGAAAAAATGAATGTGATCGGCGGGCTTGCCAGTGGCGTTGCCCATGAAGTCAAAAATCCTTTAGCCACGATTCTTTATGGTGTCGAGTATTTAAATATTGCCCTCAAATCGACGGATGAAAAAGTTATCCTTACGCTTGAATCGATACGTGAAGCGGCCAAGTCGGCCAACAGCATTATTAAAGGACTTTTGGATTTTGCCAGCCTTACTAATTTAAAAAAAGAACCGGAAGATATTAATATTTTGATCGATCAGGCAATCAAGCTGATTCGCCCGCAATGTGAACGGATCAATGTACGCGTTGAAAAAGATTTACAGCAACAATTACCTTTGGTCCGAATTGATCGAAATCGTATCAAGCAGGTTGTTGTCGATTTGATTGTTAATGCCCTTTATGCGATGACAGAGGGAGGGCGGCTAACCATTCGGACGTATACAAAGAAATTTTCTGAACAAGACGCAGGCTGGGTCGATAAAAGAGGAAGATCATTAGCCAAGGGCGATGATGTTGTTGTCGTTGATTTTGAAGATACCGGCCCAGGCATCAAGGAAGAATATCTGATCAAAATTTTTGATCCGTTTTTTACCACCCGACGGGCGGCTGGAGGTATTGGCTTAGGACTTTCGATTGCACGAACAATTATGGCCAGCCATGGCGGAATTATTTCTTTGCACAATAAAACGGATGGCGGAGCCAGAGCGCGGCTTATTTTTAAGGCAAACAAGAAAGGCGCTTAAATGAAAAAGAAAAAAATTCTTGTGATCGATGATGAACGCGGATTTACGAAAATGGTCAAGCTTAACCTTGAAGCCGCTGGCGACTATGAAGTTAAAATCCAGAATAATCCGCTGGATGCTTTGCAAACAGCGATTGAATTTAACCCGGACGTGATTCTTTTAGACGTTATCATGCCTGAACTCGAAGGCCCGGATGTTGTTTATCAATTCAAAAATAATGATTTGTTAAAAAATACACCGGTGATTTTTATTACCGCTAATATCACGAAAGAAGAAGTTGATGCCCAAGAAGGGTATATCGGCGGCCATGCGTTTTTGGCAAAGCCCGGTTCCGTCGATGAATTGATTGCCTGCATTGAGAAACAACTCGCTGACCGTCCCTGACCAATAATTTTTCCCCGTGCGATTTAAAAAGTTGATTTATTTTTTCGCATTGTTATAATGCTGCCAGTAAAAAAACTTACCATCACCGAATAACTTTGAAATCGATATGAATTTAAAAATAACTGTTAGGACATTGTTTGTCCTTTGCGCAATTTCGTTGACTTTTTGCCGTGTTCTCTGGGCGCAGGATCCGCATTTTTTATCTGCCTATCATAGTGAATACGGATTAAAACTTTACAATGACGGTAAAGTTGATTTTGCAATCGAACGTTTTGTTAAGGCACTGCTTCTTGACCCCGAAAATAAAACGGCGAAAGATTCACTGCGTAAAATAAGTGAAGAGATTGTCCCTTCTTCAAATTCGCGTGTTCTTGAAATAGCGCGTTTTATTGATCAAATTGAATATTTCAATTTTTTGGATTTGCGTTATCAAAGTTTGACAACCGAAAATTCAAGGCTTTTTGAATTTGTCCGAAAGAATTTCCCCAAAGATCCAACCTTGGCTCAAAAAGTTCAAACGATTGAATCCCGTCAGGCTGACCGTAGTGTTGTTCTGCCGAGTGTCGGGGAGTTGGGTTTCGCCAGCGACGACAATAAAAAAACAAATCTTCCCGATGTCATTTTGAATCTTAGCCGACAACGTCAGCTTTTACTTGAGCAAATTAGTTTTTGGGAAGAGCAAAATAATGATTTGAGGCTTGTGCGGCGATCAATTCTCGCTCAGGGTTCGACTGAAAATCCACTCGTCGTTGCCAATAAACTTAAATCTCAACTCAGTGAAGTCGAAAATCGCACAGCCCAAAAAGATGATCTACTTGCGACCCAACATCAGAATATCGAATATTTTCAATCCGAACTTTCCAGTGTCCGCGATAATTTTAATCAGTTGCAGGAACGATTCAAAACAACGGATTTGAAAATTGGTGAATTAAATAAAAAGCTAACTGAAATGTCGATGGAGATTTTTGAAAAGAACAAAATAATCTCTCAAAAAGATGATTATGCCGCCAAGCTTCAGCGTGAAATTAGCGAAGCAAATGAAAAAATGAATTTGGTTCAGCGCATTATTCAGGAGAAAGATGGCCGGATTGCATCGCTCGAAAAGGAAATGTCTGCGCTGCATCTTGCCGTTAATTCTGGGCTTTCCTCGTCGGACCCGCAGGTTGTGCAGCTAAAATCAGATTTTAGGAATTTTGAAGAACAATTCAAATCCCAAATGGGAAAAAGCCGTGAGCGAATCATTAGCTTAGAAATTCAATTTGCGGATTTAACGCAAAAATATCAGCTCATGGCCGACGAAATTCAGGCCAAAGATTTACAGATTGGTTATCTCAAGGAAGATTCCCGTAAAAAAGATGTTTCGATTACACAATATCGAAGCGCTTTTTTGACGACAAACGAAAAAGCCAATGAATTGATCGGCATACTCGATATTTATCGCAGCAAATTGGCTGAAACAAAACAGGCTTTGATAACAAAAGAGCAGGAGCTGACCCATTTTAAAAATGCATCAACGAAACCTACCCCATTCAGTGAAGATGCAGGGAACTCAAACCCAGTGAAGATTCTTTCGAACAGCCATGATTTGACTTTATCAAAACAAACGGACCGTTAATCCTGCAGAAAGGCAATCAAAATGCCCATCGTCGTAAGGTCTCGCCAAATTGTTTTAGTTGGTATCTTTTTTGTCTTGTTTTTGGGAATTTCTTCCTTGGCTACTGCGCAAAATGTTCGTGATAATGTCGTGAAAGTTTTTGTCACGTCCAATCGCATGGATTATTTTCGCCCATGGCAGTCTGTTGGAAGTTCCGCGGCGAGTGGTTCGGGTTGTATCATTGCCGGGAACCGTATTTTGACAAATGCCCACGTCGTTGATTCCGCAACGTTTATTCAGGTGCGCAAAGAAGCAGACCCGCGCAAATATACGGCGAAGATTGAAGCTATTGGCCATGACTCGGATTTGGCTTTGCTTTCTGTCAGTGATCCGGAATTTTTTAAAGATACGACACCGGCGGTTTTAGGGGAGTTGCCTTTTTTGCAAGATTCTGTCATCGTGATGGGGTTTCCTGAAGGGGGCGATAAAATTTCTATTACCGGCGGAGTTGTTTCTCGCATAGAGCTTGTCCCGTATTCGAAGAGCGGTAAAAAACTTCTCGCCGTCCAAATTGACGCCGCGATCAATCCCGGCAACAGCGGCGGGCCGGTTTATCAAAACGGCAAGGTGATTGGCATTGCGATGCAGGTGATGAATAATTCGCAAAATATCGGCTATATTATTCCAACGCCGATTATAAATCATTTTCTCGACGATATTAAAGATGCGCGGGTCGATGGGTTTCCGCAACTTGGCATTGATGTGCGCAATACCGAAAATAAATCTTTAAGGGAGTTTTATCATATTGAAAATTCTAAAGGCGGGGTATTGGTTACCCGTGTTGCCCAGCATGCTCCAGCAAAAAATATTTTGAAAGAAGGAGACACGATTATCGAAGTTGAAAATGTTCCACTTGCCGTCGACGGAACGTACGAATTTCGAAAAGATGAGCGGCTTTTTTTTACGCATTTAGTCAATAGCAAGCATATCGGCGAGTCGCTGGGACTGAAAATTATTCGTGAAAGCAAGCCCGTATTCGTCAATGTCAAATTAACCGAATTTACAGGTCTTGTTCCACCGCCGGAGTATTTTGAAAAACCGCCGTATTACATTTATGGCGGTTTAATTTTTAGTGTCTTGAGCGCGGATCTTTTAAAAGCGTGGGGTCAGAACTGGTGGGAAAAAGCGCCTGTTCCTTTTTTGAATTACATTGTTGGGACAGGGGTCCTCAATGAAAAGGGAAGTCGGGAAATTGTTGTTTTGCTCGATGTTCTTCCGGATGACATCAATGTGGGATATCTCGACTTTGGCAATGAAGTGATTTCCAAAGTCAATGGGGAGGAGTTTAGATCTTTCCAGGAATTTGTCAAGCTCGTCGAGAAAAACGCTTCTCCATACTGCGTTTTTCAAACAGAACAGAAAGAAGAAATTATTTTGAATACCAAACAAATCAACTCCATTACAAAAGAAATTTTAGGGCGTAATAATATTCCAGCTCAATATTCAGCTGATGTTGCAAAATGGTTAACTTCTTCAGAATAAATTTTTTCTGGTCATTTGTTTTACTTGTCAAAATTCTTTAGATATGTATAATACGTGTATGCAAAAATTTATTTTTCGTCATTTCGTTTTTGTCGTTGTCGCGATGATCAGTTTATTTTGTTTTACGACGAGAGCAAATGCCACTTTGGATTTTTCCGTTGTCCCTGTCAATGGGGGAGCGGATCTTCGATTTACCCGCGGGGATTTGGGTTCAAACATCGGTAAAGAAGTTCGAATCCGCGTGACCTCCAGTGATAATGTCCAATACCAAGTTTTTCAGCAAATCATTAGTCCTTTTACCAATGAACGGGGTGTAACGCTTAATCGTCCGGTTCTTGAAGCCAATGTTGCGCAGGGATCCAATACGGCCGGAATAATTTATTTACCAAGTTTTGAGCCTGTCAATGCGGCTGAACAACTTTTGTTTACATCTTCGCCGAGTGGGCAAAGCGACTCTTTAACAATCGTTTATCGTGTGAATACGGCTCTATTGTCTGACTCTGGTAGTTTCAATGGACAGATTTTGTACACAGTTCGTCCTATAGGTGGCGGGCAGCGCCAAAGTGCTCAGACGACTGTATTTATAGAGTCTAATTCTGATCTGACAGTTGATTTGGAGTCTTCGAATGGGCATAATTTGGTGCGAATTGATACGAGTCGTGAGAGCAGTTCATCGTTTGTTAATTTGAGTTTTTCCGGGAATCTTGGAGGGAGTGTTAAGGTTTATCAAGAGGTAGTCAGGTATCCGGTAGATGACTTGAATTTGGAATTGGCTTCTGGTATACTCAGTACTGTCAGTAGTGGTGGTCAGCAAGGTCAGTTGAGTTTTCAGAGCCCGGCTGAAATACCCCGTAACCGGGAGCTCATTTACAAATCAGATCAACAGTCAGACTCGTTCTCGGTCAAGTTCTTTTTGGCCCCTGAAAAACTGTTATTGCAAAAAGCCGGTTCGTATCACGGCTTAGTGCATTACACTGTCGAAACAGAAACGATGCAAAAAGATTTTGACGTTGATGTTGATATTTCCATTGCACCGATTTTTGAAATTATTATGGATTTCCCGCAAGGGCCCATGAATTTTGCGAATATCTTGCCCGGTCAAAAACCTGTTCTTAAAGAAGTAAACGTAAAAGTCAAAACAAACCTTGGACGGCCGTATTCAGTCATCCAGCATTTGCCTGATTTATTGACGAATGAGAAAGCTGAAAGTGTTCCTGGCAAGTACTTTATGTATAAAGTTCAAACAACAAGTGATTCAACGGCTGTTAATTCAGCAGTTGATTTTGTCCCGGTACCAAAGGGGGACAAGGAAATACTTACTTCAGATTCGAAAGGAAGTCCCGAAGAGTTTAAAGTGTTTTATCAGTTGAGTCCTTTTGAAGGGATGCATGCTGGAGATTATCGGTCAGAGATAAAATATTCTTTGGGAGAACTATAGTTATAAAATTCTCATGAGAGGAGGTGGATCGGGGAGAAAAAATGTTTAAGGTTAAGTATTTTAATGCAAAATTAAGAGAGGGTAAAAAAATGAAAAAAATTATATTGTCTATCGCAGGTGTGCTGGCGTTGTCGTCAGTCGCTTTAGCTGCATCTATCGGGACGTTTCCGATTTCTGTAATTATTCCGGCTGCAACATCAGTTACGTTTAAAGTAGCAAAAGTTGTTGGTACCACGTTTACAGATAATGGGTCGTCCAATTTGAACTTTAGCGTTGCCTATAATACAACGGCAAATGCTTATTTAGCCGAGCAGTATTTTGCGATTGACTTGGCGCCGGATGGTGCTGCATCATATTCGTCAATCACTTTTGGATATTCAGGCCAAACGAATCCTGTTGGACAGACCGATGGGTTAGATAAAAAAGCGACAATGACTCCTGTTAAAGTCGTTGGGACAGACGAAACTCCTTTAGCGGGTTATGGCGTTCCATTAGGGGGCACTTTACCGACGATTACCAATGCTCAGGTATCCGGTGGTTTCTTACGCGTTTATGTTGGTTTAGCGACCGGCGAGTTAATTGGTGGCAGCGGAGCTGATGCAGGAGACCCTAAAATCCCTGGATCTGTACCGTTTGTCGCTACTGACAAAATTGGTAACTACGGCGGAACCTTGAAAATTACTGCAACCTTAGTATAAGTGTAAGGAAGCGTAAATGAAAAAGTAAGAGGGCAGGGGGAAACTCCTCGCCCTCTTATTTTAGAAAGGGGTTTATGCGGTCAAAAATTTTAGGTTTGGCTAGTTTTATCCTGATCAGCTTATTTTCATCGAATGGCTATGCGCAGGTGATGATCGAGCAGGGCAAGATTGTTATTAAAGCTAATCCAGCCGAGTCAGTTGTTAACACCATTACTGTTCATAACACTTCTAAACAGGCTGCAATCCATTTGCGGGCGTATTGGGAAGATTTTGTTTATATCGCTCCTTTTGATGAAGGTAAAAAAGATTTTACAGCCGCCGGAACGGGACCTTATTCCGCAAGCCGTTTTGTTAATTTTTCACCGCAAGAATTTACAATAAAACCTGGTGGGACGCAAAAAGTTAGTTACGCAATACAAATGCCGGAGGATGCCAAAGGTGGGTATTATGGGACTTTATTTTTAGAGGAGTCTGGGGAAAAAGCCACGTCTAAAATCGGCGTTAGTATTGTAACGCGTATTGGATCTTTATTCTTTATAGAATCAACCGATAGCAAAAAAACTGGATTAATCGATAATCATCAGGTTGCCGGTAATCAAATTACTGCGGATTTTACTAACACCGGAAACGTGATCATGATTCCTGACTCGACATATTATGTTTTAGATAAGGACGGTATGGTCGCTGACCGAGGCGACATTAAAAAGTTTTATTTACCCCCTGACAAAAAATTTTCGTATAAAATTGACTTAAACAAAGATTTATCCGCTGGTGCATACACGCTTATTTCAACATTTGATCTTGGTGATGGCGAAAATCTGACTGATGAGTTGGATTTTGTAAAAAATGTCGACGCAACGATTGCCATTACGCCCAAGGCTCGGTAGTTTGACTTTTGATCGTAACTAGTTTTGTTATATCGCTGTATTTATGAAATTTTGTTGTCTGAACAGTTTTATGTGGGAGTGCCTGTTAGGACAATGAGACTTAAAGGGGGCAGTACTTTTGTTATGTTAAAAAAGTTTATTTTAGTCCTGCTTCTTTTTCTTCAGATTCTCTTGTGCCCCTCGAAGGTTCATGCCGAGTATGAAAGTATCTATAATTATTATATAGAGCTTGGTTTGGACGCTCTGTATGAAAAAAAGTTCGAGGATGCGATTTTTTATTTCAAAACGGCGCATGCCATTGACCCTTCCCGTGATAAAGCGCGCGAGTATATCAATCTCTCCAAACGTCTTAAAGATGAACAATTAAATGGCATTGTTGCAAAATCACCGACGGATAGTTCTTGGATTTCTCTCGAAGGCCCTGATCCAGTAAAAAATACCGACACAGAGCTTTCTCATACTGTGGCTCAACAAATGTTGCGATCTAAAATTCCCCAAGGAAGTGTTGTTCGTCCAGTCGTTAAATATGATCCTAAAGCTCCTCTTGTTAAACAAAAAAAACTTCCTGGCGCTATTATTCCATCTGGAGTGCAAACTAATTCTCTCGAGTTGCGTGATGCGCAGGAGCTGAAACTCGATGATGTGCTTTGGAGTAAACATACAAACTTGATTTTAGAGTTGAAAGTTGATGAGAGTGTTATTTTAGTTGGTAACAATATTCAGAGATATCTTTCTGTCACAGAAGGAATATTAGAAGTATCCCGCATCAACCCGGATCGTATTAAACTTAAAGGTCTAAAGCGCGGCAATACAATTTTTTACGTTTGGGACCAAAAAGGCCGATGGATTTTTAATGTCCACTGCATCTATACCTCTGCCTCGGAACTTGCAAAATTACAAAAGCTTCAGGAGTCAGACGCACAGTTATTTAAGCTTGAGTATAGCAATAACTGGAGTACTCTTCATAGTGGACAAAATTTAGGAAGTATGACCCGCAAATATTTAAACTTTACAAACTGGCTTGGAGTTTTTGGCGACACGCCTTACGGTAAGTTTGATGCAGCGGTAAATACTTATATGTATCCTAATTCTACCGAGATTGTCGGGCAAACAATCGGGTTAAGCAATGGACACGTAGGACCTTTTAATGACTTTTCGCTGCGTGGTTATGACGCCTATACAGGTCTTACGAGTTTGACATTACCGGGTCGATATTTTAGAGGGGTACTTTTAGACGCGTATGCTTTTAAACATCGGTTGGCTTATTCATATTTTCATGGCCAGGATCAGTCGACAGTGATCTTTTTGGGTTCTGGGGCGAGACAGACAAGGCAGTCATATATTGAAGGCGGTAAATTGACATTAAATCCCTACCAACCGACGAATTATTCCTTGAATTATGTTCGTGGTTGGGGGGAAGGAAGGCCTGAGGATTTTGTTAAACGGGTTATTTCAGGTCAGGTTGAGCATAAAAGAAAAGAAATCCGGCTTGTCGGAGAACTCGCGTCGGATGATAAACATTATGCAAGTACTATCGCATCCTCTTTTGAACGGTCGAATTTTAAGATGAATTTGAATTTGCGCGATATCGAAAAAGGATATCAGACGATTTATGGGCCGGCAAATGGAACAGGACAAGTCGGAACGCTGTTAAATTATTTTTGGAATCCCTCGGGGATGGATATTTCTGGTTATTTAGATATTTATCGTGATCGCAGTTTGCCAAATCCGGACAACCCGCATGGTCTTAATTTTGATTGGTCGAATTCTTATAATAAGCAATTGGATCATTTGTCGCAATGGGGGATAAATTTTGCGTATACAAATAACTCGCAAACTGTTTCGCCGCGACAAAATGCGCAGTTAGGTGGCATGTATTCAAAGACTTTTGAATTAGGTCGCTTTAGAACAATTTCGCTTTTTTCTGGACCGACGATTCAATGGAGTCGTTATAAGGACACGCCAACTGCAGACTTTGATCGCTATAATTTGCGCAGCGGGTTTCGTGCGAATTTGATCCAGAATTTGTCTTACTTTTTTACTTACGACTATATTTGGGTTCGTGATGTTGCGCGCGAGCAATTCTCGAATCCTGCAACGCTTGATACTGGTTTTTATTATCATTTTAAATTAACAGACGAACTTTATTTAACGTCGGATATTTCTTATCACCGAGAGAAATTTACATCAAGTCCGTTTGGATTTTTGTCTGGGCAAGATAATGTTTCAAATAGTTTAAGTTTGACTTATCACCCACAACCTGGAATAGAAATTTATTTAGATAGTCAATTAAGGCATGTCATGCCACAAAATAATCGGTCATTTGACGAATTATATTTAACAACAGGAATGAAAGGTTCGTGGGATTTGCCTTTCAAATGGAATCCTTTGGGGGAAATCCGCGGAATTGTCTATAAAGATTATAACGGTAATGCAACTCAGGATGAAGGAGAGCCTGGAATTTATGGGATAAAGGTTTTGGCCGGTCATTGGGAAACATATACGAATGATAATGGCGAGTATTTGCTGACCGTACGGGCCAAGAAAGTTGCCGTGAGTTTGGATTTGCGAACAGTACCTCAGGGTTTTGTTTTTTCAACAGCGCTTTCGCGGGACGTTGAAATTCAAAACAATAAAGCTAAAGTCGTAAATTTTGGTCTGACGGCTAGATCTGGAATTTATGGAGTTGCCTATTTTGATGTGAACGGGGATGGTATGCCAAATCTAGGGGATAAATTTTTGGGTAATGTTGTTGTCCGTTTAGTCGATACCGGAGAGATAACCAAAACAGACGCCAGCGGTTCTTACTTTTTTGAAAACATTGACCCGGGGAAACACAAAATTCGAATTTCAATCGGCTCGATTCCAAAAGAATATCTGCCGGCCGTTAAGGTCGAGGACGAGGTTGAAGTCGTAGAAGGAATAACCTACGTTTATAACATTCCGGTCAAACTTAAAAAACCTTAATCTAAATCGTTTATTTGACAACTAAAGTCCTTAAAACGATTTGTTGATGCTCGCGTACGGTATTGATCGAAGTAAAATTTGTTTCCGAATTACTAAAAACTTCATCTGTTGAATTTGCTCCTAGATTTGTCCCCAAAAGCGCATTATTTGCCTTGAGTTGACTGTCGACGTTTAGGCCGATAATCGGTGGAATATAGACCGAAAGTCTAAACTCTTGGGTAAATGTTCCCCCTGCATAGCAGATTGCTGTTACCAGAATGCTTTGGGCCAAAATGGTGAAGAAGATGAGTATCCATCTTTTCATTTTGCACCCCTTTCTCCACGAAAAAAGCCCATTGCAGCGACTGCAAAGGGCTCGTGGTTAACGAAAACCGGTTAATAAATGGTTTACGGCAGCCAGACAACCATGCTCATTTTGGAGGTTAGGTTCACGGCTTTGCCCTGGCGCTTTTAAGAAGTGCCAGGATCCCTTGGGAGGGATGTCCTACCCTTTCGGGTAGTTTGCCTTTGCTAATTGTCACTTGGAGTATAACATGCCCAAACGCGAAAAACCAGCTAGCCTGAAAGTAAATTTTATGCATCAGCGACGGGGAGTGAAAGCGGTTTCTTTGTTGGACAGGATTTTTGTTCCAGGAGACTTCCGGTTGACCACAGGAGGTATTTTGTCTATAATCTAATACGTTTTATAACCTATTTAAATATATGAATATCGCAGCCGCAAAAATTAAAATTAGGACTAAAGCCGTTATCTTTGATATGGATGGTGTTATTACTGATACTATGCCAGACCATTTTAAAGCGTGGCAGAGTGTTTTGAAATTGCGCGGAATCAATGTCTCGCATTTTGACATTTATCGGCGTGAAGGCCAGCGTGGAATTGAGAGTGTTAAAGAGATTTTTCTTGATTACAATCATCCCTTTGATTTAAAAGTTGCGAATGAAATTTTATTAGAAAAAGAAGAGCTCTTTAAGAAAAACACCCGCAATCGTTTTATCGTCGGGACGCGAAGTTTATTGAAGTTTCTGCATAAAAGCAGTTTTGTTCTTGCGCTTGTTACAGGGACGGCGCGCCACGAAATGCTGCGAATTCTGCCAAAAGAAATTTATGATTTGTTTACCGTTGTGGTGACCGGTAACGATGTGATTAATGGTAAGCCATCACCAGAGCCGTATCTTTTGGCGCTTGAAAAGTTGGCGTTTGAACCAGCTGATGCAATTGTCGTTGAAAATGCGCCTTTTGGCATTGCTTCTGCCAAGGCGGCCGACTTGCGGTGTTTGGCAATAGCAACTTCTTTGCCACCCAAATATTTGCATGAGGCTGACGAAGTCTTTTTGTCGGTCAAGGATTTGCGCAAAAATATTGATTTTAGTTTAACGTAAAAATGAAAAATCCCAGAATACTTATCCTTTATAAGCAAAGTACTTATAAACATTATTTTATAAATAATGGGGCGACAGCTACGCAAGTTAAGAAAAGTGCAGCGATTGAAAAGCGCTTTATTAACACCCACCTGGAGCATTATCGAACATTAACCAAGGTTGAGACATTTTTAAAACAGCAAGGTTTAAAATATAAAAAAATGCTTCGCGGCCATACAAAAGATTTTAGCGCGTATGATCTTATTCTTACGATCGGGGGGGATGGCACCTTTTTGGAAGCATCCGCAAATGCGACAACACAGCTGATGCTGGGGATCAACTCTGATCCAAAGTGGAGCGTTGGACGTTTTTGTTCAGCAAATAGCATTAACTTTTCCCATATAATATTCGATATTATGGATGGAAATGCTAAAGTTTGCCCGCTAAATCGAATGGACGTTGTTTTTTCAAAACGCAAACATACTGTCAGCGTGCTC
Source organism: uncultured Planctomycetales bacterium (assembly GCA_964474085.1). GTDB lineage: Bacteria > Omnitrophota > Gorgyraeia > Zapsychrales > JANLHA01 > JADLGJ01. Next base: position 38,780 of record CAYYRJ010000006.1, read on the forward strand.
AATGATATTTTGATCTGTCATCGCAACCCAGCGGCCATGAGTCGATACCTTTTTGAATTTAGCGGCAAAACTGAGGAACAGCGAAGTTCGGGGGTTTGGGTTGCAACCGCGGCTGGCTCAACGGGTGCTATTCGCTCGGCGGGCGGGGTTATTTTGGATGAAAAAAGCAGGGATCTTCAGTTTGTTGTGCGCGAGCCTTACTGTGGAAAAACCCGCAAAATAACCTATCGTAAAGGTATTTTTAATGACAAATCACGCTTGCGAATTACATCGCTGATGACCGAGGGAATCGTTTATTTTGATGGATCACATAATAGTCTTGCGTTTCCATTTGGCGAAGAGCTGCGTTTTAAAAATTCCAAATATCCTCTAAATTTGGTCAAGCGATGAAAGCGGTCATTCTTATTTCGCACGGAAGCCGTCTGGCCAAGACAAAGGATGAAGTCAAAGATTTGATTGAAAAACTAAAAGAACTTTTAAGCATTCCGCTGATTGAATACGGTTTTTTGGAGATTGAAACTCCCTCGATTCCTCAGGCGATTGACTCGTGTGTCCAAAAGGGGGCAAATGAAATCATCATCCTTTTGAATTTTCTTAACGCAGGCCGGCATGTCGATAAGGACATTCCACAAATTCTCGACGATGCGCGTAAAAAATTTCATAATGTTGAATTTTATATGACAGAACCGATCGGCCAGCACGCACAAATTCCCGCACTTTTTGCGCAGACACTTTCCTCTTATTTAAACCAAGCAAATGACAAGTAAAGTCAACCATTTTGCTAAAGACCTTATGGGGTGGTATCAAACTTCGGCCCGTGACTTGCCCTGGCGAAGGACAAGGGATCCATACAAAATTTGGATTTCTGAGGTGATGCTGCAGCAAACAACCGTCAATGCGGTCATTCCGTATTACGTGCGTTGGATAGAAAAATTTCCTGATATCCAAAGTGTTGCCAGCGCTTGCGCAGAAAATATTCTTAAGTTTTGGCAAGGTCTTGGATATTACTCGCGGGCGCGTAATATTCATGCGTCAGCAAAAATTATTTGCGATGAATTTAACGGAATTTTTCCGAGTAAAAAAGATAATTTGCGGCGTTTGCCGGGATTAGGGCCGTATACAACGGGCGCTGTTTTGAGTATTGCCTTTGATCAGAGAGAGCCGATCATTGATGCCAATGTCAGGCGCGTCGTGATGCGGCAGCTAAAAATTAAAGGCAAAGCACAGACATTGCATGATAAAAGAATCCTTGAATTTTTGCTCGCGGTTATGCCTTTGAGCAAAAATTGTATTTTTAATCAGGCCTTGATGGAATTAGGTGCCCTGATCTGTCGAAGCAAAAATCCTTCCTGTTTGGCTTGTCCGGTCCGTGAATCTTGCTTGGCGTATAAAGATGGGGTCGTTGATATTATTCCGGAACCTAAAAAAATGGTCATTAAAAATATTTCGGCAGCGATCGCTGTCCTTAAAAACGATGATGAAATTTTTATGCAAAAACGTCTTAAGAAAGGTCTTTTTGCGGATTTGTGGGAATTTCCGGGAGGAAAAATTGAGCAAGGCGAAAAAGCAGAGCAAGCGCTTGTGCGCGAGGTTAACGAGGAGTTAGGGATCGAGGTTAAACTTGAAAAAAAGTTGCCTAAAGTCATCCAGTATTACACGCAGTTTAAAGCGACATTGTCGGTTTGGCTTTGCCGCCCGCTGACTATGCCTAAGACCGATAAAACACATAAATGGATCAAGATAAAAGACCTTAAGAAATATCCTGTCTCCTCGGGGACGGCCAAGATTATTGAATATTTAGAACACATTTACGCGCAATAAATTTTGTTGACTTTGCTGTGTTTTCCGCCAAAATAATGTTCTTTTATAAAAGATTACTTATGATTTCAAACGAAAAAATTAACGCTTTAAATGACCAAGCCAAAGGGTTGACGCCGCAGCAGATACTGCGTTTTGCGTTTAATGAATTTGGCAAACGCCTGACTTTTGCATCAAGTTTTGGAGAAGAAGATCAAGTCATTCTGCATATGATTTCTTTGGAAGCGCCAGAAATCAAGATTTTTACGCTCGACACAGGGCGGCTTTTTCCGCAAACGTATGAGCTGATTGCAAGCGTTGAAAAACGTTATGGTCGTCCGATTGAAATTTATTTCCCTGATGCAAACGCAGTTGAAAAGATGGTCCATGATAAAGGCATTAATCTTTTTTATGACAGCGTCGAAAATCGCAAGTTGTGCTGTGGAATCCGAAAAGTTGAACCGCTCAAAAGGGCGCTTAAAAATGCCGATGCCTGGATTTCTGGTCTTCGTCGGACACAGTCGGTGACGCGAAACGACAGTCACGTTTTTGAATGGGATAGTGCGAATGACAAAATCAAAATTAATCCGCTAATCGACTGGAGCTTGGAACAGGTCAGCGAATACATTAAGATTAATAATGTGGATGTTAATCCGTTGCACAAACAAGGCTTTGTCAGTATCGGTTGTGCGCCTTGTACGCGGGCCATTAAGCCCGGTGAAGATATTCGTGCCGGACGCTGGTGGTGGGAAGCGCCAGAGCAAAAAGAGTGCGGCCTGCACAATAATCCTCGACGGCCACCTTTAAAGAAATAAAAAATTTATGAGCAAATTTGTCATGCAAAAATTGGATAATTTGGAAGCGCAAAGCGTTTATATTTTGCGTGAAGCTTATCGCGAATTTAAAAATTTGGCCATGCTTTGGTCAATCGGTAAGGACAGTACTGTTTTGCTGTGGCTGGCCCGTAAAGCATTTTTTGGCCACGTTCCGTTTCCGTTAGTCCACATTGATACGAGTTTTAAAATTCCGGAAATGATCGAATACCGAGACAAGCTTGCGCTTGAGTGGAAACTCAATATGGTTTATGGGCAGAATAAGGCAGCTCTGGATGCCAAACAAACTTTTCCAGACGGCACAATTGACCGGTTAAGCTGCTGCAAAGCTTTAAAATCGCAAGCCCTCAAACATACGCTCGCCGGTGATTGGCCGCGTTTTCGAATGAATCATGCGACGGGGAAATATGAAATCGACAAAAATACCGAACCCTACACGGGCGTCATTGTTGGTGCCCGTGCGGATGAAGAGGGCAGCCGGTCAAAGGAGCGGTATTTTTCGCCGCGCGATAAGAACAATGACTGGGATGTCGGCGATCAGCCGCCGGAATTGTGGAATCAATTTAAAACCGATTTTGCTCCGGGCACACATATCCGCATTCATCCGCTTTTGGATTGGACGGAGCTAAATATTTGGGAATACATTGAACGGGAAAACATCCCGATTATTAAAATTTATTTTGATCAGGGATCGGGCAAACGATACCGTTCTTTAGGCTGTTATCCGTGCACAACACCCGTTGAGTCAACGGCAAAAAATGTGGGTGAAATCGTCGAAGAATTGCGAAGCGGAAAATTTCTTAATATTGCTGAGCGTTCCGGCCGTGCGCAGGACAAAGAGGACGGCGGCGGATTAGAAACTTTACGAAGAGAAGGTTACATGTAATGGATACTTTTCGCGAACAGATGAATGTCGTTATTGTCGGCCATGTCGATCATGGAAAAAGCACGGTCATAGGCCGGCTTCTGGCGGATACCGGTGCGTTACCCGACGGAAAGTTAGATGCTGTCAAGGCGATGTGCGCTCGCAATGCCCGCCCGTTTGAATATGCTTTTCTTTTGGATGCGCTTAAAGATGAGCAGTCGCAAGGGATCACCATTGACACAGCGCGGTCATTTTTTAAATCAAAAATGCGTGATTATATTATCATCGACGCACCCGGACATATTGAGTTTTTAAAAAACATGGTCAGCGGGGCGGCTCGCGCGGAGGCGGCTTTGCTCGTTATAGATGCGCATGAGGGGATTAAAGAAAATTCAAAACGTCATGGCTACATGATGTCTTTTTTGGGAATCCGAAATATCACCATCTGCATCAACAAGATGGATCTCGTCGGGTACAGCGAAAAGACGTTTGAAAAAATCAAGGCCGAATATCTAGAGTTCTTAAACGAAATCAATGTCGTCCCCCAAAATGTGATTCCCATTAGCGCCCGGGAAGGCGACAATATGGTCGGGTTATCTGACAAGATGCCGTGGTATAAAGGTTTGTCAATTTTGCAGGCATTAGACGGATTTTCAAAACAAGCCGTTGCGTTTGAACAGCGTTTCCGTTTTCCGGTTCAGGATATTTATAAATTTACAGCCCAAGGCGATGAGCGGCGTATTGTCGCCGGCCGAGTGGAGACCGGAACAATTGCCGTCGGGGATGAGGTCATCTTTTTGCCATCGAACAAAAAGAATCGAATCAAAAGTATTGAAGGCTTTAACACGCCGTCGTCGTTAACCGCGTTTGCCGGACAGAGTACCGGTTTTTGTCTGGATACCCAAATATATATCCGGCCCGGTGAAATAATGTGTAAGGTTGCCGAAACTTTACCGCATGTTAGCACACAGCTGCGAGCAAATATTTTTTGGATGGGCAAAGAACCGATGGTCAAAGGCAAAAACTATAAGCTTAAGATTGCGACCCAGCAGGTCCCGGTTGTATTGTCGGAAGTTGTTAGCGTCCTTGATGCCAGCGAGCTTTCCTCGATTACGAGCAAAACGCAAGTTAGCCGGCACGATGTTGCGGAGTGTATTTTAGAAACGTTAAAGCCGGTTGCCTTTGATAAGGTTGTGGATATTTCTGCGACGGGGCGGTTTGTTATCGTTGATAATTATGAAATTGCCGGTGGCGGAATTATTTTAGCGCCTATTTTTGAGGACCGTACCGTCGTCAAAAAACATGTCGAGAGCCGGGAACGCAATTGGGAGCGAAGCGGGATTACCCCAGACAAACGGGCGCAGAAGTATCAGCATAAGTCCGCTCTTATTGTGATAACGGGCCAAGTTGAAACCGGCAAGCAGCGCATTGCCAAGGCGCTTGAAGAAAAACTTTTTGAACAGGGAAAATTCGTTTATTTTTTGGGTATTCCAAACCAGCCGTCGGTTCGTGAAAATGCCAGCAATGACCGCACACTCAACCGTTTTTTGCACGTCGAGCAGTTAGGCGAAATGGCGCATATTTTAACCGATTCGGGGTTGATTCTGATTACCAGCATTTCTGATGCGGATGATGCTGAATTAAATATTCTCAAATCTCTTAATCAACCGAATAAAACGTTAATAATCGCGATGGGCGATGAAGAGATTTCCCGTGGGCTGGCGGACTTGGTTTTGCCCGCCAATATGCCGACGGAAAGTGGGGTAGCTGAAATTTTTGATCTTTTAGTCCGCAGTGTCGTCCTGGACCCGGAATATAATATCTAATCCTATGAAAATTTTAGTCACTAATGACGACGGAATTTATGCTCCGGGCATTGACGCGCTTGCAAAAGCTTTGCGTAAAGTCGCCGATGTGACTGTCGTTGCTCCCGACAGTGAACGCAGTGCTGTCAGTCACGCGATTACGCTGGCCCATCCAATCTGGTTTAAAAAAGTCAAGCGCGACAAAAAGTTTTTTGGCTATGCGATTAGCGGGACACCAGCCGATTGTGTCAAGTTTGGCATCGATGTTATTTTAAAATCCAAGCCTGACTTGGTTGTTTCGGGGATCAATTTTGGTGATAATGATGGCTGTAGTGTTTTTTATTCGGGGACGGTTGCCGGCGCGCGAGAAGGGGCGCTTTTGGGAATCCCCTCGATTGCGGTTTCATTAGCCACGTTTGATAATCCTGATTTTAGTTATGCCGCCAAACTTGCCGCCCAGATTGCCAAAAAAGTTTTTGCGGACAACCTTCCTAAAGAAACGTTTCTCAATGTCAATGTCCCGAATTTACCCAAAAATCGCATCAAGGGAATTCTCGTCACAAGCCAAGGCATGATCCCGATTCACGGAAAATTTCATAAACGTTTTGACCCAAACTTGCGGGAATATTACTGGATGACGGGCAAAACGCCTGTGCATAAAAAAGATCTTTCCGTTGATACGTATGCTCTAGCTCAAGGCTATGTGACTTTAACCCCCGTAGCCTGCAATTTGACCCACCGCGCGGCTTTGCAACAACTCCACGATTGGCGCTTTAAAGTTTAATCCCAAATTTCTAAGAAATATTTGTAACGATTGGCATTACAAAGAGTTATCGTCTATACTTTTTTGTATAAAGTTAAGGACGCTCTATGATATCGCTTGAACAGATCTTTAATGCGCGCATTTTGATTGTCGATGACCAGAAACTGCACTCTTTGTTTTTAAAAGAAATCTTGCAGAAGGAAGGTTATAAAAATGTGCTGTGTTTGATGGACCCGCTTAAAGCTCTCCCGACCTCAAAAGAATTCCAACCTGACTTGATCATTTTAGACCTCTTGATGCCGCAGCTAGACGGCTTTCAGGTGATGGAGCAATTGCATGGTTTTCGACTCGAGCATTATTTACCCATCCTCGCTATTTCGGCTGACAAAAGTTCTAACATCCGGTTGCGTGCTTTGCAGTCGGGCGCGACAGATTTTTTAAACAAGCCTTTTGAAAGTATTGAAATCATCGTCAAGATCCGCAACATGATCGAACTGCGCATTTTACATAATCAAATCGCCAGTCAAAATAAATTGCTTGAATTCAAAGTTAATGAACGGACCAAAGAACTCCGGTTTACGCAATATGATATTATTCGCCGTTTAGCGCAAGCGGCCGAGTTTCGTGACGGGGACACAGGGATTCATATTATTCGCATGAGCCAGTATGCGACACGCCTTGGGGCTGCGTTAGGTTTAAGTGAGAGTGAATGCGACCTTTTGCATCACGCCAGTCCTTTGCATGATGTCGGCAAAATCGGTATTCCCGACAGTATTTTGTTAAAGCCCGGAAAACTTAGTGCTGAAGAATTTGAAATCATGAAAACCCATACAACGATTGGCGCAAAGATTTTGGCCGGGTCCGATTCGCCGGTCATGAAGCTTGCCGAAGTTATCGCGCTGACGCATCATGAGCGCTGGGATGGCAAAGGATATCCGTATGCAATTAGCAGGGACGAAATTCCTTTTGTTGGGCAGATCTGTAGTGTTTGCGATGTTTTTGATGCTTTGACGTCAGAGCGGCCTTATAAAAAAGCGTGGAGTTTTGAGGATGCGGTTGCTGAAATCAAACGCATGAAAAATTTGAATTTTAATCCACAAATTGTTGATCGTTTCCTGGAAATTTTAGCGGACATTAAAAATATTTACGAAAAATATACTGCTTCTTCTTGAATTTACGAATTTATTATTTTATTAAGGAAAGCAGTATAATGCTCAAACGCAATGATTTAGATAATTCCAATTTCGAAGATTCATTGCGTTTGGGTATATAAATAGTGACAGTTAATTTTATTGTGTTCTTGCTTTTCTATCGAGAAAAAGAATGTTATATTATCAGCACTGTAAACAAATGAAAGCGTTCTTTTGCGATGACAAACCCTGAATCAAAAGTTTTTGCCGCACAATTACCCGTCCTTGATCTGTCTGAAGGGACAGAAATGCTCAACGATTTTTCGCGTGAGGCGCAGCGCCATTTGATTTCGGCGCGCAATTCGCTGCTTGTTCTTGAGTCTGTTCCGACGGATAAAGAATCCATCGAAAATGTTTTTAAAACATTCCACACGATTAAAGGTTTGGCCGATTTTTTAAAGCTGCATGATATTTTTTGGCTGACGGGCAAGGTTGAGATGATGCTCGACTTGATCCGCAAAGAAATTTTAACCTGTGAGCCGCAAACTGTCCATTTGATTGGGGAAGCCGTAAAAACTTTACAGAAACTGCTCGAGCTTCTTGATGAACAAATTGCCCACGATGGCAAACTGCGAAGTCCTTATCAGGACGTTGGCCCGCTTATTCAATTGATCCAAACGATGCTTGATACAAAACAAGGCGCAACGCCCGTCGCGCGATCAACTGTACGGATTTTGCCAAAAATTAATTTTGAACCTAATATGACGATCTTCCAAAAAATTGAAGATCTCACTAAAATTGCGCCCGAACATGTCAGTATTGAAAAGCCGCTTTTAAAGGAACTTTTAAATGAATTTCAGGAAGTCACCAGCGAATTAAAAGATGCTCAGGGAAAGCTCCACGAACGCCAGCGCGAATTGATTAAAGAGCGCGAGCTGGCCATCAAACTCACCCAGCAAGCCCAAACCGAAGCACGCAATAAGAGTGAATATTTAGCGAATATGTCTCATGAGATCAGGACGCTCATCAATGCGGTTTTGGGATTTGCATCGCTTTTGCGCGAAAGCCCGCTTTCGGATAAGCAACGCGATCATCTGCAAACCATCACCGTCAGCGGAAAAATGCTTTTGGAAATTGTTAATGATATTCTTGATTTTTCAAAGGTCGAAGCTGGAAAATTAAAGCTGGAAAATATTGAGTTTAATCTGGAACATATTACGGAAGAAGTTTTTAAAATTTTGCGCAGTCGTATAACAAATAAAGCAATTAATCTGTATTTAGTCATTAATAGCGACACGCCGCTTATGCTTTTAGGTGATCCGACGAGGACTAAACAGATTTTTATGAATCTTTTGGACAATGCCATTAAATTTACGGAAACCGGCGAATTGGGGATGACAATTTCAAGGGCCAATGATCTTTTGCAACGTGACGGCTCTGTTTGGATACGATTTGTTGTCAAGGACACAGGGATTGGAATTCCAGCTAATCGCATCCATTCGCTTTTTCAATCGTTTTCACAAGCGACAGACTCGACTGCCCGGGTTTATGGAGGAACAGGTTTAGGATTAGCTTTGTGCAAAACGTTTGTAGAAAAAATGGGCGGACATATCGACGTGGAGTCAATACTCGGCAAGGGAACAACGTTTACATTTTTGATTCCTTTTGGAATAGCTTCGCAAGGCAAAACATTTGAAAAACCACTTGTCAATCTTGTGCCTGATCAACTCCATGTTATGCTCGTAACTGCCCATGACAAAACTGCAGAAACGTTTATGACCAGCGCCAAAACCTTAAATGTCCAGACTGTTCACACAGCCAAAACAGCCAAGCAAGCGACCGAAGATTTGCTTAAATTAGAAGCTGATGGACAGAATTTGCCAAATTTGATTTTTATCGACACGATGTTGCCCGGTAAAGAAGCTTTTATGTTGGCCTATAAAGTCCGCCAGCAGGAACGTTACAATAAAATATATCTGGTCGCTTTAGCCAGTGATGGACGCATTGAGGTCAGTGACGATTATCAGCAGGCCGGGTTTACCTCTTCGATGATGAAGCCGATCATTCGCCAGGAATTAGCGCAAACCATTTCACGCGTTCTAGCACAAAAACCGACCGATCACCGCGTGATTGCTCCAAGTGTTTTACAAAAAATTTCGTGTGCCGGTGTTCATGTTCTTGTCGTTGAGGATAGTCTTCCTAATCAGGAACTTTTAAAAATCCATTTGGAAACACTGCAATGCGTCGCTGATTTTGCGCTCAACGGCAAAGAAGCCATTGAATTTTTGAAAACAAATAAATATGATATTTGTCTGATGGACTTGCAGATGCCGGTTATGGGAGGCATTGAAACATCGAAATTTATTCGCAGTGAATTAAAAAATCTTGTCCCGATCGTTGCTTTGACAGCGGCGGAAATCCAGGAAGAGCGTGAAAAATGTTTTACCGCCGGAATGAATGATTATTTAGCCAAACCTTTCGGAATTGATGAACTTAAGGAAATTATTATTAAATGTACAAAAATGTGAGAGCCTATGCCAAACACATCCAGTGGTGACAAAATCCTAGTTGTTGATGACTCTGATCTTGAGCGCGAACTTTTAATTGAAGTTCTCAAAGGGGCCGGAGTGCAAAATGAATTTTTACAAGCCCGTACCGGTGAGGAAGCCATTGAGCTTTTGGGGACGCGTTATAAGGAAATTGGGCTGATTTTGCTTGATTGGCAAATGCCGCAAATGTCGGGCATGGAATTTATGGAAGCGGTGATGAAAGTCCCTCCGGTTGCCAGTAAAATGATTGTCATGATTACAGCGTCGGGAACGGAAGAAAATAAAAAGAAAGCCAAGGGTGTTAACCCCAATTTGGCCGGGTATGTGGTCAAGCCTTATACGCCGGAATCACTTTTAGAGTCAATCCGGTCGCACGTAAAAGTAAAAAGTGTTTAAAGAAAAAGTGGCCTCTTATGGGAGCTAAAAATAAAGATTTAGAAAAATTTGCGAACTTGCTTATTAAGGGGATGGACGGCCTTTTTATGGAGCGAGGGGAGATTAAATTTAGCAAGCCACCCGAAAAAGTATTTGGTGCGATTATTGAATATAAGGGCAAAATGCAGGCTGATGGGATGGAAAAATTCAACAATGAAGCGGCTTATGTTTCGACGATTAATTATTATTTGAATGCCGTCGATATGGCCAAGAATAAAGCGGTTGGTGCGCTGATCGTTTATGTCGAACAAACTTATATGCCTAAACTGATGAAACTGCTCAAATATCCGCCGATTGATGATGAAAACGAAAACGCTCTTTTGGATTCCTGCGGAACGCTTTGCAATATTTTGGCGGGGCGTTTCAAATCTGAAATTGCATCCGCCGGATATATTGAGCTTGAGATGTCGCATTTTTTGACATTCCGTAACAGTGCCGTTCCGGGGGTTGATTTTTGTGCCAGTGAGTTTGACCTTTATACAATCAATTTTTTAATAGAGAATGAAAAACGCATGGTTATCGATATGAGTATGGGCATTGTCCCGACGAGAAAATAATATGATTTTAACTGCCCAACAGAATGCCGAAAGTTTAAAAATACCCAAGGATATTTATTTGCGTATTTTGACAAAAGCGGTTGAGCAAACACAAAAGGATATTAAAGATATCGAAGAGGCTTTGCCGTTCTCGGATTTTGAAAAAGTCCAGTCGATTTCTCATCGCTGGAAAGGTGATTATGACAATATGCGCATTACGTCTTTGGCGATGGTTGCCCGAGCTCTCAATCAGGAAGTGAAAGCCAGCCGCGACAAGGAAAAAATCATTGCATTTTTGACTCAATTTAAAAATATGTTTTTTGAATTAGAAACAGAGTTAAACAATATCATAAAAGCTTAAAGCGGAGATCTTATGCCCGACGAAAAAGGTGTCATTAACATCGATGTTAAACAAGTCAGTGAAGAGTTAAAGATCCGTCCCGAAATTTATTTAAAAATTACGGCAAGTTTTGTCAATAGTCTCTCGGGAAAACTCAAGATTTTGAGCGATGCATTGTCAACCAATGATCGGGACCAGATGCGCATGACTTTGCATGAAATCAAAGGCACCGCCGGAAATTTACGCCTGCGTAATCTAACGGCTGTTGAATCGGTTATGCATGATGCCGTTAAAGCCGGTGAGCCGCAGACGCGATTGACGCAATATTTTGAAGCTTTACGACGGGAAAGCGAAAAGCTGCAGCTTTATTTTAATACTTTAGGAAGCCGAAACTAGCAAGTTTTACCGGTTATTTTGCGGAGAATGTTATGAATAGAATTTTAGTTGTCGACGATAATTTTGAAAACCGAATGCTTTTGGCCGAAATTTTGCGTGAAATTGCCGTTTGTGATTTTGCGGCCACGGGCAAGGAAGCCATTGAAGCGTATAATATGTCCATCCAAAGGCAGGAGCCGTATAGCTTGATTCTGCTGGATATTGAACTTCCCGAGGTCAACGGATTGGAAATTTTGCATCGGATCCGCGAGAGTGAAAAATCTGCAGGCATTTCTTTAGGGGACGGAGTCCCGATTATTATCGTCACCGCCTATGAAAAACGTTTTGTCGAAGCTTTTAACAAAGGCTGTGACGATTATATCCTCAAACCTATTGATACCGACGTTCTCTTATCAAAAATCGCCGCAATCCTTGAAAAAAATGACGATGCGTAATGTCTATTTTTGCTTCAATAAATTCCTTCAATTTTTTTAAAACTCAATATATAATGCAGGCCTTGTTGAAAATTTTACCTTAAGGAGTCCGTATGAGTGAAAATGCCAAGCTGACCATTGAAGGAAAAACATATGAGTTTCCGACGGTTGTTGGAAGTGAAGGTGAAAAAGCGATAGACATTTCAAACTTACGAAAAAATACGGGTTATATTACGTTGGATAACGGTTACGGAAACACAGGTGCTTGCAAAAGTGCCATTACGTTTCTTGACGGAGAACAGGGGATATTACGCTATCGCGGTATTCCCATTGAACAAATGGCCGAACTTTCCACGTTCGTTGAAACAAGCTACCTTTTGATTTACGGCGAACTTCCTACTAAAAAACAACTTGAAAAATTTTCAGAGTCATTCACACAAAACGCCCCGATTCACGAGGACATGAAAAAATTTTTTGAAGGGTATCCACCGACCGGGCATCCGATGGGAATTCTTTCGGCCATGGTTGTCTCCTTGGGTGCGTATTATCCTGAGCTGACAAAACCGGAACCGACTTCCGAAGAAATTGATCTTGTCGCCGTCGAACTTTTGGCCAAGGTGCGGACGATTTGTGCACATGCTTACAAAAAGTCGATCGGCCGGCCGTTTATTGATCCGCGTGAAGATTTGCAATATATCCCGAATTTTTTGCACATGATGTTTTCTTCGCCGACGAAGGAATACAAGATCATTCCCGAAGTTGTCAGCGCGCTTCGAACGGTTCTTATTCTGCATGCGGACCATGAACAAAATTGCAGTACCTCGACAGTAAGAATGGTCGGCAGCTCTCAGGCGAATCTTTTTGCGTCCGTGTCCGCGGGGATTTGCGCTTTGTGGGGGCCGCTGCATGGGGGAGCTAATCAGGAAGTTGTTGATATGCTCGATGAAATTTATAAAGACGGCGGAGACATCCATAAATACATTAATAAAGCCAAAGATACCAAAGGGGCTTATCGTTTGATGGGCTTTGGACATCGTGTTTACAAGAATTATGATCCGCGCGCTAAAATCATTAAAACGCGGGCGCATGAACTTTTAGGAAAGCTCGGTATCCATGATCCGCTTTTGGATTTAGCAGTCAGGCTGGAAGATGCGGTTTTAAAAGACGATTATTTTAAGGAACGTAAACTTTATCCGAATGTCGACTTTTATAGCGGAATTATTTATAAAGCCATTGGAATCCCGACCAAAATGTTTCCGGCGATGTTTGCCATAGGACGGATGCCCGGCTGGATAGCCAATTGGAAAGAAATGATTGAAAGTCCGGACACGCGCATTGGACGGCCTCGGCAAATTTATACAGGACAAAAAACACGTCCATATATTCCTATTGATGATCGCAAATAACTGTTTTTAATGAAAGGGGTTTTAGAGTGATTCGTTTTCAACCTTCTGCAAAATTTGACCAATCGGCGACGATTGTTTTATTACAAAAAGAACAGGTTTCAAAAAGAAATTTTAGCGCTGTGACCAATAGCGCTGTTTTGGATGCAATAAGATCGGTTGCAGACGCCGGACAATTTTCTGGCAATGATAAAGAAATTTTTCCGCTTGTTTTAAATAAAAAGTTGATTCTGCTTGTCGGGACAGGGGAGGCGCAAAAGAGTAATTTGACTGCTCTGCGTGCTAACGTTCGTCAAACCGTTTTATCGTCCTATCTAAAAAAATCTAATCAGATTGAAATTGTCGTACAAAACAAAGAAGATGACTACATTGTCGCGATCATTGAAGGCATTTTGATTGGCGCTTACTCATGGGACAAATACCGCAATTTGACCGAAGAAACGGTTCGTCCCGTCGAGAAAAATTACATCATCGCGACAGCTGCTAAACGCGAATACGAAGATGCGATTTTGACATGCCAGGGTGTCACTCTGACCCGCAACCTTGTCAATGATAACGCGGATACAGTTGATTCCGAGTTTTTGGAAACAACGATTCTTGCATTAATTCGCGGCAAAAAAAATATTTCGCTGGAAGTGTTAAATGCTAAAGAATTAAAAGCCAAGGGGCTTAATTTGCATTTGGCTGTTAATCAGGGAAGTCCAAAGGAGCCAAAGCTTATCATTGTCAAATACTCCGCTGCGGCCAAAAGTAGAGGATATACCGCGCTTGTCGGCAAAGGGATTACGTTTGATACCGGAGGACTTAATCTAAAGCCGACGGGACATATGGAAACAATGCGCTCGGACATGAGCGGGGCGGCGGCTGTCATTGGAACACTTAAAAATGTTTTGGCGCTTAACTTAAAAGCTAATATTATTTTTGCAGTTGCAATTGCGGAGAATTGTATCGGTTCCAGCGCCTTTAAGCCGGGCGATGTTTTTCGCGGGTATAATGGCAAAACCGTCGAGATCCTTAACACGGACGCGGAAGGGCGCTTGGTTTTGGCGGATGCGCTTGCGTATGTTGAAAAGAACTACAAACCCAGTCGGTTTATTGATCTGGCAACCTTGACGGGTGCGTGCGTCATTGCATTGGGCTATGATTATTCAGGGTTGGTTTCCAACGACGATGATTTTGCCAACGAGGTTGCACAAATTTCTACGCAAACCGATGATCGTGCGTGGCGCTTGCCGTCGTACTGTGAAATTAAAGAGTACGTTAAATCTGAAATTGCGGATTTAAAAAATGTCGGATTACCCAAAGGTGCGGGTGGGGCAATTACCGCTGCGGAATTCTTGCGCAATTTTGTTAATGACACCCCTTGGGTCCATTTGGATATTGCTGGAACTGCGTTTGTCGATGGGAAAGGCCGACAGTACTACGGGCATGGCGCAACTGGTGCGGGGGTAAGATTGTTAACATCATTTTTAAAACATAAATTGTAGTCTTGCTGTTTAATTTCCTCCCCCTTTCAGACTGGGTCAGATCAAGGGGCAATTTGAAAAGTAGATTCCCGCTTTCGCGGGAATGACAGAAATATGAGGGAATGACAAAAGAGGTAGTGTCATCCCTGCGAAAGCAGGGATCCAAATTTTACCTGATCGCTCAAGGGGAAGGAAAGTATACTCAACAAAGTAAATTTTAAAAAATCAATGACAATGCATTAGGAGTTTTTTATGTCACACCGAATTGAAACAGATAGTTTTGGAGAAATCAAAGTGCCGTCGGATAAATACTGGGGCGCACAAACACAGCGATCGTTTAAAAATTTTGAAATTGGCACTGAAAAAATGCCTGCTGAACTTATCAAAGCGTTTGCGATTTTAAAAAAAGCTGCAGCTTTAGTTAATTGTGATCTTGGCCTTTTGTCCTTAGAGAAAGCTGAGCTTATTTCGACGGCCGCCGATGAAATTGTCGACGGTAAACTTGCCGATCATTTTCCTCTTGTCGTTTGGCAAACTGGCAGCGGTACGCAATCAAATATGAACGTCAATGAAGTTATTTCCAATCGCGCCATCGAGTTGTCCGGCGGAGTGATGGGTTCCAAAAAACCGATACATCCTAATGATGATGTCAACAAGTCGCAGAGTTCAAATGATACTTTTCCGACGGCGATGCATATTGCGGCCGTGGAAGCGGTTTATAGCCAATTGCTTCCATCGGTTAAAGTTTTGCGGGATACTCTGCAAATGAAATCTAGCGAATTTACCGATATCGTCAAAATCGGACGCACTCATTTGATGGATGCGGTTCCCTTGACCTTAGGTCAGGAATTTTCAGGGTATGTCCAGCAATTGACTTATGCGCTTGCGCGAATTGAAAACACATTGCCACGTTTGCACGAATTAGCGCTAGGCGGCACTGCGGTTGGGACGGGAATCAATACGCATCCGCAGTTTGCCGAAAAGTCAGCTCAAAAAATTGCTCAGTTGACGGGCCGCAAGTTTGTTACAGCGCCCAATAAATTCGAAGCCTTAGCGGCGCACGATACGCTCGTCGAGTTAAGCGGTGCTTTAAAAACTTTAGCTGTTGCGCTGTTTAAAATTGCCAATGACATTCGTTGGTTAGGTTCCGGCCCGCGGGCTGGAATCGGAGAGCTTAGGCTTCCTGAAAATGAACCGGGCAGTTCGATTATGCCGGGCAAGGTCAACCCGACGCAATGTGAAGCGATGACCATGGTTTGTGTTCAAGTGATGGGAAATGATGCCGCGATCACGTTTGCCGGGGCGAGTGGAAACTTTGAGCTCAATGTTTATAAGCCGGTCATCATTTATAATATTTTACAGTCTATCCGTTTGTTGTCGGATGCTTGTCGTAGTTTTAAGGATCATTGTGTCGTGGGTATAGAAGCGGATGTGGACAACATTAAAAATCATGTGCAAAATTCGCTGATGCTTGTCACAGCGCTTAATCCGCATATCGGGTATGACAAGGCCGCAAAGGTTGCCAAAAAGGCTTATACAGAAAAGTCAACCTTAAAGCAAGCTATTGTCGCTCTAGGCTTTATGTCTGCTGAGGATTTTGATAAATTTGTAAAGCCCGAAGATATGATTAAGCCCGGATTGTAGGTAATTTCTGGCTTTTGTCGTTTCCCTTGACGAAAGTGTGATTAGCATATATGCTTTAAACATCTGATTTCAATAAAGTTAGTTACAAAAAATATTATGGTCAAACAAATCCTCGAAGATCGTCGTCAAGCTATCCGCGCCCAGCGGATTTTAAGCATTCAATATCGGGTCGTTTCGAGCAAATCCCGCAGCATTGATAAGCATTGGCATTTGTCAACAACGCATGATATGAGTGCCACGGGCTTGTCGTTTTTGTCGGACATTGTTTATCGTATCGATGATGTTTTGGAACTTCACGTTGTGATGTCCGGCGTTTTAGATGTTTTTAAAGGTTATGGGCAGGTTGTTCGAATTGACAAGAAAGACACTGGTTCATTTTGTTTTGTTGCCGTCAAATTTGTCCAGTCTCCGCGCGCAGTGCCACGGCCGCGTCGATCAAAAGCATCTGCGGTAAAATCGCCAAAGCGCTTTAAGAAATAAAAAGATAGTTTTAAAGACATAAAAAAACCTGTACGAATTAAGTACAGGTTTTTTTATTGATGAAATGAATTTTTACTTTTCAGACTTAAACTCAGCGACTAAGCCTTGGACGCTTTGTTTGGCATCGCCAAAAAGCATACGGGTATTTTCGAAATAAAACAACTCGTTTTCAATCCCTGCAAAACCGGTGGCCATCGAACGCTTGAGCACGAATACAGTCTTGGCTTTGTCGGCATTGATAATCGGCATGCCATAAATTGGGCTTGATTTGTCATGACGGGCGGCAGGATTGACGACGTCATTAGCGCCAATAATGATTGCGACATCGACGGTATCCATCAGAGGATTGATAGCGTCCATTTCCAAAAGTTGATCGTAGGGTATATTCGCTTCCGCCAAAAGAACATTCATGTGTCCCGGCATACGTCCGGCGACCGGGTGAATCGCAAATTTGACATCGCAGCCGTTTTCTTCGAGCGCTTTGCTTAATTCATGGACGGCATGTTGGGCTTGCGCAACAGCCAATCCATAGCCTGGAACGATCACAACCGACTTGGCAGCTTCCAAAATCAGGTACGCATCTTCAATTGAAATAGGACTGACATCCTTTTTAGCCCCACCGGCTGATTTTTTTACAGCCGCGCCAAACCCGCCAAAAAGGACATTGGCTAGCGATCGATTCATCGCTTTGCACATAATAATACTTAAAATAACTCCGTTGGCTCCAACTAAAGCGCCGACAACGATCAAAAGCGTATTGTGAATAACAAAGCCCGTTGTGCAGGCAACAAGCCCGGAATAACTGTTAAGAACCGAAATAACGACGGGCATATCAGCTCCGCCTATGGGGATAACCAAAAGAATTCCTAATAACAGGGAAAGACTAAAAATCACGAGAAAAAGCGGATAATTGAGGGGATTTAAAATAAAGGCAACTGCGCAGCCTAAAACAGCAAGCAAAACAAAAATATTTAACCAGCGCTGGCCGTTAAAAAGGATCGGGCGGCCGGGCAATTTTTCGCTGAGTTTACCCCACGCAATAATGCTTCCGGTAAAAGTAATGCCGCCGATAAGGATAGATAGAAAAAGCGCAACCGTCGTCAAAAGATCTCCGACCGGAGGGTGGACATGATACGCTGACCAGTCAACAAAAACGCTGGCCAAGCCGCCGCAGCCGTGCAAAAGAGCGACCATCTCCGGCATCTGCGTCATAGCGGCACGAAATGCAACAAAAACACCGGCCGTGCTTCCAATAACAATTCCTAAAAGAATCCATTGAAAAGAAATAATTTCTTTGCTCAACAGTGTTACAAGAACGGCCAAAAGCATGCCAGCGGCAGACAATAAGTTTCCACGGCGGGCAGTAACGGGTGAACCCAAAAATTTTAGACCAAAGGCAAAAAGAATGGAGCTGACAATATAAGCGAGATTAATAAAATTATCGATACTCATTTGGCGTCCTTTTTCTTAAACATTTTTAACATGCGCTCTGTCACGAGATATCCTCCGACGACGTTAAAACTGGCCAAGGCGACGGCGGCAGTTCCCAAGAATGTCGTAACCCAGCTGTTGATCCCCAGTCCCGCTGCAACCAGCGCACCGACTAAAGTGATCCCCGAGATCGCATTGGCTTCAGACATAAGCGGGGTGTGCAAAAGCGGCGGCACTTTTGTAATCAGCGCGAATCCTAAAAAAACGGACAAAGCGAGTATGAAAAATAAATAGATTGAGACATCCATGACGAGCTCCTATTTTATGTTTTTGACTGTTTCATTGACGATTTGCCCCTGATGTGTGATCAGACATCCTTTAAGGATTTCGTCTGCAGGGTTAAGAACAAAAGCTTTTGTTTCTTTATCCAAATAATGCTCGAGCAAATTGACTAAGTTGCTCGAATACATTTGGCTGGCATGGACAGCGACGCGGCCGGGAAGATTCGCGAGCCCTAAAATGCGCACACCATTGACTTCGATTTCTTTGTCTAATTGCGAGCCTTCGACGTTGCCGCCGCTTTCAACCGCCATATCGACAATAATACTGCCGGACTTCATCTGACTAACCATTTCTTTGGTAATGACGATCGGCGCTTTGCGGCCAAAAAGCTGGGCGGTCGTAATCACAATATCAGACTGTGCGCAAACTTTGGCCATCGCTTGACGCTGTTTTTCTAATTGTTCGGGTGTCAAAGCTTTTGCATAGCCGTCTTTGGTTTGGCCTGTTTCGCCTAAATCGACTTCCACAAATTTGGCGCCTAAGGATTGGACTTGTTCTTTGACAACCGGACGGGTATCAAAAGCTTCCACACGCGCGCCTAAGCGTTTGGCGGTCGCAATCGCTTGCAGACCGGCAACACCAGCTCCGATAATAAAAACGCGGGCTGGCGTAATGGTCCCAGCGGGCGTCATCATCATGGGAAAAATTTTATTGGTTCGCTCGGCCGCCAAAATGACAGCGGTATAACCAGCCAAATTTGCTTGCGAACTTAAAGCATCCATCTTCTGGGCGATCGTCGAGCGGGGAATCATTTCCATACTCACAGCGCTAACACTCTGGTCAGCAAAAGCTTTGATCAGGCTTTTTTCATTAAACGGATCAAGAAAACTGATATGGATTGAACCTTTTTTAAGTTGGGAAATTTCCGGTAAGCTGGGTTTGCGGATGCGAAGGACAATGTCGCTGTTGTTTAAGATTTCATTATGTGTTGCGATTTGAGCACCAGCTTTGGTGTAATCAGCTTCGCTAACGTTAATGGTTTGCCCCAAGCCTTTTTCGACGGTAACTTTAAACCCTTTTTTGACTAATCGGTCGACCGAAGAAGGGATAAGAGCAACACGGGATTCAGAACTTAAATTTTCGAGTGGGACGCCAATTTGCATGTAAAACTCCCAAGGTTATTTTGCGGGAACGTTGGTTGATAAAAAATTTATTACGTCCTAGACTATCAAAATGTCTTTTAAAGTCAATCGAATATTTTTTGATTTTATACCCGCAAACAACACCTTGACAGTAACAACTCTCAAGTTATAGTATTGAAAATACAAGTTTAGGAGAGATTATGGATTTAAATTTAGGAAGGCGAGAGCGGCCGCTGCGCGTTGCCATTGTCGGCAGTGGGCCCAGCGGATTTTATGCAACAGAGGCTTTGTTTAAAACAAAATTATCGCTTAAGGTCGACCTTTTGGAACGTTTGCCGGCTCCTTTTGGATTGGTGCGCTATGGCGTTGCTCCTGATCATCCGAAAATCAAAAATGTGATTGCTCTTTATGAAAAAATTACGCAGGATGAGCGTTTTGCCTTTTTGGGAAATGTAAACGTGGGACGCGATATCAGCGTCAGTGATTTACAGAAGTTTTATGACTGTATTATTTTTGCCTGCGGCGCGGAGAATGAACGGCATTTAGGTATCCCCAATGAAACGTATTACGGCAGCCATACGGCAACGGAATTTGTCGGCTGGTACAATGGCCATCCGGAATATCAAAACCGGCGCTTCGATTTTTCGCATTCGACGGCGGTCATCGTTGGGATGGGAAATGTCGCAATGGACGTGGCGCGGATTCTCTGTAAAACTGTCGATGAGTTAAAAAAAACAGATATTACCAGCCATGCGCTCGAAGTTCTTTCCCTAAGTCATATAAAAGAAATTCATGTCATTGGCCGTCGTGGACCTGTGCAGGCAGCGTTTACGCCAGCGGTGATTCGAGAATTTGGCGAGCTTGCTGATTGTGATGTTGTGATGGATCCGAAATATTTGGAAATCAATGCTTCCAGTCAAGAAGAGCTGGAGGATATCGAGTTTCCAAGTCGAAAGAAAAATTTTGAAATTCTTAAAAAATATTCCAGCCTCAAGAGCACAGAAAAATCCAAAAAGTTAATTTTTCATTTTTTAAAGAGTCCGATTGCCGTTGAAGGCGCCGGCCGGCTAGAAAAATTGGTCCTTGAGCAAAACCAGCTGATTGGCAAAGCCGGTCATCAGAGTGTCCGTGGTTTAGGACAGATGGAAGAAATCGATTGCGGAATTATGTTTCGTAGTGTCGGTTATTGGGGAGTCCCGATTAAGGGTCTGCCTTTTGATAGAGAGGAAGGGATTTTTCCCAATCAGGCCGGGCGGCTGGTGGACAATGGAAAAGTTCTGCCCGGTTTGTATGCCGTCGGTTGGATCAAGCGCGGCGCAACGGGAATTATCGGAACCAACAAGCCCGACAGTGAAGAGACAGTCAACAATCTTTTGGCAGATATTACAAATTTAAAAGGTTGCGAGTGCCCAAACCGTGGGCAGTTTGAAGAATTTCTTAAAGAGAAGAAAATCCGTTTTGTTAATTATCAGGACTGGGAAAAGATCAATGCCGCAGAAATCAAACGCGGTGAATTTGTTGGCAAGCCTCGGGAAAAATTTACTACGATTAGTGAAATGCTCGCCTGTGTGGGGAAGTAAATGGATCCCTGCTTTCGCAGGGATGACATTGCCTTTTTTGTTATTCACACGAAAATATTTTGTCATTCCGTGGAAAGTATTTTGTCATTCCCGCGAAAGCGGGAATCCACTTTTCAAATTGCCCCTTCATCTGCCCCAGTCTGTTGGTGGGTGAGGGAAACGATATTCTAATTTATAATGCAGTCCGTATTAAACGGTTTTTCCATTAGCGGCGCTGTTGCCGAAGTGGCTTTCAAATGCGCAATAATACCATCCGCCCCAATACGACGGTGAAACTCGCCTAAACCTTCACCGGATTTTGCATTAGCTTTATAAAATTTAAATAGCGTATCAATTACCACAACGACATCTTCGCGCGGGATAGAGCGCAGATACAAATCTTCGCCGTTCGAGGCAATTAAAGGCTGTCCCTGAAATTTGGCGGTTTCATCGCCAAACAGTTTAAACATATAACGGTCTAAGCCGGAACCAACCAAACCGATTGTTTTGGTCGCGGGACGAAAACATTGACGTTCACAGCCTGTTACCCCAATCGATTCGGCCATATCGCCCCAGCCGAGTTTTTCTAGTTCGTCAATGAGCTCAGGTTCAAAACGTTCTGAATCGGTGTACGTCAAACGGCACGTGTCGCGCCCGACGCAAGCGCCGGAGAGAGTGCGAAGTTTGGAATACGCTTTGCCGTTTCGTTCTCCATAATGATATTTTTTTAAATTGGCTTCAAAATCTTTTTTGCTCTCGACGGGAATGTTGGTGAACAAAAGGTCCTGATTGGGCGTAACCATAAGTTCAATCGGATATTTGTTCATCAGGTCGCGAATCATGGTTTTAAGTTTACCGTTGGGACTGGCGTCCGAAATGCGGCCGGTTTCAATAAAAGCGCCGTAGGTCAAAAGCCCATTGTCAGGCTGTGTGTGCCAGCCAAAATGCAAATGGCGAGGCCCATAATCATGATTCGGGTTTGGATCGCCCAGCGGAAAGTCGAGCAATTTTTGAACTTGTTCTCGATACCACGCCATGCCCATTTTTTTGATCACAAATTTTAGACGTGCCCAAATCCGGTTTTGCCGGTCGCCCCATTCTTGATGGACTTTAACGATGGCGTCCATGGTTTTTAAAAGTTGGGCTTCGCTGACAATGCACAAAGGTTGGGCGAGAGTCGCAAGGCTAGGCTTGCCGTTTCTTTCACCTTGACCGCCGCCGACGTAAATTTGAAATTTTGTGACTTGGCCGTTTTCAACAATCGGGGCGACACCCATATCGTTGGTCAAAAGCTCGACGCAATTATCCGGCAAAAATTTTCCAGTCTTTTCGTCGCGGTAAACAGAGGAAAAACCGATTTTAAATTTGCGGTTTAAAATATTTGGGCCATAGGCAAATGATTCCTCTGGCTTTCGCATATAGTTGGGGTCAATGGCAAAAATTTCCATAAACGGGGCCAAGGGAAGCTGAAAATAATCCGCGATTTTTTGAGACCATTTCGTCGCGTCAAAAATATCCGAGTGATTCCCGAGGGGACAAGCCATGACGTTGCGGGTATTGTCCCCACAGCCATTGATACTTTTCATATCGTGCTCGGCTAAAGTCTTGACGATATCGAGCACCCCGGGCTTTTTGACCCAGTGAAACTGAATATTTTGGCGCGTGGTCAGTCGTAGGGAAGAGACTCCTTGAGGATCGCGAGCATATTTTTCGGAAAGCTCATCAAAAAGTTGCCATTGCTTGCGATTGATCGGCCCGCCGCCGGGAATACCGACGCGGATCAAGTACATCCAGTCTTTTTCGCTTCCAGTTTGAGCGCGGTTAAATTCCAAATAAATACCGCAGGATTTGGCGAGGGCTTCAGCTTCCCACGAAAGATCCGGCTTTTCAAAATCGCGAAATTCTTCTTTGAGCGTGCCGCGCAGGCCGTTGGAGGCGAGCTTGTTTTTTTCTTCGGGTGAAAAATCTTCTGGCTTGGTATGTAAATTCGGTGTGAATGGTTTTTTCATGATTTATTTCTTTCTGTTGGTTAATTTGGCGGTATTATAACGTATCAATGGCGAGTGTCAATTATGAAAACATCTGAAACCTACATTGGCCGCTGGTGGCAAACGGCCGCCGATAGTCGAATTCTCTGCAAACTTTGTCCACGGCATTGCGTATTAAGTGAAGGCCAGAGGGGATTTTGTTTTGTCCGCCAAAATGTCAGCGGGAAGATGGTTTTGACAACCTATGGCCGCTCGAGCGGTTTTTGTATTGACCCGATTGAAAAAAAGCCGCTCAATCATTTTTATCCCGGGACCAGTGTGCTGTCGTTTGGCACAGCCGGTTGTAATCTAGGTTGTAAATTTTGCCAAAACTGGGACATCAGCAAATCGCGCGAGTTTGATCGTCTCACGGATCAAGCTAGCCCGTCTCAAATTGCCAGCGCTGCCAAAGCGCATAATTGCACATCCGTCGCCTTTACCTATAATGATCCTGTCATTTTTGCCGAATACGCCATCGATGTTGCGCAAGCCTGCCGAGAAAAAGGAATTAAAACGGTTGCAGTGACAGCCGGGTATATCACAGATGATGCACGAGCCGAATTTTATCAGCATATGGACGCGGCTAATGTGGATCTTAAAGGCTTTAGCGAAAAGTTTTATGACAAAATCACATCCGGCCATTTGCAACCGGTTTTAGACACGTTGATTTATTTAAAAAAGGAAACGAGCGTTTGGCTGGAAATCACGACTTTGCTTATTCCCGGCGAGAATGATTCCGAAAGGGAGATTCACGCGATGTGCGAGTGGGTGGCCACACATTTAGGGTTGGATGTGCCGCTGCATTTTACAGCGTTTCATCCGGACTTTAAAATGCTTGATAAGCCCAGCACGCCGCCTAAGACTTTGAAAGCTGCCCGGCAGATTGCGCTCTCGAAGGGTTTGCGCTATGTTTATACGGGAAACATTCACGACCCCGACGGCGGAAGTACTTATTGTCACAATTGTAAAAAAGTTTTAATTGAGCGTGACGGTTACGAGTTGGGCGCGTATAATCTGGAAAAAATTAATCATTGCAAATTTTGTGGAACAATATGTGCAGGGCATTTTAATAATGCTCCGGGTCATTGGGGCGCAAGGCGGCAACCGGTTGAAGTTTAAATATATTTATTGTCATCCTGAGCGTAGCGAAGGATCCAAACAGATTCTTAGGAGTAAATTTTTATGCGTCTTTTAAGTTGGAATGTTAACGGCATTCGCGCCAGTGAAAAAAAAGGTTTTCTTGCCTGGCTGGCCAAAGAATCTCCGGAAATTCTCTGCCTTCAAGAAACCAAATGTCATCCTTCGCAGTTAGGCGAAAACTTACTTAAGCCCGACGGGTACAAAACATTTTGGTCTGCTGCCGAAAAAAGCGGTTACAGCGGGGTTGCGGTTTATTCCAAAAAAGAACCTCTGGTCGTCGAAGACGGCATTGGCGTCAAAGAATTTGACAGTGAAGGCCGGACACTGATGCTCGAGTATGATGACTTTGTCTTGTTTAATATTTATTTTCCCAATGGCGGTGCGGGCAATAAACGTGTGCCGTTTAAGATGGCCTTTTATGATGCTTTTTTAAATCGCGTCGAAAAACTTCGCAAAGCGGGTAAAAAAATTATTATTTGCGGCGATGTCAACACCGCGCACGAAGAAATTGATTTAGCGCGGCCAAAAGAAAATCAGAAAAATACCGGTTTTTTACCTGAGGAACGGGAGTGGGTGACAAAATTTTTGAAACACGGTTACGTGGACACGTTCCGGCATTTTAAAAAAGACGGCGGGCATTACAGCTGGTGGGATTATAAGACCGGTGCTAGGGCGCGAAATGTCGGCTGGCGGATTGATTATTTTTTTGTCAGCGAAAATTTACTGCCCCAACTTAAGAGTGCGTTTATATTAAGTGAAGTTATGGGCTCTGACCATTGTCCGGTGGGGATTGCAATTATTTCGTAGGGGCGTATTGAATACCGTACGGGCACAATATTTATTTCGTAGGGGCGTATTGAATACCGTACGGGCACAATGTTTATTCCGTAGGGGCGTATTGCAATACGCCCCTACAACGAATTATATGAAAAAAATTTTAATTATTTTTTTGTTTTTCCTTCTTCTCACCATCCCCGCGTTTGCTAATAATTTGACCATCAGCAATGTCACGATCGAAGACCGAAACGCGTCGGCCAACACCATGGTTGTGCAGTTTAATATCAGTTGGGACCACAGCTGGCGAAAGCCGGATGGCCGGCATGATGCGGCGTGGGTTTTCGTCAAACTCTACCAAAACTCGACCGCTCCGTGGATACACGGCAAGCTTTATACCGCAGGAACAAATCCTGCTGGCACATCGCCGGGCACCAATTCAGATTTAAAAATTGTTGTCCCATCGGACAAGATCGGCGCCTTTATTTCAAGAACAGCGACGGGTAATGGGACGTTTTCGTCCCAAAAGGTGCGGATGGTCGTCGATTACGGCACAAGCGGCTTGGCCGATACCGACACCGTCACCGCCAAAGTTTTTGGCGTTGAAATGACCTATGTTCCCGAAGGGCCGTTTTATATCGGCGGTGACACACATGACCTCAACGAAACGGTGGGTGTGCTATATCAGGGTGCTGATGCATTTGTTTCTGTTTTTAATTCAGGTGGGACTTTTCAATGGTCTAGGCGTTTAGGAGGAACAAGTGACGATAGTGGCAACGGCCTTGGGAAGGACAGCAGTAACAATATTATTGTTGTGGGGGCCATTATTCGTAACGCGGATTTAAACGGTGATGGAGATACTGCAGATAGCAGTGAAAGCACGGGTGGAGTATATTCGGATAGTGACGCATTTATTTCTGTCTTTAATTCCGCAGGGACTTTCCAATGGTCAAGGCGAATCGGGGGGACTGGTAGCGATTTTGGCAACGGTATCACTATAAATAGTGCTAACAATCTTTTCGAAGTGGGACTTGTTAGCGGCAACGCGGACTTAAACGGGGATGGAGATACCTCTGACAGTAATGAAAGTACGGGTGGGGTTTATAGTAGCAACGATGCCTTTATTTCAGTATTTAATTCAGCTGGAACCTTTCAATGGTCAGAGCGTTTGGGTGGGACGGGTAGCGATTATGGCAACGCTATCACTACGGACAGTAGCAATCGTATTATTCTAACGGGTCGAGTCAGTGGCAGCGCTGACTTAAATGGGGACGGCGATACCGCGGATACCAGTGAAAGCACAGGCGGAGTGTATTCAACTAACGATGCGTTTATTTCCGTTTTTAATTCGTCTGGCACTTTTCAATGGGCAAAGCGCTTAGGAGGGACGGCGAGCGATAATGGTTATGCTCTGACTACGGATAGTTTTAATAATGTTGTCTTTTCAGGGTTGGTGAATGGTAATGTGGATTTAAACGGCGATGGAGATACTGCCGATACTAATGAAGCGAGCGGGGGGGTCTATTCAGCAAACGATGCGGTTATTTCAGTTTTTAATTCTTCTGGGACTTTTCAGTGGTCAAAGCGTCTTGGGGGGACGACTGCCGATTCTGGTTATGCGCTTACTGCAGACAGTGTTAATAAGATTATCGTGGTGGGGCAAGTTTTTGGTAACGCAGATTTAAATGGGGACGGCGATACCGCGGATACTAGTGAAAGCACAGGCGGGGTGTATTCAACTAGCGATGCGTTTATTTCTGTTTTTAGTTCAGATGGGACTTTTCAATGGGCTAAACGTTTGGGAGGAACAGATACAGATGAGAGCAACGCAGTCACTACGGACAGTGCCAATAATGTTATTATATCTGGGGATATTACCGGTAACGCAGATTTGAATGGAGATGGCGATACTAACGATACAAATGAAACCGGCACATTCGGTGTAAACGATTCATTTGTCTCGGTTTTTAATTCGGCTGGTACTTTTCAATGGTCTAAGAGGTTAGGTGGGACAGGTGCTGATATAGGATACGGCATTGTCGCCGATAATAATAATATCATCAGCACAGGATATGTTACTGGTAGTGCAGATTTAAACGGCGATGGGGGGTGGAATCTTAATTATGCTTTTTATCAAAGCGGGTATGAAGATGAACCGGTACAAATTACGACGACGGGTAAAGCGATTACGGTCAACACAAATTCTTGTGACGATATTGACAGCTCACCGGTGACGGTTACCGGATTAGCAGGTGTTACCGGCAATACGTCGTGGCCAAATGGTTATGCGGCTAGTTATATGATGAAGTATGAGCTCACTCAAGGGCAGTATAAAGATTTTCTTAACAGTTTAACGCGAGCTCAACAGATTAATCGGGTGCAGGCGACGATTTCAGGGAATACAATTACCAATTATTATGTTATGGCGGATACCACTTCGGTCACTGGTCGGCAAGGAATTCGTGCACCGGCTTCGGGAAACGGGACAACAGCACCAGTTGTTTTTGGTTGTGATTTAAACGGAAACGGAACATTTGATGAAAGTGACGACGGGCTTGGGATCGGAATGAATTATATAAATTGGATGGATTATAGCGCTTACGCGGATTGGGCTGGTTTGCGTCCAATAACCGATTTAGAATACGAAAAATCGTGCCGCGGATCTAATAGCGCAGTGTATGGTGAATACGCGTGGGGGACAACAACCATTACACAAGCGCAAGGCCCGGGACTTAATTTAGGCCGTGGCAATGAAGTGGCGAGCACTGCAGGCTTGGGGTTAGCTAATTACGACGGAAGTGGAACAGATATGAGCGGTCCTTTTCGCGTTGGTTTTGCGGCGACGAATGCAACGAATCGTATCAGCGCCGGTGCAGGATATTATGGAGCGATGGAGTTAACCGGAAATGTTGATGAGTTCGCGGTGCCTTTAGGAAATTCGTCAGCGAGAGCTTTTCAGGGCACTCATGGCGATGGGACATTGACTAGTACGACAACGTATGAAGGCAATGCCACAAATAACGATTGGTTGGGAATTAATGCCACAACGGCACGGGGCGTTACCGGAGATGGTGTCGGGTCTGCTCATTCTGCAACTTATCTGGGAGGAAGCTGGAGCGCGGTAACAACGGTATCTTTCGGAAGTGTGACGGGGAGAACTTATTGCATTGGGTTTGGTTTAACGCGGAGATATTCTTCTGCCTCGGGCGGCCGCTTTGCCCGCACCGCGCCGTAAAAGAGATCCGTAGGGGCGTATGGCAATACGCCCCTACACAATCCACGATTTATTTCTTTATGGACATTGATTCCTTACCCTATTTTGCCAAGCAATGCGCTGAGCTTATTAAAAAAGCCAAGCGCATCGTTGTTCTCTCAGGAGCTGGCATTTCGACAAATGCGGGAATCCCAGACTTTCGCGGGCCCCGCGGACTTTATGTCACCAAACAGTACGATGCGGAAAAAGTTTTTGACATTGATTATTTTGCCCGCGACCCAAAACCTTTTTATGACTTTGCGCGTGACTTTATCCAACTTGACGAACAGATTTCCCCGACGAGTACGCACAAATTTTTTGCCAAGCTTGAAGCATCCGGCAAAAAGGTTGATATCATAACCCAAAACATTGATGGTTTGCATCAGCGCGCAGGTTCCAAAAATGTTTATGAACTGCACGGCAGTTTTGAAAAAAGTTTTTGCCGTGACTGTCAAAAAATGTTTTCGTTTCTCGAGTTAAAAGAAAAAATACAAACGCAGGTTGTGCCGATCTGTGAATGCGGGGGAGTTTTAAAGCCAGCGATTGTTTTCTTCGCAGAAGAAGTTCAATATTTCACTGCAGCAGTTGAGCTTGCTAAAGCGTCTGATCTTTTTTTTGTTGTTGGAACAAGTTGCGTGGTTCACCCGGCGGCGCAAATCCCGACCTTTGCAACGGGCGATATCGTCGTCGTTAATAAAGGAAAGGTCGATCTTGAGCTTGACACAATAACGCTGCGCGTCAACGCGGACACTGACGAGTTTTTTGAAATGGTGGGTCAAAAAGTTTGTATTGTTCCTTCTCCCCGTCGGGGAGAAGGTTAGGATGAGGGGTTAATAAGAATTAATAAATAAAAATCCCCCTCACCTTAATCCTCTCCCCCAAAATGGGGAGAGGAGGGTTGGTATGGCTTAGACTAAAAACTTTTAAAATCGGCAGGAAGTTTTTATGAAAAAATTTTTACTTACTATTGTTTTTTGTGGATTTACGCATCTCGCTTTTGCTGATTTTTCGATCGAAAAAATCAAGCTTCCGCCCGGGTTTAAAATCGAAGTTTTTGCCACTGGCCTCGAAAATCCGCGTTCTCTTGCTATAACGCCAAACGGAACACTTTTTGTCGGCACGCGCACCGGCGGCGGACATCTTTATGCGATCCCTATTATTAAGGAAGGCCAAAGCCGCAAAGCTGGAAAAGTTACCACGCTCGCCCGAGGGCTTAGGGCGCCCAACGGAGTTGCATTCAAAGATGGCGCGTTGTATGTCGCGGAAATCAATCGGATTTTGCGCTTTGACAATATTGAGGATAATTTAGCCAATCCGCTTAAGCCGGTCATTGTCAGTCAAAGTTTTCCGGATGATGTCTGGCACGGCTGGAAATTTATCCGCTTTGGTCCCGATGGGAAACTCTATGTGCCGGTCGGTGCCCCCTGCAATGTGTGCGAAAAAGAAGATTTGCGTTACGCCTCGATTTTGCGGATGGACCCCGACGGTAAAAATCTAAAAATTTTTGCCCGCGGGATTCGCAACACTGTCGGATTTGACTGGGACCCGACGACAAAAGAAATGTGGTTTACCGACAATGGCCGTGACAATCTCGGGGACAATTATCCACCGGATGAACTCAATCACGCGCCCAAAGCGGGACTGCATTTTGGTTTTCCGTATTGTCATGGCAAAAATATTCCTGACCCGCAATTAGGCCAACCGGATGCGTGCACAACGCATACGCCGCCGGCGCAGGAATTAGGCCCGCATGTGGCGGCTTTGGGGATGCGCTTTTATACGGGAGAAATGTTCCCGCCGGAATATCGCAATCAGATTTTTATTGCCGAACATGGGTCGTGGAATCGTGGAGAAAAAATCGGATACCGCATTACCTTGGTGCGCATTAAAGACAATGCGGCCGTCAGCTACGAAAATTTTGCCAGCGGTTGGTATGACGGAAAAAATGTTTGGGGAAGGCCGGTTGATCTCGAAATTCTCGACGACGGATCAATGATTGTTTCGGATGATAATTCAGGGAATCTTTACCGGATTTATTATCAAGCTCAGTAAATTTAAAAATATTTCTTTACAAGCGCCCTAAGGGCTGTGGTATACTCGCAACCTATGATTAAGTCATTTCGCCATTATCAAACTTCGATCGGCCGCAAACAAATTGTTGCGACAACCGGCTTGCTTTTGATTTTGTTTATCTGCGGGCATTTGGTTGGAAACCTTTTATTTTTTGGCGGCCCTGACCTTTATAACGGTTATGCGGCTTTTTTAGGAAAACTTCGTCCCGGTCTTTATGTGATTGAAGGAATTTTGGGGTCGATCTTTTTGATGCACATTTTTGTCACGTATTTTCTTGTTTACAAAAACATGACTTCGCGTCCCATCGGATACAAAATAGTCGCCCCCAAAGCCGAACGTTCTTTTGCCGCACAAATTATGCCCTTTACAGGAACAATTGTCCTGGCTTTCATTTTTTATCATCTCTGGGATTTTACGTTTACTCCCCATCATGGCGCACAAAGCATTTTGGCCGACGGAAAAAATTACGGACTCTACGGCTTAGTTTACAATTCATTTAAAGATTGGATGCACAGTACATTTTATATTATTGCGATGGCAAGTATCGGGTTTCATTTAAGTCATGGCGTTGAAAGTTTTTGTCAGACCTACGGCTTTAATCATCCCAAGTATACAGGCCGCGTTCGTTTGGCCAGCAATTTATTTGGTATCTTAGTCGGTTGGGGCTTTAGCTCGATTCCTGTCTATGTTTTAATCAAAAATTTGGTAAATAATTAAGCCTATGATCGACTCAAAAATCCCATCCGGTCCGCTAAAAGAAAAATGGTCGCAACACAAGTTGCACGTTAAGCTCGTCAACCCGGCCAATAAGCGTAAATACAAAATTATTGTCGTTGGAACAGGTTTGGCAGGCAGCTCTGCGGCAGCCACATTAGCCGAGCTTGGCTATAAGGTCAAAGTTTTCTGCATTCAGGACAGTCCTCGTCGGGCGCACAGCATTGCGGCGCAAGGGGGGATCAATGCAGCCAAAAATTATGCCAATGACGGCGACAGCGTTGAGCGATTGTTTTATGACACGATCAAAGGCGGAGATTTTCGCGCGCGTGAAGCCAACGTTTATCGTTTAGCCGAAGTCAGCAACGCAATTATCGACCAATGCGTCGCGCAAGGTGTTCCGTTTGCCCGTGATTATAGCGGTTATTTGGAAAATCGTTCGTTTGGCGGAGCGCAAGTTTCGCGTACCTTTTATGCTCGCGGCCAAACGGGGCAGCAACTTCTTTTAGGCGCTTATTCGGCGATGATGAAAGAAGTGGCACGTGAAAATGTCGAACTTTGTCCACGAGAAGAAATGCTCGATTTGGTCGTCATCGACGGAGTTGCCAAAGGGATTGTCACTCGCAATTTGATCACAGGAAAAATCGAATCGCATTGTGCCGATGCCGTCATTATGGCCACCGGCGGCTATTCATCGGTTTTTTATCTTTCAACAAATGCCAAGGCTTGTAACGCAACCGCCATTTGGCGTGCTTATAAACGAGGGGCCTTTCTGGCTAACCCATGTTTTACGCAAATTCACCCGACCTGCATTCCGGTTCACGGCGATTATCAATCCAAATTGACATTGATGAGCGAAGGCTTGCGCAATGACGGGCGTGTGTGGGTTCCCAAGAATGCAAATGATAAAAGAAGTCCTTCAAAAATTTTAGATACAGAACGCGATTATTTTTTGGAACGCAAGTATCCGACCTTTGGAAATCTTGTTCCGCGCGATATTGCCTCGCGCAACGCCAAGGAGCAGTGTGACGCCGGGCGTGGCGTTGGCGAAACCGCAATGGCGGTTTATTTGGACTTGGCGGCTGCAATTAAGCGTTTGGGCAAAGAGACGATCACCGAGCGTTACGGTAACTTGATTGAAATGTACGAAAAAATTACCGGCGACAATCCTTACGAAACGCCGATGATGATTTATCCGGCCCCGCATTACACGATGGGTGGATTGTGGGTGGATTATAATTTGATGAGTACAGTTCCCGGGTTATTTGTTTTAGGGGAAGCGAATTTTTCGGACCATGGGGCCAATCGTCTGGGGGCGAGCGCTCTGATGCAAGGCTTGGCCGACGGGTATTTTATTATTCCGTATACGATTGGCGATTATTTGGCGCAGACACAACCGCTTGGCAGTGACATTTCTTCTTTTCCTGCCTTTAAAGAGGCTGAGGGGCAAGTTTTACATAAAGTGACGCGCCTTTTAGAAGCCAAAGGCAAGCGTAGCGCGGATGATTTTCATAAGCAGCTTGGAAAACTTTTGTGGGACAAATGCGGAATGTCGCGCAATGATGCTGGTTTGCGTGAAGCCCTTGCTCAAATTCCGGCGATTCGCCAGGAGTTCTGGGAAAATATCAACGTTCCCGGCAGCGGGGAAGATTTGAATCAAAGCTTGGAAAAAGCCGGTCGAGTTGCCGATTATTTGGAATTTGCCGAATTGTTTGTCAAAGATGCTCTGCATCGCAAAGAGTCCTGCGGTGGACATTTTAGGGAAGAATATCAGACTCCTGAAGGCGAAGCCAAGCGGGATGACGAAAAGTTTTGTTATGCCGCAGCCTGGCAACATATTGAAGGCAAGGATGCGGAGCCTATGCTTCATAAGGAACAATTACATTTTGAAAGCGTCAACTTGACCCAGAGAAGTTATAAATAGAAAAGATAATCCTATGGATAAAAAATTAAATCTTAAGCTGATGATTTGGCGGCAAAAAGGCCCGACGGATAAAGGGGAGTTTGTAACCTATCCAGTCAATGACATTGATGTGGCGATGTCGTTTTTGGAAATGATCGACGTGTTAAACGAACGGCTGACCAAAGAAGGCCAGGAGCCGGTTGCTTTTGATCATGATTGCCGTGAGGGAATTTGCGGGATGTGCGGAGCGGTCGTTAATGGTAAAGCGCACGGAAAACTTAAAGGGACTACCCTTTGCCAATTGCATATGCGTCATTTTCAAAATAATGAAACCATTGTCATTGAACCGTGGCGTGCCAAAGGTTTTCCTGTTCTCAAAGATTTGATTGTTGATCGAAGCGCGTTTGACCGGATTATCGCATCCGGCGGGTATATCTCGGCCAAAACCGGTTCTGCGCCTGACGCTAATGCGATTCCTGTTGCAAAAGAAAATGTCGATCAAGCCATGGATGCCGCCTCCTGCATCGGCTGTGGTGCTTGTGTGGCCGCATGTCCCAATGCGTCAGCGATGCTGTTTGTGGGAGCCAAGGTCAGCCATTTGGTGCTTCTGCCGCAAGGCAAAGTCGAAAGCAAAACCCGTGTGAACAATATGGTCCATCAGATGGACAAAGAAAATTTTGGCAACTGTTCCAATGAATACGAGTGTGAAGCCGCATGTCCTAAGGGGATTAGTGTGGCTAATATTGCCCGTATGAATCGCGAGTTTATGTTTTCGCGGATTTCCCGTCAGTCGTAAGCGTTTTTCCTCTTTTTTCTGCATTTGTGGTAACATATCGTGATTTTTATGAAAATTGATAAAGCCACAATCCTAAAATTTGACAAGCCAGGGCCGCGTTACACAAGTTATCCGACGGCTCCCGAGTGGTCGACCGTCTCTAACACCCAAACTTATCATCAAAAACTCCATCAGTTCGGCCAAAGCGGCAAAACGCTTTCGCTGTATGTTCATATTCCTTTTTGTGAATCTTTGTGTTACTTTTGCGGCTGCAGCATGAATGTCCGCAAAAACGAAGAGCGCGTTGGTAATGAATATCTTGACTATCTTGAAAAAGAAATCGATCTTGTCGCTCAAAAAATCGGCACAAAAACTCTAATCCGCCAGTTGCACTGGGGCGGAGGGACGCCGTCTTTTTTAAGCGAAACGCAAATGACTCGTCTGTATCAAAAAATTGCCAGCTGCTTTAGGATTGATCCAGCTGGGGAAATTGCCATCGAAGTGGATCCTCGTCGGGTAACAAAATCTAAAGTCGAAACTTTGCGAAAATTAGGGTTTAATCGAATCTCCATTGGTTTGCAAGATTTTGATGAAAACGTGCAGAAACACGTCAATCGGATTCAACCGTTTGAATTAGTCGAACAATTTAACCGCTGGTGCCGTGATCTGCATTTTGAGTCGGTAAATTTTGATCTGATTTATGGCTTGCCGTATCAGACGATTGATTCGTTTGCCCAGACGGTGGAGCTAGTGCTTTCTCTTAAGCCAGACCGCATTGCGCTGTATAGTTTTGCGTATATTCCGTGGCTTAAGAAGCACCAGACAAAAATTGATGAGAGCAAGTTGCCGTCGACAGATCAAAAGCTGGAAATATTTTTAAATGCACGCAATGCGTTTTTGAAGAATGGTTATCAGGCTATTGCCATGGACCATTTTGCCCTGGCTGACGATGAATTGAGTAAAGCATTTAATCGTGGGACTCTGCACCGCAACTTTATGGGCTATACGGTCAAGCCGGCCGATGAATATATTGGGCTGGGAACTTCCGCTATTGGATTTCTTGAGGGCTCATTCTTCCAAAATTACAAAACGATTCCCGAATATTACCATTTTTTAAAACAAGGCGAACTTCCCGTCGAGCGCGGCAAAGAACTTTCAGAGGATGATTTAATCCGCCAATGGGTGATCAAGTCTTTGATCTGCCAGTTTAGTCTCGACAAAAAAGCGTTTGCCCAACATTTTTCAAAAGATTTTGACGGGTATTTTCAAGAAGAACAAAAACATCTTGTCAAATGCGTCGAGGATGGATTACTATTCTTTGATCAAGATCGAATTGTTGTAAGCGATTTGGGTAAAATTTTTGTGCGTAACATTTGTATGGGTTTTGACTGGTATTTACGGCAAGAAAAAAGCCATAAACGTTTTTCGAAGACGGTGTAAAAGATATTCTTTATCCTCAAATGTACAGTCTAGGTCAGATGAAGGGGCAATTTGAAAAGTGGATTCCCGCTTTCGCGGGAATGACAAAATTTTCGCTGGAATGAAAAAATTTTCGCTGGAATGACAAAATTTTCGCGGGAATGACAAAAGAAGTAGTGTCATCCCTGCGAAAGCAGGGATCCACGTGAACAAATATCATTAAATTTCTCCCCATCTGACCAGCCTGGTATCGATTGGAGAGAGGAAACTAATTGTTATGACAAATTCACTTCTACTAGATTCCTTTTCCGGAAAGAACAAAAAAGTTCCTGTTTGGTTTATGCGTCAGGCTGGGCGATTTTTGCCGGAGTATCGCGAAATCCGCAAAAAACATTCGCTCGATGAAATGTTTCGCGATCCACAAACGGTGGCCAAGGTAACGTGTTTGCCCGTCGATATCCTTAAAGTTGATGCCGCGATTCTTTTTGCCGATATTTTGACCTTACCGATGCATTTGGGTTTTAAAATTACCTTTGATCCCAATCACGGGCCTGTCATTGCCAATCCGTTTAATTCAAGCGGGGACTTTAAAAAATTGCATGATTTGGACGATGTCAAACATTTACGTCAAGCTATCCCTATGATTAATGCCAGTCTTTCCCCGGAAATTCCTTTAATCGGTTTTGCCGGCGCCCCATTTACCGTGCTGTGTTATCTTGTGGAAGGCGGGTCTTCGTCGAATTTTCGAAAAGTTTTTAAATTTATCAATGAAGACGAGCATGGATTTCACCGGTTAATGAAGTTTTTAACCAAGAACACAATCGCCTATTTGAATTTGCAAAAGGACGCTGGCATCAAAGTTTTTCAGCTTTTTGATTCGTGGGGCGGCATCTTGCGTGCGCAGGATTACCAAAATTTTATTCTTCCATATGTGCGCGAAATTTTTAAAGCCGTTGATTTGCCGTCGATTTATTACTTGAAGAATTCATTTCATCTGTTGCCGCAAATGCAGAAGTCCGGCAGTGATTTTTTAAGCGTCTGTGAAACCGTGGACTTAACGGACCCAAAAATTTTGGCACAGTCAAAGCAAGGCGTGCAGGGCAATTTATTCCAAGGGCTCTTGTATGCCGACGACAATATCCTTGAAATGGAAGTTTTAAAAATTCTCAAAGCCAGCCGGCGTTTTAAAAAATATATCTTCAATTTAAGCCACGGGATACAACCGGATGTCCCGGTTGAAAAAGTCAAAATGATCATTGAGCTGGTCCACAACTTTAAGCGCTAATATTAATCCATGAGCAAAAATATTTTCATCGTAGGCGGCGGCGTCAGCGGGTTAACCGCTCTTTATTATCTGCGCCAACAATATGCCCAGCGGCCTGACGTTAAGATTAAACTTCTAGAAATGGAGTCGACCTGCGGGGGAACCATCAAAACCGTTGAGCGAAATGGTTGTCAATTTGAAACCGGCCCCAACGGTTTTTTGGACAACAAGCCCAGCACGTTAATGCTCTCCAAAGAACTGGGACTTGAAAATCAATTGATTGCCGCAAGTCCTGCGACCAAAATCCGTTCGATTTGCGTTGGGGATGTGCTTTATCCGCTGCCTTCAAGCCCGTTGTCATTTTTAAAATTTAAACCAATGTCTTTCGCAAGCAAATTACGTGTGGCCCAGGAAATCTTTATTTCAAAAGGCCAAAATCCCAACGAAACGGTTTTTCAGTTCGGCACTCGCCGCTTGGGCGAGAATTTTGCAAAATATTTTTTGGATCCTATGGTCAGCGGAATTTTTGGCGGCAATGCGCAAGATTTGAATTTGCAATACGCTTTTCCCCGAATCCATCAGATCGAACAGAAGTATGGCTCACTTTTTAAAGGCATGATTTCTTTAAGTGTTGAAAAACGCCGTCAACGTGGCAAGAATTCATTGACCGCAGGCCAACCGACGGGGCAGTTATGGTCGTTTAAAAATGGAATGGGCCAATTGACCCAGAAGCTCGTCGAAATAAATACGGATGTTATTGAAACCGGCGTTTGTGTTCAACAGATTGCAAAGCAAGCCCAAGGTTATGAAATTCAAGCTGTCGATAAAAAGTATTTTGCGGACGAAGTTATTTTGTCGATTCCTGCGCCAGCGGCCGCGGATATCCTTAAGGGCGTTAATAAAAATTTGGCGGATGCTCTTGGTAAAATCCCTTACGCTTCGATTGTTGTCGTGGGACTTGTTTATGATGTCAAACAATTTGATTGTCTGCCGCAGGGCTTTGGCTATTTGCGCCCGACGCATGAAGGCAGGGAGGTTTTGGGCGTTTTGTTTAGCAGCAATATTTTTCCAAACCGTTGCCCGAAGGGCAAAATACTTTTTCAAATTATGTTAGCTGGCGCGTGTAATCCGGACACAGTGCGAAAAAGCGACGAAGAACTTTTGGCTTTGGCCAAAGAAGAACTCGCCAAGATTCTTAAAGGCAGGGGAGAACCGACAGATCAATTTTTGCTGCGCTGGGGCAAGGCGATTCCCCAATACAACCGCGAGTATCCACAAACTTTTTTAGAAATTAAAAAATCTATGGCCGATATGCCGCATCTTTATCTGCTGGCGAATTATCTTAACGGCATTTCGCTTAATGATTGTACGGCCAATGCCAAAGAGCTGGCAGAAAGAATACAAATCTAAAAACTTTAAATTGCGTAGTAGTACGTAGTTTGCTATATTCAGTCTTCAATAAGGTTCAGACTAAAAACTTTTGATAGACTTTAATAACCGTCAGGAGATTTAATGAATAAAATATTTTTAAATTTTTTCTTTATTTTTGCTGCAATTTTATTTTTATCTTCCTGCGAAAAAAAAGAAACAGCCCGCACGTATTCTGAAGTAACCGAGGATTCGTCCTTGGAAACTGCCGCGCCGACAAGCGACCCGCACGCCGGTTTAAATATCGATTTAAATGCGCCGATGCCCGGCATGGACAGCAAAAACGATCCGCATGCCGGATTTACCAAAGAACAATTGGCTCAAATGCTCTCTGCAAGCGGGGTGCAAAACGTTTCCGAAAGTCCGATCAGCTGGACTTTGCCCGAAGGTTGGCAAGAAAAGCCAGCGACGGGAATGCGGATTGCAACTTTTGGTCTCAAAAATAACGAAAGCGCTGTCGATTGCTCGATTGTTTCGCTTGGCGCCGGGGCCGGTGGCATTGAACCAAATATTATCCGCTGGCTAGGGCAGTTAAATCTCGAAGTTTTGCCTCCTGCAGAACTTGAGGCTTTTATCGCCAAACAGGAAACGCTGACACTTGACGCGAATGTTTCGGCGCTTGTCATTGACTTTACAGGTTTACAAAAAAAATCAGCGCCGGCAACGCCAAGTATGCTGGCCGCTATTATTGAAGCGAACAATCAACGGATTTTTGTCAAAATGACCGGCAGCCGCGAGAAGGTTTTGGAACAGTCCAAAGCCTTTAAAGCGCTTGTGAAATCCTTAAAGTTTAAGAATTAATGTCCCGACGAAAACCTCTTAAAGGTAATAAAATTTTTTTGTTTCTTTCCTCACTGCAGATCACTGTAGTCGGGCTGTTGTTGCTTTTTATTCTGACTTTTTGGGGCACTGTCGCTCAGGTTGAAAACGGACTTTACGCCTCACAGGAGCGTTACTTTAGTTCGTTTTATTTTTTGGCGATGGGATTTTTGCCGTTTCCCGGCGCCCAATTGGTCCTTTGGGTATTGTTCGTCAATTTATTCTGTGCATTTTTTACCCGCGTTATTTATGCGTGGGAAAATTCGGGGCTTATCATTGTTCACTTCGGACTTGTTCTTTTTCTCGTCGCTGCTTTTGTGACCTTGCATGCGGCGCGCGAATCGCATCTGACTTTAAGAGAAGGCCAAGCGTCGAATGTTTCCTTAGCGTACAGTGAGTGGGAAATCGCGGTTTGGTCCAAAGCCGACAAACAAAAGACAGTGAGCGCCGTCGATGTTAAAGATGTAAAAGAGGGCCGTGTCATAAAGTTTAATAATCTGCCGCTTAGTTTTTCGGTTGTCACGTACTACAAAAACGCTGAAGCTTTTTCTGCGCCGTTTGCAGGGATAAAAGAAAAATATCTCAATGCGTCAAGCATCAATGTTCTCAAACCCGAAAACCCTCAGAAAGAACCCGAAAAAAATACTCCGGGAATCATTTTAAAACTCCTCTCAACAGAAGAGAAGCCGTTGGTCCTTTTGTATGGCGCCGACGAAGGACCGACGAAGATTAGTGTCGGCGATAAAGAATTTAATGTCAGTTTGCGCTTTAAACGACTTCCGCTACCGATTACCGTTAAACTTCTGGATTTTATGATGGACAAGCATCCCGGAACCGAAATGGCGCGCAGCTACAAAAGCAAAGTTGAAATCCAGCACGACGGTGTTAAACGGGAAATCACCATTTCGATGAATGAACCGCTTCGCTTCAAAGATTATACGTTTTATCAGTCTTCCTATAATATCGATTCGATGGGGCGTGAGTTCTCGACGCTTGCGGTTGTCAAAAATGCAGGACGTCTGCTGCCGTATATTGCGACGTTTGTAACATTTTTTGGGCTGGCCTTGCATTTTCTTTTGGCGGCTTTTAACTTTCAAAGAGCAAAGAAATGAAATTGTTAAAAAAATTAAAAGCATGGTGCAAGATTGTCATTGCGAGGAGCGTAGCGACGAAGCAATCTCATATGAGATTGCTTCGCCCCTTCGTGGCTCGTCCTAAAGGACTCGCGCTCTCCGTGGCTCGCAATGACGTCACTTTGGGAAGTAATGTAAAAAAAATATACTTGCTCGCATTTTTGATCTTGCTAAGTAATGGTTTAAGTTTTGCTGCCGATAA
Source organism: uncultured Planctomycetales bacterium (assembly GCA_964474085.1). Lineage (GTDB taxonomy): Bacteria > Omnitrophota > Gorgyraeia > Zapsychrales > JANLHA01 > JADLGJ01. The sequence goes on from CAYYRJ010000006.1 coordinate 78,973, forward strand.
CAACGCTATTTCCCATCCACAAAATTTAGAAAATTTTGGCCGCATCGCCATTTTGCATGAGGGCCGCCTTAAACCGCTGGACACATATGCTCGTAGTGTCTTATTGCAATTTTCAGGCAAGAGGACTTTTGACAAAAAACCGGCGATCAATTGGCTGGCAAAATTGCTGTTTGTGCCGTGGCAGACGGCGGATGACCGAGTATTTTTGATCAACAGTCCCGAAATCCCGATGGCTTTAGGATTTAAACCGGACACACACAGGCGTTACAGCTTTTCGCAACTTGAACCAAATTTAAACAAGTTCCGCCAGTTGGCTATCGCGGCGGATGCGATTGACGAAAAACAACGCAGTTTGGTCGAAGCCGAAATTTTGCGTGTTTACAATAATGTGAGCCTGTATTTAAAAATCCGCAGTGCGTTTTCGCTGGCAATGCCGCATTCGGATTTTGCGCTTTCCGATCAAAACGCCAAAACTCTGCTGGACTTCCCGTCGTCAAAAAACAATTTCAGCTTTTTGGATATTGCCCTTAAAGCTGATGTCATCAACAACGAGACAAAGGACTTAGGGAGCAAAAAATCCGAGCAATGGTCGTCGGATGAAAAAGATTTTATGCGGCTTTTGCGCAATCTTTATCAGTGGTCGCAAAGTGCGACAGAGGACTCGTTGGCGATTTTTCCGTCGGTTAATCCCCAGAGTGAAACCTGGCACAGCGCTTGGGAAATGGCCAAACACAATTTTTCGGATGCCCAGACGCAAAAGGAATTGGGTTTGCTTTTAGAGATGCACAATGCTTACACTTTGGGGCATCAGCTGGAATTTAATTTAGCCGCCAAAGCGTTTGACTTGGAGATTTCTGGGCGTATTGGCGCAATGCAAAAGCGTGCTTACAATAAAATTCCTTACGAAATCTTTTATAATCACACGAGCCTGTTTCTTTTAGCCTGGATTTTTTATTTGCTCGCATTTTTTGCGTTTCTATTTTCACTCGTTTGGCCGCGTCCGCTGTTGCACACCGTCGGATTTCTTTTACTTATGTTTGGATTTTTACCGCATTTGATTGCGCTGGTTCTTCGGACAATCATTATGTCGCGCCCGCCGGTCACCAATCTGTATGAAACGTTTGTTTTTGTCGGTGTGGTTACCGTTTTGTTGAGTTTACTCACCGAAGTTTTTAATAAAAAATGGCTTGGCATCGTCGTTGGAAGCATTTGCGGTTTTATATTTTTGGCGATTGCCGACAAATTCAGTGCTGACGGAGACACGCTAAAAATGCTCGTCGCTGTTTTGGACTCCAACTTTTGGCTGACAACGCACGTTTTGTCGATTACGATCGGCTACTCGGGGTGTTGTGTGGCTGGCATTATGGGGCATGTTTATATTTTGCAGGCATTATTTAAACCAAAAAATAAAGAACTTTTAAATTCAACGTATCGCTATACTCTCGGGATTTTGGGCTTTGGGCTGACGATGGCGTTTTTGGGAACGATGTTAGGCGGAATTTGGGCAGATCAATCGTGGGGAAGATTTTGGGGCTGGGACCCCAAGGAGAATGGGGCGCTTTTGATCGTCCTTTGGACGTCAATTATTTTTCATGCCAAAGTTGGCCGCATGATTAATCCGCTGGGCGTTGCCGTCGGGGCTGCGATGGGTTTTATTGTTGTGATGTGGGCGTGGTTTGGCGTTAACCTTTTGAGTATCGGCTTGCATTCGTATGGATTTACGTCGGGAATTGCGGCAAATCTTGCCGTTTATGTTGCTTTTGAGGTGTTATTTCTTGGCGCAAGCGTCATTATTTTAGGCAAAAAGGGAATACCTGTTTAACACAAAAAAAATAGGCAAGGCCGATTGTTCTGGCCCTGCCTATTTTCTTAATCCGCATCTTAGAACTTATATTTCAAACCGGCGATAAATTGTCCGTCGGTTTTCTTTTTTCCTGCCGCAGGTTCGGAATTGTAATCTAAAATATACTTCAACTCCAAGTCCATATTTTTGCTCAATGGATTGGTAAAAGCTGTCTCGGAGCGCAAAAGAACGCCCGAATCACTCTTTAGCCCGGGATAAACGGTCAAATCTTCGGAAAGAAAAGCTTTGTCAAAGATTTGTTTCTTGGCAAATGTGTGCAAGAGGGCTGTCAACGCTTCATCATCGGCTGCTTCATTGACTCGATGACGGGTAATCCGGTAACCTAAACCAGCGTCGGCATCCCACGTAAAATCCTCTCCCTTAAAAATGTGATACCCAAGACCGGCGCTTGGCGTAATACGATAATCAATGTCCGAAAAATAATCATGGTCAACTAAAATTTGTGTAACGCTAAACCAATTGTCATCTGTTCCAAAGTCATGGGAGAACTTCGCTAAAATATCCCACTTCTGGGTGTCCATGCTTTTGTTGGATTCTGAATAAAACAAATTTCCCTTAAGCGAAAATTGAGATTTATCAAACTTTTTTAAGGCACTCGCGCTGAGATTCCCGGCGCTTTTTTGGGTATTCCCGACGGATTTGCTGTAACCGGCAAAAATATCACCCGTCCAGCCGGAAAGAAGACCTTCGTTAGTCATGGCATCATCCGCAAATGCATTCGTGCCAACTGCGGCAAAAATGAGTGTAAGGCTTGCAAAAGTTAATTTCCATAATTTCAAACTCATGATTGGGACTCCTTTTCTTTGGTTTATTATTTTTTTGCTTTTGCTTCGACGCTTTGCTTTAAATGGTTCATCGCTTTAACGACGATAAACATACAAAAGGCGACGACAATAAAGTTAATGATCTTGTTAATAAACAACCCGTACTTAATGGTCACAGCAGGGACGGCTTCCACCGCAGGCTTTAGCACGACTTCAAGATTCGCAAAGTCAACTCCACCGATAATAAAGCCCAAGGGCGGCATAAAAACATCGTTAACCAGCGAATTGACAACCCCACCGAATGCCGCCCCGATCACAATACCTACCGCCATGTCCACCGCATTGCCTTTGACGGCAAATTCCTGAAATTCTTTGACAATTGACATAGTTTCTCCTTTCCTTGATAAATAATTTTTGCGTATAATATCACATTTAAAAAAAATTGGAGCTTTTTGTTTCGCACGTTATAATGCCCGTCATGAAACCGATTACGTCAAGAAGCGCAAAACGCATCATTCTCCAAAATGCCACACCGGCAAGAATAGTCAGCGTGGCTTTAACACAATCGCCCGGAAAAATTATCGCTGAAAATATTTTTGCGGATTCTGACCAGCCTTCTGCGGACAAAAGTGCAGTTGACGGGATTGCGATTTCCTTTAACGCGTGGAAAAAGGGAAGACTTCAATTTTTAATTAAAGGTATGCAGAAGGCTGGAATCGCCCCCAAAGTTTTGTTTAAGCCAGAACATTGTTTTGAAATCATGACTGGCGCAGTTATTCCCAAACACTGCGACTGCGTGATTCCTGTCGAAAACGTCAAAATTGTAAAGGCCACAGCAACACTTAAGCCTGATTTAAAAATCTTTAAAGGGCAATTTATTCGTAAACAAGCCAGTGAATACAAAAAGAATGAGCGGCTTATTGCCTTCGGGACAAAAATAAATAGCACCCACATTGCGGTTTGTGCGTCAACCGGCAAGCGGCAGTTGAACGTTTTTTCACCCAAAATCGCCTTAATCGGGACAGGAGACGAGCTAATCGCTATTGACAAAAAACCGCAATCGTATCAGTCGCGTCGGTCCAATACGTATGCCCTCGAAACTCTCTTGTGTTCGCAAGGCTTTAGCGACGTGAAAAAGTTTCATTTCAATGACAATTTTTCAGTAATAAAAAAGAATTTGAGCCGTGTCCTTCTGGACTTTGACGTTGTGATTTTAAGCGGGGGAGTGTCGATGGGCAAATTTGATTTTGTTCCCGGAGTTTTAAACGAACTTCAGGTGAAAACCTTGTTTCATAAGGTCAGCCAAAAGCCGGGCAAGCCGCTTTTGTTTGCAAAAACACACGACGGCAAAGCTGTTTTTGGCTTGCCGGGCAATCCGGTCTCAACCTTGGTGTGTGCGGTGTATTATGTCTTGCCCTTTCTCTACAAGAAATGCGGCGTGCGAATCAAAGATCGAGCTGTCAGATTAGCAAAATCAATCCGTCAAAACTCAAACTTAACTTTGTTTGTGCCCGTAACTTTTAATGCCACCGCATCAGCACTGCCCGTCAAACTTAGCAGTTCGGGTAATTTTAGGGCGTTAACAGCGTCGGAAGGGTTCATTGAAGTCCCGCCAGGCACGGGGAGTTTAGAAAAAGGGAAAGAGGCAAAGTTTTTTTCATGGTAAATTTACGCCCACCAATTTTTGGCCTTGTCCTAACCGGCGGCAAAAGCACACGGATGAAAAAAGATAAATCGTCTTTAAAGTTTCACAATAAACCGCAGGCGATCTGTGCGTTTGAGCTTCTCTTGCCGTTGTGTGAAAAAGTTTTTATCTCTCGGCGCAAAGGGCAAAAAATGGTTGCAAGAGAGAGCAAACTGCCGCACATTTATGATTTGAAAAAATTAAGCGACCGCGGCCCTTTGTCAGGCATACTTTCAGCGATGGCAAAATTTCCGAAAGCCGCGTGGCTTATCCTCGCGTGCGATTTGCCGTTTGTCGACGATAAAACGTTGCGACATCTCTTGCGTTACCGCGACAGTACAAAAATCGCCACCGCTTACAAAAGCCGCTTTAATGATTTGCCGGAACCGTTGTGCGCGATTTATGAGCCCAAAGCACAGAGACGGTTATTAACTTTCTTTGCAAAAGGCATAACTTGTCCGCGCAAAATTTTGATCAACTCGAAGGTGCGTTTGTTGAAGTTAAAAAACAAAAAGGCTTTGGACAACATCAACACGCCGGAGGAATACCAAAAGGCAGTAAGTTTTTTAAAACCTTAGCTGGAGCTTTTTTATGCCAAACAGTGTGCAAAAAGAAACAAGTCCCTACAAAATTTTGTTGTCCCAAGTTCGCGAAACTCTCATTGCCGGACAAGCGCGTATCGAAGAAGAAAAGGTGCGGACCTATTGGCAGACGGGCGCGCATATTAACAAACATATTTTAAAATATTCAAAGAAACCAGAATATGGGGCACAGATTCTCGCACGTTTGGCGCCTGACCTTAAAGTCGACAAAAATACATTGTACGATTGTCTAAAATTTGCCCGGACGTACCCAATTTTAAGCGGCCGCTTAAAATTCAAATGGTCGCATTTTCGTGAGTTAATTACAATTTCCGACGAGAGTGAGCGCAAACGTTTGGAAGAGCAGATCAAACGCAACGCTTGGACGAGCGATGAGCTTATTGCTCGCATTCATGCCCAAAAACCAGCGGCTTCCAAAAATCTTTCTCAAATTGTGGTTGAAAATCCAGTGAAAGAAAAACTTTTAACACCTTTGCGCGGAGAGCTGTTTACCTACAAAATCATCGAGCGTCCCAGCGTCAGCACTCCAACCCAAAAAGTTTTGTTGCTGGATTTGGGGTTTGGGATTTTTCGCAATCTCGACAGCCGCGTTATTTCACAATTTAAGTCCGGCGACATTGTCTGTTCAAAACCGACAGAGGATGCTTATAAATTTACGACGAAAGCCGACACATCCAAAAACGATCTTTATACCTATGAGGCGATTGTTGAAAAGATTATCGACGGAGACACTTTGAAAGTCCGCATTGACTTAGGATTTGACACCTGGAAAGACGAAACTTTGCGCCTGCGGGGAATCGATTGCCCGGAAATAGACACCCCCGAAGGGCAAGCCGCCAAGACTTTTGTACAGTCTTATATTAAGCAAGCTGACCGCATTCTCATACGCAGCAGCCGTGATGACAAGTATGGCCGCTATTTAGCAGATGTCTTTGTTCCCCCTCTTTTGTTAAAGAGGGGGCTAGGGGGAGTTCAAGGGGAAAGTACGGACTCCACGAATTCTCAGGCCAGCATTTATTTGAATAACTTGTTGTTACAAAACGGCCACGCTGTAAGAATGTAAATTTAAGAAATATTTTCGTAGGCAATGGTCACGACCGTTGCTTCTACGAGCAAGAAAGGATTACAGGTAAATTCTAATATGAAATTCAATTCAAAATCGAATGATGAGTTTATTTCATCCATACATAATGAATTTAATTTTCTCGTCGTTGAGTATGGATTTGAAAGAATAATTGAGGCTCCATTTTTAACTTATCGAAATGGCAATTTGGGAGTGTTTGTTGACATATCTCGACAAGAAACTGTATCGCCATATATCCAAGTGGGGTACTTCTCGAAGGAATATCCATCTCTATGGAAACTTGGTAAACAGTGCTCACTACTTTCATTTATTGAACTTAAGAAACCTCAGATTAATACGGATAGTATGCTTAGAAAGTTTAATAGGATGAAGCCCATCGATTTATTCAAAGAAGGAGCTACTTTGTTGAAAGAATTTATTGGGGATATTCTTTCGAAAGGACCAGAGGCGTTAGAAGAGGTTAAGAGATTTGAACATGAGAAGTATCTTACAAGGACTGATGCCAATATAAATGAGGATTTTGAAAGAACGATTTCAACGGCTTTGGAACGATTTAAAGAAAGAGATTTTGAAGCTGTCGTCTTTCATCTTAGTGAACATGAGAATATACTTTCGCCGCAAGTGGTAGCGATTTTTAAATACGCAAAAGAATTTATTAAGTCCCAATCGACGGATCAACCGTTAACAAAAGAAGAAATAGCACTTTTAAAACCAGTTGAACATCTTATGTTCAAAACAATCCACATCCAATACTTCGCTATTTTAAGAGAACAAAGGGGAGTCAGTGAAGAAACTTTCACGACTAACCTAAAAACTGCACAGGAACTTTATGCATTGATAGATTCACTCTATTTTTTTAGCCTGACACCGGACATGGTTCGCGTCGCAATCAACAACGAATTTTGCCCTTGGGAAACCATCCTAAAGTCAGGCGACCACGTCGTTTTTATCCCGCCTGTTGCCGGCGGTTAATCGCATAACAAACGGTTGCGGGCACAAAAACTTTTTGCTATACTCTGGCCTTATGAATTCTTATTTTCTTTTAGTGTTTTTTGCTTTTTGGGCCAATGTGCCGCTGGGTTATTTTCGAGAGAATACAAAAAAGTTTTCGTTTGCATGGTTTTTTTTCGTTCATGCCTCGATCCCATTTATTATTCTTTTACGTCTTAAATTGCATATTTCCCCATGGTTTATTCCCGTTTCGATTTTGGCTGCGATTATGGGACAATTGACAGGCAGCCGGTTACGACAAATTAAATCCCTTAATATCTCTTTGTTAAAACAGTTCGCAAAGCGACGGGGATCAACCAAGGAGCATTAATGGTTATCGATGACATTGTGATTTTGACGTTCGGTGCGTTTTTATTTTTGGGTGCGTTTTTTGGCTTAAGAGCTGGGAGCAAAGTTTCATTGATTATGGGTGTCGTGTCCGGCAGTTTGATCCTCGCGGGGGATGGGATTGCGTATTTTAACAAAAGGGCCGGCCTGTTGTTTCTGATGATCGTCTCCGGACTTTTAGTTGTCAGTTTTGTCCAGAGAACCCTTAAGACCCAAAAAATGATGCCCGCCGGGATGCTATTAATTGTGAGTAGCTTGTTTTTTGGGTACATAATCGTTCGATTTCTGAACACTTGATTGTTTATGAGCCAGCCTTCGACAGAACCGTTTGATCTGACGCAATATATCATGCACCACGTGCAAAATAGCAGCACGTGGAATTTGCCGTTTGGTCAGCCGTTTAATCTGCCAAATTTCTTGTCTTTGCACAGTTTAATGCTAATATTAGGGGCCTTTTTTTTGCTTATTTTATTTTGTGTATTTTACCGCAAGAATGAGGTTGTTCCGACGGGAATCACGAACATGCTCGAGGCGTTTGTCGTGTTTATTCGGGACAAGATCGCCATTAATAATCTTGGGGAAGAAGACGGAAAAAAATTTACCCCTTATTTTTGTACGCTCTTTTTCTTTATTCTTATTTTGAACCTGATGGGAAAAATCCCTCTGTTTGCCTGTGCGACAGCCAATATCAATGTGACGGCGGCGCTGGCGTTGATTACGTTTTCTTTTATGACGTTTGGCGCGATTAAACGAAATGGGCTCGTCGGATATTTTCGTTCATTTGTCATCCCGGGGCTGCCTTTACCAATGCTTTTTTTGGTTGTCCCGCTTGAAATTTTGGGGATTTTTACCCGGACCTTTGCTTTAGCCGTCCGTTTGTTTGCCAACATGATCGCCGGACACATGATGACTCTCGCATTTTTGGGCCTCGTGGCTTTGTTCGGCTGGTTGTTGACTCCTGCGGCTCTGTTGTTTGCGCTTTTTATCGGATTGTTAGAAATTTTGGTTGTTTTTTTGCAAGCTTATATTTTTACTTTGTTGTCAGCGATTTTTATTGGCCAAGTTTATCATCCAAAACATTAATCACAAAAAAGGAGTTAAAATGAACGGTTCAATAGCTCTCATCGGTGCCGGATTGGCTGCCATCGGCGGCGGAATCGGTATTGGTTTAATCGGTTCAAGCGCTTTGTCGGGGATTGCCCGCCAGCCGGAAGCAGAAAACATCCTTAGCCGCAACATGATTCTTGCGATCGCTTTCGTCGAATTACCTGTTCTTGCGGCAATCGTTTTTTGTACCTTTGTCAAATAACAAGGATAAATTATGTCTCAAACTGCAACGACACAAGAACCTTCTGCGCATGGCAGCGAAACTCATGGAGCTTCGCCGTCATTGTTAGCTCCCGAAATCCAGGTTGTATTATTGACCTGGGTGACGTTTTTTGTGCTTTTTACGATTTTGTCAAAATTCGCCTGGAAACCAATTCTCGCCGGATTACAGGCCCGCGAGGACAATATCCGCAAGGCCGTCGATGAAGCCACCAAAACCCGCGAAGAATATAAACTTCTCGGCGAAAAACGTCACAAAATTCTTTCAGAAGCGGATGCAAGCGCCAAAGAATTTATGAATCAGGCGCGGCAAACGGCGCTTAAAACAGCTAAGGTTATTGAAGAGCGCGTCGCACAAGAAGCGGTCATTATGGTCGAGAACGCCCGTCGGGAAATCGATGCCGAGCAGGAAAAAGCCGCAGTCTACTTGCGCGAAAAAAGTGCGGATACGGCGGTGGCTTTAGCGACCAAGATTTTGCAGGAAAAGCTCGATACCAAAAACCACAAAGAGCTTGTGGACCGGTTGATTGAGGAGATTTAAAAATGGATTCCCGCTTTCGCGGGAATGACAGAAATATGAGGGAATGACAAAAAAAACAGTGTCATCCCTGCGCAAGCAGGGATCCAAGGTTTAAATGAGCATCGTATAAAAAAACAGTGTCATCCCTGTAAAAGCATGGATCCAAGGTTTAAACGCATATGAAATTCGGATTACAGACAACGATGTTTAAAAAGATTGGCCGACGCTGGGCTCAATCTTTATTTAACCGCGCCATCGAGACTAATACCCTTGAAGCGGTGCAGTTAGACTTGCTTTTGATCTCCCAGATGCTTGAGAGCTCACCGGAGTTTCGTGATTTTGTCAGCGCCCCGCATTTGCAAATGTTTCCGAATGAAAAAATCATTAATGAACTGTTCTCGACGAGAGTGTCAGCGTTAACGCTTAAGTTTTTAATTTTGCTCTGTCAAAAAAATCGGCTTAATCTGCTTAAAGAAATTATTCTTTCATTTCAGGTTTTGTATCACCAGCATTACGGAATTACAAAAGTTACGATCACATCCGCCGTCGCATTGGACCCCTCGCAGGTCGACGCTATTTGCAAAAAGTTAAAAAGCCGATGGAACCGCGGCATTTTTGCTGAAACGCTTGTTGATCCTGATTTGATCGGTGGATTTCAAATTCGTTCCGGAGACAAAATTCTCGATTTTAGTTTAAAAAGCCAATTGGTAAAATATCGTCACGCTGTGCTCAATGCTTAAAGGGAGTTTTTATGACAAAAGCTTTACAACCAGAAGAAATTTCTGCAATTCTCCAAAAACAACTGGCCGAATTTCAGTCGGCTGTTTCAACCTATGAAACCGGCCGCGTCATCAGCGTCGGCGATGGTATTGCGCGCGTGTTTGGTTTGCGCAGTGTTATGGCCGGGGAGCTTGTCGAATTTAGTAACGGCATCGTCGGCATGGCATTAAATCTCGAGGAGGACAATGTCGGGGTTGCGATTTTTGGCGAAGATAAAAATATCAAGGAAGGCCAGGAAGTTCGACGCACCCAAAAGGTCGTTTCTGTTCCCGTCGGGCAGGAATTGGTTGGCCGCATTGTCGATGCTTTGGGCAATGCCATCGACGGCAACGCTCCGATCCGGGGGACCGCGTTTCGCCCGATCGAAGTTAAAGCGCCGGGGATTATCGAACGCCAAAACGTCCATGAACCGCTAGAGACAGGAATCAAGGTCATCGATGCCTTGACTCCCATCGGACGCGGACAGCGCGAGCTTATTATTGGCGACCGCAAAACCGGGAAAACGACGCTGGCTATTGATACGATTATCAATCAGCGCGGCAAAGGCGTTTATTGTTTTTATGTGGCCATCGGCCAAAAACGCTCGACGGTAGCGCAAATTTATGAAACACTGCGTAAATTTGGGGCCATGGAATACACAACCATTGTTTCAGCAACCGCTTCAGATCCGGCGCCGATGCAGTTTATTGCGCCGTACTGCGGGACGGCCATGGCCGAGTATTATCGGGACAGCGGCAAGCATGCGCTGATTATTTATGATGATTTGACCAAACAAGCGCAGGCCTACCGCCAGCTTTCTTTGTTGTTGCGCCGCCCGCCGGGACGCGAAGCTTTTCCGGGCGATATTTTTTATTTGCACAGCCGTCTTTTGGAACGCGCTGCAAAATTAAGTGACACACTTGGAGCGGGAAGTTTGACAGCTTTACCGATTATCGAAACGCAAGCCGGCGACGTCACCGCCTACATTCCTACAAACGTCATTTCGATTACCGACGGACAAATCTTTTTGGAAACCGACCTTTTTTATGCTGGTCAGCGGCCTGCGATTAATCCGGGCATTTCGGTTTCGCGCGTTGGCGGCGATGCCCAAATCAAGGCGATGAAACAAACAGCCGGGACGCTGCGTTTGGATTTGGCCCAATATCGCGAAATGGCGGCGTTTTCACAGTTTGCGTCGGACCTTGATGCGGCCTCGCGCAAACAACTTGATCGCGGCGAGCGGCTGATGCAAGTCATCAAGCAGGGTGCGCACGAAACGCTGCCTATGGTTAAACAGATTGTGCTTATTTATGCAGGGGTCAATGGCTTTCTCGATGACATCCCAACAAAACGCGTGCGGGCTTTTGAAGCTGAACTTTTTGACGCCATTGACAGCACCTATGCGGAGTTTGTGACAAAATTTAATAAAACGTTAGCGATTAACGACGAGATCCGAGTCCAAATGCATGAAATAATCACTACCGTCAAAAACCGCTTCTTACAAAAATATTAATTATGCCGTCGATTAAAGAATACAACGTTAAACTCGGACGACTTAAAAATACGCGCAAAATGACGCGGACGATGAAGCTTGTTTCGATGAGCAAGCTCATCAAGGCGCAGGAAGCGCAACGCCGGTCCAAGGTCTATGCCAATCGTTTGACCGATTTGATCAGCCGACTGGCCGCAACGCGCGATGTCAAAAGTCAGCCGCTTTTAAATTCACAGAATAACAAAAATGGGGCTTTGATTCTGCTTGTGACCTCTGATCGGGGACTTTGCGGCGGGTTTAATAACAGCTTGATCCGCAGCGTCAATGAATGGATTTCCCAAAACGGCGCTTCCTACGAAAAAATTGAATTTAGTTTTTGCGGCCGTCGGGGACATACGCATTTTAAATCCAAATATCCACACAAGCTTTATTATCCGCACGTGACGACAAAACCCGACTTTAGCGATGCCAAAAAAATCGGCGCTGACTTAAGCGGATATTTCCTCAAAGGGGAGTACCGTGATATTTTTATCGCGTACAACAGATTTATCACGCCATTGTCACAGAAACCGACGATCGAAAAACTCTTGCCAATCGAATCAAAGCCCTTGCTGACCGGACAAAGTTCTTTGCCGTCGGATTACATTTATGAGCCGGCGCTTGAGGAGCTGATTTCCTTTTTAATTCCAAAATATTTATATTTTTCGATTTATTATGCTTTGCTCGAAAACTCCGCCGGTGAACATGCTTCGCGCATGACCGCGATGGAAAGTGCAACAAAAAATACCGAAGATTTGATTAGCAGTTTAACAATGATTCGCAACCGCGCCCGGCAAGCGGACATCACCGCTGAGCTTATCGAAATTGTTTCAGGCGCGGAGGCCTTAAACCAATAATTAAAGGATGTTGATTTTATGACTTCAAATTACCCAAGCGGAAAAATCACGCAAATTACCGGCGCTGTCATTGACGTTACGTTTCCGGAAGGAAAACTTCCAGCGATTCTAACTGCGCTTAAAGCGACAAATCCTAATATTGATCAGACGCCGAATAATTTGACTTTGGAAGTCGCCCAGCATTTGGGGGAAAACACGGTTCGCACAATTGCGATGGACACAACCGAAGGGATAGCTCGCGGGGCAGAGGTCATTAATACCGGGGAAGAATTGTCTGTTCCCGTCGGAGAAGCGACTTTAGGCCGTGTTCTTAATCTTTTGGGAGACCCGATTGACCAGGCAGGGCCGCTGAATGCGAGCAAACATTTACCGATTCACCGTCCGGCCCCGGAGTTTAAAGACCAGAATACGTCGAACAATGTTTTGGTCACCGGCATTAAAGTTATTGACCTTTTGGCGCCCTACCGCAAGGGAGGAAAAATTGGTTTGTTTGGCGGTGCCGGTGTCGGCAAAACAGTTCTAATTCAGGAGCTTATTCATAATATCGCCACCGAGCACGGCGGATATTCGGTTTTTGCCGGTGTCGGCGAACGGACCCGCGAGGGGACAGCTTTATATAAGGAAATGAAAGAGTCGGGCGTTTTGTCTAAGACATCAATGGTTTTTGGACAGATGAATGAGCCGCCCGGGGCACGCGCGCGCGTGGCTTTGTCGGCGCTGACAATTGCCGAATATTTTCGTGATGAAATGCGTCAGGACGTGCTTTTGTTTATCGACAACATTTTCCGCTTTACGCAGGCTGGGGCAGAGGTTTCGACCTTGCTGGGACGCATTCCGTCGGCTGTTGGTTATCAGCCGACTTTAGGAACGGACATGGGCGAGCTGCAGGAGCGCATTACGTCGACAAAGAATGGTTCAATTACATCAATCCAGGCCATTTACGTTCCAGCCGACGACTATACTGATCCGGCGCCGGCAACGACGTTTGCCCATTTGGATGCAACAACCGAGTTGTCGCGTCCGATTGCCGAGCTTGGGATTTATCCGGCGGTTGATCCTTTGTCGTCTAGCTCAACTATTCTTGCCGCAGATATTGTTGGGGAAGATCATTATCGTGTCGCTATCGGCGTACAACAGCTTTTACAACGCTACAAAGAGTTACAGGATATCATTGTTATTTTAGGGATGGACGAACTTTCAGCTGAAGACCGATTGACCGTCGCGCGCGCCCGCAAAGTCCAAAAATTTTTGTCCCAGCCGTTCCACGTTGCCCAGCAATTTACCGGCCGCGAAGGTAAATATGTGCCGCTGGAGGACACGATTCGTTCATTTAGTGAAATTTTGGAAGGCAAACATGACGCGATTCCGGAACAGGCTTTTTATATGGTCGGCAAAATTGAAGATGTTCTTGAAAAGGCAAAAACGGTCGGTGCTTAATGGCCACGGAATTTAATTGCAGTTTAAGCACTCCGCAAGGCAGTCTTTTTGAAGGCTCTGCCACGACGGTAATTGCGCCTGGTCTTTTAGGCCAATTTGCTGTTTTGGCTCGCCACGAACACATGATTGCCGTCTTAAAGCCGGGAGTTTTGCTTATTCGTCTGAATGAAAAAGAGCTTTATTTTGCCATTGATTCAGGATGTCTTGAAGTTGACATGCATCACAATGTCGTTATTCTCGCTGACAAAGCTTTGGAAGCCAAAGATGCGAATGACGCAGGTCAGAAAATTCTGGCTTTGGCTGCCCCTGCCGCATGAAAACAATCACTTGGGAATGTCCGTCCTGCAAAAAGTCCGCACGCCTGCAAGCTAAAGCCGGCGCTTTAGTTTGTCCGCATTGCTCTGAAAATTGCGGGCGCGTTGATATGCCTAATGATTTTCCAAGTCTTTGCCCCCGATGCAGTTGCAATGATTTTTATCTCGTTCAAAAATTCAATCAAGGCTTTGGCTGTTTGCTTGTCATTATCGGCATTCTTTTGGTGCGAAAGACTTACGGCTTGAGTTTACCTCTTGCTGCTTTAATCAATTGGATTTTGATCGTCCAAACGCCTGCTTTTGCCCTCTGCTACCGGTGTGGCGCAAAATTTGAAGGTTTCGAAATTCCTAAAACGATTAAGCCTTTTAGTCCAACCATTGGGACTAAATATGATAGAAAGCGCAAGTAGTGCCAAATAATATTCCTTCTCCCGATCAGGCTGGGTCAGATGAAGGGCCAATTTGAAAAGTGGATTCCCGCTTTCGCGGGAATGACAAAAGAAGTAGTGTCATCCCTGCGAAAGCAGGGATCCAAGGCTTAAGTGACGCATGATTTAAAAATTTTATGTTCTTGGGAGAGGACGTTAAAATTTATGATAATTTTTGTAACTTTTTTGCTTCTGCTGCGTTAAACCACTAGAGACGAGAGAGAGAATAATCCGGCCGGATTACATCAAGGACAGTTAAACCTAATGGAAGAAACTGACGAACAGTTAATGTCGAGGTTTAGGGAGGGTGAAATGCCAGCCTTGGAAGGCATTTTTAGCCGCTACAAAAAACCTGTTTTTAATTTTGCCCTGCGTTTTTTGGCTAATCGAGCCGAAGCGGAGGACGTGGCTAGCGACGTCTTTTTGGCTGTTGTCAGCGGAGGCTACAAGTATTCGCCGGATGCGAAATTTTCAACATGGCTTTTTACGGTAACACGCAATGCCTGCATTTCGCGCATTCGAAGTGGAAAAAAGTTTTTCTCCCTCTGGTTTAAGACAGAAGAAGGGGACGATGAGCAAATCGAACTTGCTCACAACACATTGCCGGGACCTGATAGTACGCTCCTTAAAGAAGAACAGAGCGCTTTTTTAGAAAAGGCCCTTGCCCGTCTGCCAATAGGCCAGAGGGAGGCGATTCTTTTAAAAGAGTTTCAGGGTATGCGTTACGAAGAGATTGCCCAGGTGCTTAACTGTTCGCTTTCGAATGTTAAGATTTTGATTTTTCGTGGCCGGGAAAATTTGCGACGTGAGCTTAAGACTTCCGGCTTGGAGGAACTACAATGACCTGCCATCAAACATGGAAAGAATTACTTAACGCCTATTTTGACGATGAATTATCGCCCGAGGAAAAAGACACGGTCAACAATCATTTGGTTGACTGTCCGGCTTGCCAAAAATATTTGAAAGAACTGCAAACTCTCTCTCTGCGTATCAAAACGTTAAACAATGAGGCTCTCTCTCTCGATCTGGAACAGCGTTTAAACCATTTAAACCGCACCAGAACACAGGAGCCAAGTATGCACAAACAAACCTTTACAAGTATTTTAAAAACCGTCGCCCCAATTCTTGTCGTCGTTTTTCTCGTTACACTTAGTCTGCAAATATACATTAAACGTGGACTCCAAGGCCGTTTACGTTCATCTGCAGATGACATTGGCAACCAATATAGCGCAGCGAGTAAAAATGAACGAAAAACGGTGCCAGCTTCACAACAGATCGCTTTAGCAAATTCGCCTCAGTACGAATCCTATTATCGAGACAAAAAATACAATGTTGACCGTGCTTCAATGGAACCTTCTTTTGCTGCGAAAAAGTCCGATAAGTCAAAAACACCATCCAGTCAAGTGGGTTGGACAGATACGGCAACAACCCTACGATCTGAAGAATTAGTACGGGAGGATGCAAGACAACGACGGGCTTCATTAAAAAAAGGATATGAAGCTGACTCAACTAAGAACAGTTTGCAGGATAATGTTTTTAGCTCTACAACTAAAATGGCTGGCGTCTTGCAATATCCCTATGCCCCGATTCAACTGCAAGCTTCAAATACCGAACAGTATGATTTGATCAATGAAAACGAATTTTCCCTCGTCACGGATAATCCGCTTTCGAC
>CAYYRJ010000007.1:0-92880 GCA_964474085.1 uncultured Planctomycetales bacterium
TGGCTAAAGCCGAACTGCGCGAAACGCGCGGGTTCATTTCGATAACAATCATCCGACCACTCTTAGGATCGACGGCAAACTGGATATTAGACCCGCCGGTTTCAACGCCGATCGCGCGAATAAGTTTAAGCGCCGCATCCCTCATCGCTTGATATTCAAAATCGGATAAAGTCTGCGCCGGAGCCACCGTAATGCTGTCACCGGTGTGCACACCCATTGCGTCCAAATTTTCGATCGAACAGACAATCACAACATTGTCTTTGTTGTCGCGCATAATCTCCAGCTCAAACTCTTTCCAGCCTTCAATCGACTCTTCGATCAAAACCTGATGAATCATGCTGCTTTCAATACCCAGCGAGGCAATCTTGATTAACTCCGCCTCATTGCGCGCAATTCCGCCGCCGGTGCCGCCTAAAGTATATGAAGGGCGGACAATCAAAGGATAACCAATTTCTTCTGCGGCTTTAAGCGCTTCTTTAATGTCATGCGCAAAAGCACTTTTGGGAACGTCAAGGCCAATGCTAAGCACGATTTTTTTAAATTCCTGACGGTCCTCGGCTTTTTTGATGACTTCATAATTGGCACCAAGCATTTTGACATTGTACTTTTGCAAAACGCCGCTTTCCCAGAGCTTCATCGCTAAATTTAAGGCCGTCTGTCCGCCTAAGGTCGGCAAAATAGCGTCGGGCTGTTCGGTTTTAATAATCGCTTCGATAAATTCGGGCGTCAAAGGCTCGATATAGGTGGCATTGGATAACTCGGGGTCTGTCATAATCGTCGCCGGATTGGAATTAGCCAGCACGATTTCAAAACCTTCCTCACGCAGAGCTTTACACGCTTGCGTTCCCGAATAGTCAAACTCACACGCCTGACCGATCACAATCGGGCCGGAACCTAAAAGAAGAATTTTTTTAATATCAGTACGTTTGGGCATATTCAGTGACTAGGGGTTAGTGGCTAGGGGCTAAATTTCTAACCCCTAACCCCAAGCCCCTAATCCCTTTTCTTACAGCTCTTCATCGCTTCAATAAAATGATTAAACAAATACTCTGCATCATGCGGCCCCGGGCAAGATTCGGGATGATACTGAATCGAATAAATCGGAAACTTGCGGTGCCGCAAACCCTCGACGGTGCGATCATTTAAATTAACGTCAATCATCTCAACGTCATTGGGATTCAAACTATCCATATCTACACAAAACCCATGATTTTGTGACGTGATGCACACCCGATTATCCAAAAGGTCTTTGACCGGATGGTTTGCCCCGTGATGGCCAAACTTCAGTTTATAGGTGCGCCCGCCTAAAGCGAGCCCCAAAATCTGATGGCCCAAACAAATGCCAAACACCGGCAATTTGCCAAAAAATTTTTGCACCGTTTTAATCACATAGCCGATGGCCGCCGGATCGCCCGGGCCGTTAGACAGGAATAATCCGTCAGGCTTAACAGCCATGATCTGTTCAAAACTCGACTGCGCCGGAAACACATGCACATCACACCCAAGCTTGGCTAAAATACGCAAAATATTTGTCTTAATCCCGCAATCGATCGCCGCAACTTTGTAAAGCGGCGCGCCTTTATAACTGCCTGTGGCCGGCCAAAAATACGGCTTTGAACTGGTCACCGTCTTGACCCAATCCGCACCTTCCATCGACGGAGATGCTTGCAATTTTGCGGCCAAACTGTCTTTGTCAAAATCCTCGGTTGAAATCATCGCTTTCATCGCACCCGAGACACGCAAATGCCGTGTCAAAGCGCGGGTATCAAACCCTTCCATAGCGATAATGTTATTTTCTTCTAAATATTGGATCAAACTTTTGGTCGCGCGAAAATTGGAATGATGCCGGCAGAATTCTTTGGCGATAAACCCTTTAACGTGGACTTTGGAAGATTCGACGTCGATGTCGTTGACCCCGTAATTACCGATCAAAGGATAGGTCATGACGACAATCTGGCCGGCGTACGAAGGATCGGTCAAAATTTCCTGATAACCGCTCATTGCGGTGTTAAAAACAACTTCGCCGGTTGTTTCCCCGCTGGCCGTCAAAGACTGCCCGGTAAACACCGTGCCGTCTTCCAGATATAAAATTGCGTCTTTCATGAAGCTTCGTACCGCCGGAAAAATTAAAAGGTAAGGAATTAATTCGAATAACTATATCATTGAAAGAATAAAAGTCAACACTTCGCAGCCTTAACAAGGATGCCGTGTTGATGCTCGAGCTCCTGCGAGAGCGCAACACTTCGAGAGCCTTAACAAGGCTGCAATCCAAATCCATTTGTAGGGGCGTATTGCAATACGCCCCTACCAGACATTAATTGATTCTGGTTATTGTTATGCCCCTCGATTAAAAATCGCCGCCCGAATTATCGGGAAGTTCCGTTTGGAAGACAAAATATAATAGTCGCGCAAACGCCAGGTTTTGTCGCCCTTGCCCTGAAATAAAGACGTATCCAGCCGGTCTATCGTTTCGCCGGTTTTCAAATTGTACAGATGCAATCCAGCCGACTGAAAAATCGGCCACGCCCCGGCAAAATCCCAAATATGAGCGTTAAAAAATGCCCCCGCTCCACGGCCTAAGGCCGGAAAACACAAATCTAAAACCGCACACGAAGGAGTCATCATCTGGCAAAGCGAAAAATCCCAGTCAAATGTTTTAAAAAACCCGTCGCTACCAAAAAACACCGACTGGGCAGATATCTTCTGGTCAACCGGCTTAATTAAAATTTTCTTGGGCTTAGACGACGTGGCCGCCTTAACAAAATACGCTTGTTTGCCGTTGCTATAAAAAAGTTCATCGAGCGCCGGAAAGTAAACAACCCCCAGATACGGCTTACAATCTTTCAAAAGCCCCAAAGAAACCCCATAAAACGGCATGCGATTGGCAAAACTGCGCGTGCCGTCAATCGGGTCAATGACCCAAATGTAGGGAATTTTGTCAAGCGCCGCTTGATCAAAATAACGGCCACTTTGCTTGTCTTCCTCATCAATTAAAATATGTTCTTTGGTTTTTAAGTACCCACCTAAACTTTTGCGCACCATTTTGGAAATCGCCGTGTCCGCTTTGGTCAACACGGATTGATCCGGTTTTAATGTCGGCTTGCTGTTGTCCATGATTTTCAACGACATCTTCCCGCCGAGAATAGCGACACTAATCATTTGGTCTAAGAACTTATTTTCACGGCTCATGTTTTTCCCTCAACTTGTTTTACCTGCGGCTCTCTAAAAAACCGGCGCAAGAAATACAGCAAAAAAAGCATTTGCAGCACCGTGTAAAGCAAAAACATTTTTAAAAGCAGCCGTGAATACTTCACAAAACTATTAATCCCGTCCGGCTTAACATCGCCGATAATCGTAAAAAGCGCCTTGCCTTGCCAGTCGTTAAGATCGATCAAAAAACGCTCTTGCGGCAAAAGTGACACGCGAGGACTTTGGAATGGAAGAACTGAAATTCCACAACCCGCTAGACCGGAAAGCATTTTCAAATAATCGTGGTTCCAAAGTTTTCCGGCAAAAATGTAGCCCTGAGGCAGGGTTTTTCGGTCGCTGTCATTTGACGGATGCACGGTCGCTCCCTCCAATTCCAAATATCCGACGGGAGTTTCAATAAAAAAGTGAACCAGCGTCTGCCGGCCAAAGATCTGCTTTATTTGCGCCGCATCCAAAGGCAAGGTCATCAACCTGTCGTCAGAAAATTTATTGACCGAATAAATCCACTTAAAGTCCATGTTATAAACCCACGCGCCGTCGGCTTCGTAAGTTTTGATCCCCGAATCGATATTGACCTTCGCCCAAGCCTTGTCCTCGTTCTTAATAGCCGTTACCAACTCATCCCAATAAGAATAATCTCTGGCTAAAACAAAAATCGCCTGCTGGTTTAGTTTAAGGACATTCTCAAAACTGCTTTTTCTAGCTTGAATTTCGGATTGCTGCAGTTTTAGCAAATGCGTATGCTCAAGCCGCAAAGACAGCACAATGCCAACGGAAAAAAGACAAAACAGCAGTAAAAAAAAGAACCATAATTTCTTTTGGGCTGTCATCACAAACTCCTTTTATTTTTGGAAATACGCGTTAATAATTTTTCGGCAATTTTTTGTCGCACAAAAACGATACCCTACCCCTAAGCGCCGCCAGATAATATCGTCTGCGGTTTGCGCCATTTCGCTCTCAATACTATAAACAACCTCAGCTTTAATCGCCGGCGAGCAATCGCACAAAAGATCGGCCAAAGAGCGGTCACGGTCAATGAGTTTTAATACTTCGGCATACTTAGCACCGTACTTTGACAAAAGATACGCAACCGCTTCGAGAGAAATTCCATAGTCTTGGGCTATTTTTTGCCCATCGGCGACAAACGCCCCGCCGCCGTAAAGCGGATAATCCATCCCTAAATCCAACCTTTTTCCACCCAAAACTTTTTCGACACACTGCTGTGCAATAGCCCGATACGTCGTGTACTTGCCGCCCATCACATAAATGACACCGCTTTTGTTTTCTTCAATGACATGTTGGCGCGAAATCTTTGACGGCTCACCAGCAGCAAAAACCAAAGGCCGAAGTCCCGCAAACGTCGTGACAATTTTTTCGCGGCTCAACTTTAAATCCGGCAAAAACTTGGCCGCCTCCGACAGAAGATAATCGATATCATCGCGCTCACTTTCAACATCGTCCGCCAAACCCGTATAGTCCGTGTCCGTCGTGCCGATAAGCGAATGGTCTTCAAAAGGAATAACAAAAAAAACGCGATTGTCTTTACCCGCCTGAAGCAAAAGCGCGGTATCCGAAATTTTGTCTTTATAAACCAAATGCACGCCCTTGGTTAAGCGGATTCGCTCGTCGGCTTGCGGCGCATCCAAACGCAAAAGCTCATTGGTCCATGGGCCACCCGCACAAACGATCCTATGTGCCTTGATCGTCAAACTCTGCCCTGTCAAAACATCGCGGACATTGGCTCCAGCGGTTATTTGCGTGCCGACTTTTAAAAAAGATTCGAGCGCAACATAATTCGCGACATCAGCCCCGTGGCTTTTGGCATTCAAAATATTTTCCAAACACACTCGCGCATCGTCCATGCGGCAATCGCTGTACGCCACGGCCCCTATCAACCCTTCGCGATTAAGGCCCGGAATAGCCAAAAGCGCTTCTTCTTTGGTCAAACTCTTGTGTTTCTCGACGACATATTTTCCGCTTAAAAAATCGTACAAAAAAACGCCGAGCTTCATCATCCATAAAGGCCGACGGTCCGTGCGATAAACAGGAATGATAAAACGCAAAGGCTTGACCAGATACGGAACATTTTTCCATTGGATAAACCGCTCGGCCAAAGATTCGGCGACAAGATCAAATTC
Organism: uncultured Planctomycetales bacterium; assembly: GCA_964474085.1. Taxonomy (GTDB): domain Bacteria; phylum Omnitrophota; class Gorgyraeia; order Zapsychrales; family JANLHA01; genus JADLGJ01. Next base: position 5,349 of record CAYYRJ010000007.1, read on the forward strand.
AAAATTTTCCAAATACCGCAATCCACCGTGCACCAGTTTTGTCGAACGGCTCGACGCGCCGCTGGCAAAATCCTGTTTTTCTACAAGTGCGACACTTAAACCCTGCTGGGAGGCGATATTCGCAATGGCCGCGCCATTGATGCCGCCACCAACGACAAGAAGGTCATATTCGAGTCTAGAAAAAATCTTGCGCAAATCCCGCGTCATTTTGTCCTCGCCTGTCTGACAGCTTTTTGCCAGCCCGCGTAAAGTGTCTTGGTCTGCCCAGCGCAGAGATGCGGCGCAAAAACGCGTTCTTGTTTTTGGAACTTTTTAAAATCTTTTTGGACATTCCACAGCCCGACGCTGACGCCAGCCAAAAGGGCAGCCCCTTTCGCTGTTGTGTCCACCATCGAAGGACGCACAATGTGCCGATTGAGGATATCGGCCTGAAACTGCATCAGAAAATCATTGCGGCAAGCGCCGCCGTCGACGTTAAGAAAACTTATTTTTTTGCCGAATTCTTTTTCCATCAGGTCAAACACATCTTTTGTCTGATACGCAATGGCCTCCAGCGCCGCACGGACCAGATGGCTACGATTAGCCCCACGCGTTAAACCCGTTACAATGCCGCGGGCCTGACTGTCCCAAAACGGCGCACCAAGCCCAGAAAACGCCGGAACAATATAAACGCCGTTGGTGTCGTTCACTTTTTTAGCAATGTCCTGTGTTTCCGTCGAGCTTTTAACAATTTGAAGCTCATCGCGCAGCCATTGGACAAGTGCGCCAGCGATAAACACCGAGCCTTCCAAAGCATAAACCGGCTCGCCTTTCGCATCAGAAGCTAACGTCGTCAAAAGTCCGTGCCTTGAAACAACGTATTTATTTCCCGTGTTAAGAACCAAAAAACAACCCGTGCCATACGTATTTTTGCTCATCCCGGCGCTGTGGCAACCTTGTCCGTAAAGCGCGGCTTGCTGATCCCCTAAGACAGCGGCAATCGGCACATCGCTTAAAGCGGTTTCTTGATTATTAGCGTACCCAAAAATCGATCCGGACTTTTGCACCGTCGGCAAAATTTCCTGCGGAATATCAAAAATCTTTAAAAGTTCTTTATCCCATTTCTTTTCGTGGATATTAAAAATAAGCGTGCGCGACGCATTGGTCATATCGGTCACATGCGCCTGGCCGGCTGTTAATTTCCAAATCAGCCAGCTGTCGATGGTCCCAAAGCAAATTTCGCCTTTCTGCGCCCGTCGACGCAAACCTTTAGTATGGTCCAAAAGCCATTTGATTTTTGTCGCCGAAAAATAGGCATCGAGAACAAGCCCTGTCTTGCGCTTGATGAGTGACTTATGCTTTTTATACTCTGGCCTTTCACAAAGCTCTGAGGTGCGACGGCATTGCCAGACAATCGCGCGGCTAACCGGCTTGGAGGTTTTGCGATCCCAAAGAACTGTCGTCTCACGTTGATTGGTAATGCCGATAGCAGAAATTTGTTTCGCGCTGATTTTGCCTTTTTGTAAAGCCTCACCGATCACCCCCACGCAGGATTGCCAGATTTCCTGCGCGTCGTGTTCAACCCAGCCGGGGGAAGGATAATGTTGTCTAAATTCCTTGTATGCGCTGGCAACAACTTGCGCGTTCTGATCAAAAACAAAAGCGCGCGACCCCGTCGTACCTTGATCTATGGACAGAATATATTTTTTCATTTTCCCGCCGCACTCATGAGCCTTTTTTTGTTCGTTTCATAAAACTTGGGGCCCAAAATCTTTTGCGCGAGGGCATCTTTGTTTTGTCCGTTGTCAAAATCATATTCCATAACGGCGACCACTTGCAAAACACGGTCAAAGGACATGTCGAGCATTTCGGGACTGCCTTTAGACATCTCGTCGATAAAATTTGCATAATAACCGGCCGGCTTGCGAATCGAAATCCCTTGGCTGGAATATTTCTTGATAAACTCCTCGACGACAATTTGTTTGTCTTGCGTGTTAATAATCAGCTCCCATGACTTGGCCGAACTTTGCAAAGCATCGATAATCTGTTCAAGCCCGACTTCATCTTTAACTTCCACCGGCTCTTGTTGATCGTTTTCCGCAGCTTGCTGCTTCGGGCTTTCATGCTCTTGAGAAACTTTTTGTATCCCGTTGGGCCCGACCACATAGCCAGGAGGAAGCTGCGGCATTGACTGTTTTTTTGCACCGCCCCCACCAGCTCCTCGTTTGGCAACAGCCGCGCCGGCATGGGCAACCACAGGGAAAAACGCTGTCACAACACACGCAACAATCAAAGATCGTATTTTCATTTTTTTCCTTTTGCTTGTCGTCTCTGGAACAAATTGTAAATTGAAAACATTATAACAAATACAATGATTTAAATAATTTCAATTTCGCAAATTGCATTTGAGTATATTCACAAGATTTTGACCGGCCGGATAATCGGCTGCCGGAGTAATTTGATAGACAAAAAAACTTTTTCTCTGGAGCAAATCAAACGAATCCGTCGATAAACGGCCACGGGAATCAATCGCTGCGGACAAACCTGTATTGGCCGCACGTACGACAGGCATATCATTTTCAACCGCATGGACTATCGAATGCTCGCCGTGCATAACAAGCCCTGCTTTCTGCGAAAACCAGCCGTTATTTAAAAGCACGACGACAAACCCGGCGCCCTGCTTTCGATATTGTTCAAAAACCCGCGCAATATTGTCTTCTGAACAGATCGCAACACCGAAATGCACCTTTTGGCCCGTTGTTCTCGACGTGATTTGCATCAGTCCCGGACACGTTCCCGGTACAAGCTCTGAACTTTCAACATGAAAAACGTTGGCAACCGATGTCCAAAACCACGAGGTGGGGATAAATTCGGTCAACGGAATCAAATGGCGCTTATGATAAATCTCTGTTACCCGCCCATCGGCACTCAAAAAAACCGCACTATTATGCACGCCATTGTCATCCTCAACCGCCGCACCGATTAAAAACGGCACGCCCGACTCTTTAACGAGGGCGAGAATCTTAGATTTTAGGTGCGGCTGATCTAAAAAATCCGTCGGGATCGCTGTTTCTGGCCAAACGACCAAATCCGGCGAAGATTGTTTAAGCCCTTGCCGGCTTAATGCAATCAATTGATCAGCAATTTTTTCGATCTGCTCATCGGAGAGCTTAATCTGATAATTAATATTCGGTTGGACAACTGCGATTTTAAAAACGTCTGTTTGCGATACTGGATTTGGGTTTTTGAGTACAAACCATCCGTACCCGTAAACCCCTGATACTAAAAATACCACTAAAATGATTGCAGTGATCCGACGGGAATTCTCTTTGAAACGAAATGCGGCCAGATACAATCCATAATTAACACAAATCAGAAAAAAAGAAATTCCGCCCGAGCCAAAGACGCCGGCTAATTGCAATAAAGGAATATCAAAACTTTGGCTGTGGCCCAAATCCCAGGACTGGCCGAACATCAAAAGTTTTCTTAAATACTCACAAGCTACCCATAAGCAGGGGACATAAAAGATTTGTCTAACCCTTTGGACTTTTCCCGACGGATACAGGGCCGCAAAAATAATTGCCTGACTAGCCAAAGCTATCCCTAACAAAAAATACCCGGGCAAACTGTAGGGGATCATCCAATTGACTGCGGCAAGATTCGCTGCCAGGCCCCATAAGAATCCTGCCTGAAGTCGACGAATCAAGTTTTTATGTTCAAGGTTTGCAAAAAGCGGGATGGCAAAAACCCATGCCAAAAAAGAAACGCCCTTTAAGAAGAATATATTGGGAAAGGAAAGATAGAAAAGAAACGCCGAAACAAAAATCCCAAATTTTGCATTACAACACAGTGCGCGACGATCCGTCGCGCACAAAAAGGTGAATGCAAAATTTGCCTTCGGTTGCGGTTTACCGCAAGGATTAACCCCGCACGTCTCGACAAGGTCGAGACATGCGGCCCTTTGGGCGGATTTTGCTTGGCCTCGCAGGAGCGAGGCTAATGCAAAATCCGGGATAATCGGCCAAGCCATGCGGGTCCTTTAAGAAAAACCGACCCTTTGGGAAACTCCAAAGGGCCGGCTCAAAGTATGAAAAGATTATTTCGCAACAACTGCGTCTTGCGGCAAACCCTGCAAAAGAGCGACAGCGCGCTTAAAATTATTTCCGTCTCTATTTTTGCGGAATATCTCGACGGACTTTTCGGCTTGCGCACGCGCCAACGTATAGTTGCCGGCCAAACCCAGATTGGTTGCCAATAAATAATGCGCCTGTCCGTTTTCCGGATCGACCCGTGTTGCGACAATAAACGTATCGACCGCACGATTATAATCTTTCAGGTGCATATAGGTCTGCCCAAGAATGATATAACCTTGCACATCTTTAGGATTTTCGCGAATTGCATCATCAAAACTTTTGATTGCAGCTTTCACATCGCCTTTTTGAAGATTCGCTAACCCTGAAGCAATAAGCGGATTAGCCCCGACCGAAGAGGTGCTTATTTTTTCTTCGACTGAAACTGCCTTGGCCCCATCCATTTTTTTAGCCTCGCCGCATCCGGCAAAAATAGCCATCACAACAAGAACCAATAAAGCGTTTTTCATGACCTTCTCCTGTTTTAAGTTTATCTATTGATAATAAAAATACGCGCCTTACGCCTTGACGCGATGGGCCAAATATCGATCCACGCTCTGTGCCGCGGCTCGACCTTCATGGATCGCCCAGACGACCAACGATTGTCCGCGGCGCATGTCTCCAGCGGCAAAAACACCTTCAACGCTCGTCATGCGATTGCCGTCGGTCTTGACATTGCCGCGTTCATCTAAAGCCACACCCAACTCTTCGATCATGCCGCTTTTGACCGGTCCTAAAAATCCAAGCGCCAACAAAACCAAATCCGCTTCAACGCTAAATTCTGTGCCCGGGATTTCTTTCATCGCGCTGCGTCCGCTGAGTGGATCTTTAGGCCCAAACTCGACGCGCACACCGTGAAGTTTTTTGACAACACCATTTTCGCCGGTAAATTTCTTTGTCAAAATTCCAAAATCCCGTTCAACGCCCTCTTCGTGCGACGAGGAAGTGCGATCAACAAAAGCCCAATTCGGCCAAGGATTGTCGCTGGCGCGTTCTTTCGGCGGCTTAGCAAGAAGCTCAAAATTTTTGACACTGACAGCGCCCTGACGGATAGATGTTCCAATACAATCCGAACCTGTATCTCCACCGCCTAAGACAACGACTTTTTTGCCTTTAGCGCTAATACGCTTATCGTCGGGAATTGTCTGCCCCTGGTTGAGGCGATTTTGCTGGGTCAAAAAATCCATCGCAAAATGGACACCCTTTAACGGCCGACCTTCAACAGGGATGTCACGTGGATTTTCCGCACCGCCAGAGAGCAAAACCGCGTCATATTGGGCTACTAAATCTTTAGCTGCAATATCTTTTCCGACACAAACGCCAGTTTTAAACTTAACGCCTTCTTCGCGCATGCGTTTAACACGCCGCTCGATGATCCATTTCTCCAATTTAAAATCCGGGATCCCCAATGCTAAAAGTCCACCGACAACTTCATTTTTTTCATACACCGTGACATGATGCCCGGCTTTGTTTAGCTCGTCAGCTGCCGACAACCCCGCAGGACCTGAACCGACAATCGCAATCTTTTTACCACTGCGATGCGCCAGGACTTTGGGTTTAAGCCAATTTTCGGCATAAGCTTTTTCGATGATAGAAACTTCGATATTTTTAATTGTCACCGCCGGCTTGTTGATCGCCAAAACACAAGCGTTTTCGCACGGCGCCGGGCACACACGCCCCGTAAATTCTGGAAAATTATTTGTTTTATGCAAACGTTCTATCGCTTCTTGCCAGCGATTTTTGTAAACCAAATCGTTCCAATCAGGAATGATATTATTAATCGGACAGCCCGACTGGCAAAACGGCACGCCGCAGTCCATGCAACGGCTGCCTTGCTCGCGCAATTTTTCCTCGGGCATGTGCAAATGAAATTCCTTAAAATGCTTAACGCGTTCCTGCGCAGGCTCGTTAGAAAAGTCTTCGCGATTAACTTTCATGAAACCTTTAATGTCGCCCATAATAAAAACCTTTATATAATTTAAAACTCGCAGGGAACAGGCATGCCTGTTCCCTACCAAAATTAACCGCCCTTACCCGCGCTAACGGCACCTAAACCGGCCGTTTCTTCGACGATCTTGCGATAATCCGTCGGATAAACTTTTACAAATTTGGCCAAGGCATTTTTCCAATCGGCTAAAATCTTTTGCGCAACGGGACTATCGGTATATTTCGCATGGCTTTCAATAAGATCTTTTAACTCTTTTTCATCAGCTGAATTGGTCACAGAAAATAATTCAACCATCCCTAAATTGCAGCGATTTTTAAAATCCCCGTCTTTGTCCCAAACATAGGCAATCCCGCCGCTCATCCCGGCCGCGAAATTGCGTCCCGTGGGCCCAAGAACAACAACACGCCCGCCGGTCATATATTCGCACCCGTGATCCCCAACGCCTTCGACAACGCTGTGGCTTCCACTATTGCGCACACAGAAACGTTCGCCGGCAATTCCACGGAAAAATGCTTCGCCCAAAATCGCCCCATACAAAACGACGTTTCCGACGATAATATTGTTTTCGGCGACAAATTTGGCTTTTTTGGACGGATACACAATAATGCGCCCGCCGGACAACCCTTTGCCGACATAATCGTTAGCATCCCCTTCCAAGGTCAATGTAACGCCATGGGCCAAAAACGCCCCAAAACTTTGTCCCGCCGAACCTTCAAATTTAATCTGAACCGTATTTTCTGGCAAACCCGCCAAGCCATGTTTTCTGGCAATTTCGGCACTCAACATTGTTCCGACGGTGCGATTGATATTATGAATCGGCAGCGTCAAAGAAACACTTTTTTTGTTAGCAATCGCCTCTTGACACTGGGCGATCAGCTGATTATCCAAAGCCTTTTCTAACCCATGGTCCTGACGAGAGACATGATAAATCGCCACATCCAAGGGCACATCCGGCTTGTGCAAAATATTTGTCAAGTCAAGACCTTTGGCTTTCCAATGACTGATAAGATCCGCCGTTTCCAAACAATCGACGCGACCGATCAGTTCATCAAATTTTTTAAAACCCAACTCTGCCATGAGCTCCCGAACTTCCTGGGCCACAAACATAAAATAATTGATCACATGCTCTGGCTGACCGACAAAAAGTTTGCGAAGCTCGGGATCTTGCGTTGCCACACCAACCGAACAGGTGTTCAAATGACACTTGCGAAGCATCACACATCCCATCGAAATAAGGGCAATCGTCGAAAAACCAAATTCATCCGCACCCAACATTCCGGCGATCACAACGTCTCGGCCTGTCTTAAGCTGTCCGTCGGTTTGTACACGAATACGCCCGCGCAAATCATTCATCACTAAAACCTGCTGCGTTTCAGCAATCCCCAATTCCATCGGCAAACCCGCATGCTTAATCGACGTTTGCGGAGAAGCACCGGTGCCGCCTTCATAGCCGCTAATAAGCACATGGTCTGCCTTGCCTTTGGAAACACCCGCGGCAATCGTCCCGACGCCAATTTCGGAAACCAGTTTGACCGAAACATCCGCCTTATCATTCGCGTTTTTCAAATCATGAATCAGTTGCGCCAAGTCCTCAATCGAATAAATATCATGATGCGGCGGCGGAGAAATAAGCTGCACGCCCGGGGTCGTATAACGTGTTTTTGCAATATCCTTGCTGACTTTATGTCCCGGAAGCTGTCCGCCTTCGCCGGGCTTAGCGCCCTGCGCCATTTTAATCTGCAATTGATCAGCGTTGACCAAGTATTCGATCGTTACCCCAAAACGGCCCTGGGCAACCTGTTTGATGCGACTGCGTTTTGAGTCTCCATTGGGCAATCTCTTGAAACGTTCTGGGTCTTCGCCGCCCTCGCCGGTGTTTGAAAATCCGCCCATACGATTCATCGCGACAGCCAGCGTTTCATGCGCTTCTTTTGAAATCGAGCCGTAACTCATAGCTCCCGTCGCAAAACGTTTAACGATTTCGGTAGCCGGCTCAACTTGCGAAATATCAACGCTTGACCGCTTTTTAAATGTCAACAGCCCGCGTATCGTCGACAAATTGGTCGCCTGACTATTGATCAGCTGTGAAAATTTCTTGAAGATTTTAAAGTCATTGGAACGTACCGAATGCTGCAAAAGAGCAATCGTTTGCGGATTGTATTGATGATGCTCTCCTTGTGCGCGCCAGCCATAATCGCCACCGATATCAAGAATCTGGTCGTAAGAATTTTCATCCCCGTAAGCGGCCTTGTGACGGCGCAAACTCTCTTGGGCCACCGTATCGATGCCAATGCCGCCAATCCGAGAAGGAGTTGCGGTAAAATATTTTTCGATAAAGCTCTCGCCTAACCCGATCGCTTCAAAAATCTGCGCACCACAATACGACTGTATCGTGGAAATCCCCATCTTGGAAATAATCTTAAACAACCCCTTGCGGGTCGCTTTAAGATAATTCTTTTGCGCATCCTTAAACGTCAACGTCGACGGATAACGGCCGTCTTTAATTTGCATTTCAATGGTTTCAAAAATCAGATATGGATTAATGCAGTTGGCCCCGTAACCGATGAGTGTCGCAAAATGATGCAGCTCGCGCGCTTCCCCGCTTTCTAAAACCAAGCTGACCCTTGTGCGCGTTCCTTGACGGATCAAATGCTGGTGCAACCCCGAACAAGCCAACAAAGAGGGCATCGGCACGCGATGTTTATCAACGCCGCGATCCGAAAGGATCAAAATCGAAAATCCTTTTTCAATGGCCGCATCCGCCGCCTGAAAAACTCCCTCAAGTGCTGCTTCCAATCCTTGCGGGCCATCCTCTTTGTTAAAAACAATCGGCACCACCATCGATCGCAAATTGCCTTGATTGATTTCACGAATTTTTTCAAGCTCTTCATTGGTAATAATCGGGCGCGCAACACGCAGACGGTGACAATGCTCCGGCGTTTCGTCTAAAAGATTGCCTTCAGCGCCCAACATCACGTTTTCGGCCATGACAATTTCTTCACGAATCGCATCGACGGGCGGATTGGTCACCTGCGCAAAAAGCTGTTTGAAATAATTATACAAAGGCTGCGGCCGGGAACTTAAAACCGCCAAAGGCGTATCCGCGCCCATCGAGCCGGTCGCCTCTTCGCCATTGACCGTCATGGGTCCTAAGATAATATTCAAATCTTCAAGCGTATACCCAAACGCGCGCTGGCGTTCCACTAAAGTTTTTTCATCAAGCCCATGCACCCGCCGAGGATTAGGCAAGACACTCAAATCAACGACATTTTCACGCAGCCACGTCGCGTAAGGCTGGCGGGTCGCAAAATCATTTTTGATTTCGGCATCGTCGATAATCCGGCCTTCCTGCGTATCGATCAAAAACATTTTGCCCGGTTCCAGTCGGCCTTTTTTGACGACATTTTCCGGCAAAACCGGCAAAACACCGGTTTCGGAAGCCATGATAACCGTGTCCTCATTGGTCACCCAAAAACGCGACGGACGAAGCCCGTTGCGATCTAAAAGCGCACCCATGTAGCGGCCGTCACTAAAAGCGATTGACGCCGGTCCATCCCACGGCTCCATCAAACAAGAATGGTATTCATAAAAAGCTCTTTTTTCCGGCGACATCGATTCATGGCCGCTCCACGCCTCGGGCACCATCATCATCATTGCATGCGGCAAAGAACGTCCGCTTAAAACAAGCATTTCCAAAACATTGTCAAACGTCGCCGAATCACTGCCATGCGGAACAACAATTGAAAGCACTTTTTCCAAATCGCTACCAAATGCTTTAGAAATAAATTGCATTTCGCGCGCGTGCATATAATTGATGTTGCCACGCAAAGTATTGATTTCGCCGTTGTGCGCGATCATCCGATACGGATGCGCCAAAGCCCACGTCGGAAACGTATTGGTGCTATAACGCGAGTGAATCATCGCCAAAGCGGAGGTCATCAGCGGATTGGCCAAGTCCGGGAAAAAGCGATCGACTTGCTCGGCCATCAGCTGGCCTTTGTAAACGAGCGTTTTGGAAGCGAGGCTGCAAAAATAATAAAAATTGCGCTGGCCAAGTGTCGATTCCTGAACTTTGTTATAAAGTCTCTTGCGGATCACATAAAGCTTGCGGTCAAAATCTTCGGGTTTGGTGTTGGCTCCGCGGCCGATAAAAAGCTGTTTAAACGCCGGCATAACCGAACGGGCCACATGCCCGACCTGCGAAGGTTCGTGCGGAACTTGCCGCCAACCTAAAAATTTTTGCCCTTCCTCGTGGATGATGTGTTCGGTCCACTGCTCAATAATATTGCGGTCAGCCAAATTCGGCGGTAAAAAAACAATCCCTGCCCCATAATCGCCAAAGGCGGGCAAAGTAATGTTGCTTTTAGCACATTCCTGACGGAAAAATTCGTCTGGCATTTGAATCAAAATTCCCGCACCATCCCCAGTCTTAGGATCACATCCACACGCACCGCGATGCGTCAAATTTTCGAGGATTTTGACCCCGTCGCGAACAATGCTATGCGTTTTGTTTCCTTTGATATTGACAATAAACCCAACCCCGCAGCTGTCGTGTTCAAAGCGAGGATCATAAAGGCCTTGTTTTTTGGGGAAAAAGGAATTATTCATCAGATAAAATCTCCGCAACCTTCTACAAATTAAAAACTTTCACGCCATCCAAAATAATTTAAACATCCAAAACAAGGGCGTATTTTAATAGTTTTTATCGTAAGATGCAATATATTATTTTGATTTACTTGCCCGACGGTGAAGAATCAACAAGAACACAAATTAACCAGGAGTCAGCGATGTACTTATTTTTATAAAATACACCAGAATCTCAAAAATTCACTAAATTTTCTCGATTAAGGCGCCACTTTATTGCGCAAAGCAAGCCCCCACTTTTCAATTGTCTGGGTCGTGAAAGCCCCAAAAAGAATTGCAGACAAAAAATACAATGTCATCGTCGGTAAAATAGTCAATTTCCCAACCAACTTCACCGCAGGATAGATTAAAATATAATGCCAAAGGTAAATTCCGTATGAATTGCGTCCAATCCAAGACAAGATCTTAAACGGCACAATCCCCTGTGGAAGCAACTGATACGCCGCAAAAATAAGAAAGGCCGGCGCCAAATATGCCAATGTAAAACTGTACCATTGGCTTGAATAAAAGCAGGAAACCGTCAGAGAAATAAACCCCACATAAATCGCAATGCCAACAACACCACAGAGAGCTGCAAAAACTTTAAGCTTGATCGAACAATGTTCATAATAAGGCTCCAAGAGACGCAATAAGCACCCTACCATCAAAGCATCCATTCGAAATGACGTTGTTTGAATGATCGCATTTGCGCTAAACCCCCAAAGCAAAGATCCGCCAGTCGTGTAATAATAAATCCTTGCGGTATGCGAAAAACAAACAAAAAATAAGCACATCACAATTAATAATTTTCGCCGCCCTAGAGGACTTTTTGCACTGCGGCAACAATATAAAAAGAAAATTGGATAAAGAATATAAAACTGCTCTTCAATCGCCAAGGACCAGGTATGCTCCAGTAGCGGGTTCTGAGAAAAATAATTTTGCATAAAAATAAAATATCTGGCATAAAAAATATTTTCATCAACCATGATATTTAAGAAATTAGCAGGAATAAGTGGCTTGCTAAAAAAAACCAGGCAGATAAAGACGACAATAAGCGCAAAATAATATTGAGGGATGATCTTAAAAAAACGTCTTTTATAAAAACGCTTTATATCAACATCACCGTTAAGCCCCTCCAAAAGAAGGCCTGTGATTAAAAACCCGCTGATAACAAAAAACATGTCAACCCCCAAATACCCGACGCGCGAAACATCCTGAAATACAAACCCAAACCAGTTGATAAACCCTTTAAGGTTAATTCCAAATCGTAAAAACATGTAATATATAGAATAAAAGAGGTCATTATAACTAAAGAAAACAAACATATGCCGCATCAAAACCCAAAGAATGGCAATTGCACGCAATTGATCAAGGAAAGGATAAAATTTCTTATTTTGCATGATTCTCTTAACAATCTTCCCGGTATTTATTCGTCATCGGCAGGCGCCAGTCCTTACCAAAAGCACGCGGCGTGATTTTGATTCCCGGCGGGGCTTGACGGCGTTTGTATTCGCTATGATCGACCATCCGTATGACGGCCTTCACAATTTGCGGGTTACCGAACTTTTTGACAATGGCCGCAAAAGATCGGTGATCTTCAACATACGCTTTTAAAATCTTGTCCAAAAGATCATACTCTGGCAAGGTGTCCTGATCTTTTTGATTCGGCCGCAGCTCAGCCGTAGGAGGACGGTCAAAAACACTTTGCGGAATCATGGGACCCAAAATTTCATTGGCCAAACGGCTAATCTCATAAACTTTTCCCTTAGGCAAATCTTTGATGACCGCAAAGCCGCCGGACATGTCCCCATAAAGCGTACAGTACCCGACGGCAATTTCGCTTTTATTGCCCGTCGTTAAAACCAGCCAGCCAAATTTATTGGAAAACGCCATCAAAAGATTTCCCCGCACACGCGCCTGTAAATTTTCTTCGGCAACACTCAAAGGCAAACCGGTAAAACTTTTTGAAAGCGAATTTAAATACACCTGATAAATATCTTTAATCGCAATTTCCTTAAACTCAATCCCTAAATTCTCGGCTAAAATTTGCGCATCCTGCCGCGTTTGCGCAGAAGAAAACTCCGAAGGCATCGTAATCCCAACGACATTTTCGCGCCCGACGGCTTCACGGGCAATGACCGCGACTAAAGATGAATCAATGCCGCCGCTTAAGCCTAAGACAACTTTTTTAAAACCGTTCTTAACCACATAATCGCGTGTACCTAAAACAAGCGCTTTAAAAATCCTCTCATCCGTCGTCATTCTCGGCATCAGATTGGCGTGTGCGGTGATCCGGCCAATCAATTCTCCGTCGGAAGGCAATTCAAGAATATGTTTATAGCTGCGGCGCTTTTTTCTTTCTTCGTCAACAGGAAGATCAACAACCAAAAGATCCTCGGTAAATTGTTCGGCCCTCGCGAGAATTTTCCCAGAAGGGCTGACAACAAAACTTCCCCCGTCAAAAACCAATTCGTCCTGACCGCCGACCAAATTCGCATAACAGATATACGCCCGGCATTCTTTCGCACGCTTAATCAACAGCCGCTCGCGGCGCTCTAATTTTTCAAAGTCATAAGGCGAAGAAGAAAGATTTAAAAGCACCATCGCTCCTGATTGCGCCTGGCTTAAATAAATCCCCTCGTCCTGCCAAATATCTTCACAGATATTTGCTGCAAAACATATATCATTAAGCAAAAACAAAGGATGTTGATTGCCTTGCGTAAAATATCTTTTCTCGTCGAAAACGCCATAATTGGGCAAATCGTGCTTATGATAAATGCCGCGAACTTTGCCTTTTGCAATCACCGCAGCCGCATTATACAAATTTTTGTGTTGGTCGATATCCACAAAACCAACAACCATGACCAAATCCGAGACCTGGCGGGCAATTTCTTGCAAAGCTTTGTGGTTGTCGCGAACAAAATGCTGTTTATAAAGCAAATCCTCCGGCGGATAGCCACTGATTGCCAGCTCGGGAAAAACAACAATATCGGCTTTAGCGGCTGTGGCCTTTTGCAAATACTCAAGAATTTTTTGTTGATTTCCGGGCAAATCCCCGACGGTGACATTGATTTGGGCTAGGGCGATACGAAACATATAAAAGTGACTCAAAGGTTGGTGGTTAGCAAGAACGCATTAACTTTGAAAAATTTGAATAAATCACTTCTGCCTCTTTTTCGAAAAGCGCTTTATTCTTAGCGTAACTTTTAAGCATCATATCTTTTTTTTCTAATAATAGCGAAGGAGAATTTTTAAAATATTCATCCGACCATTCACGGATACTTTTATCGGTGATCTCAATATGAAACTGAAAGCCGTACGCACAGGGTCCGATTTTGAGCGCCTGGTGCGGGCAGTCCGCGCCTTTGACCAACCATTTTCCATTTTGGGGAATTGCAAAAGTGTCACCGTGCCACTGATAAACAAAAAGTTCGCGCCCCAAACCCTTAAAAATTGGATCGCTCAATCCATCGTCGGTGAGTTTGACGGTTCGCCAGCCGATTTCCTCGACAAGAGAACGCGAAACCACAGCGCCCGTCGCTTTGGCTAAAAGCTGTGCGCCTAAACAAATTCCCAAAAAAGGAATCTGCGCATCAAGCAAACTTTGAATAAAAACATTTTCATCCTTAAGAAACGGGTATTTGTCTTCCTCATAAACATTCATCGGCCCGCCCAAACAAATGACCGCATCAATTCCGTCGAGCGTTTTGGGAAATGCCGCACCATTGTACAATTCCAAGACCTGGCTTTGATATCCGTACTTTTCAAAAAACGGCGCTATCGTTTCCGGCCCTTCAATATCGACGTGTTTAAGATAAAGAATCATAAAAAAAATAAACCTCCGGTCGTCGTTTGCTAAACTTAACGATTTAGGAGTTCCTTTTTTCGGCTCAATTGTTTGGCGCCTCTATGGCGCTATTCGCCTTAAAAAGGAACCCCTAAATCATTAAAATTACAATGTCACGTAATAAGCAGGGGCACGACGCATCGTGCCCCTACAACTGCTTCATTCTGTAGGAAACGGTTTCAAACCGTTCCCTACAAAAGTTTATTATGCATTCATTAACAACATTTCCGCATAACTTGGTAACGGCCAAATATTAGCTGGCACCAAACCTTCCAACTCATCGATCACTTCGCGCAACTTGAGCATACCCGAAAGCGTCTTGGCCGAATCATGCTTTTCTAAAGCAGCTTCCAGGGCATCCGCCGCTTTTAAAGCTCCATCGATAAGACCAGAAACTTTCTTGACCAGCTTCTTTTGCGTGACGGATTTTGCCGACGAGAGAAGCTCTTGATATTCCAACCCGGCCGGAATAAGCTGCGTGCGCGCAATCGTTGCCGCACAACTGCCTTCCAAAGCAATCACCGTATCATACGCGTGCTTGTTGATTTCATAACGGGAAGCAACTTCGACTGTCGTTAAAACGCCATGCTTGGCCAAAACATCGATGTTCTTCTTGAGCTTCAATGTTTCTAGGGCTTCGGGTGTTGTTTTAAGATTCGGTAAACCACGTTTCTTGGCTTCTGCGTGCCACTCTGCAGTGTAATTGTCGCCGTTAAAAAGAACGCGTTTATGTTTTTTAATAATCCCCTGCAAAACAGCCTGCAAAGATTTATTAAAATCCAAACCGGCCTTTTTATCCGCTTCCAACTGATCACAGATTTCAGAAAGCGCCTGAGCGACAATCGTATTTAAAACCATATTGGCCGCCGACGGATTCTGGTTAGAACCGACTGCGCGAAATTCAAACTTAGCTCCCGTAAAAGCAAACGGCGAGGTCCGATTGCGGTCAGTTGTATCTTTCGCCAAACTCGGCAAAGAGTCTACCCCAACATTAATATCGCCGCCCTGCTTGGACGTTTTAGCTCCGCCTTTTTCGATTTGCTCGACGATATCAAAAAGCTGTTCGCCTAAAAAGATCGAAACAATCGCCGGTGGCGCTTCGTTGGCCCCCAAGCGATGATCATTTCCGGCGGTGGCGACTGTCACGCGCAAAAGATCCGCGTACGTATCAACCGCTTTGATAATCGCACAAAGAGTCGTTAAAAACTTTGCATTTTCGTGCGGGGTTTTTCCCGGATACAACCAATTCTTTCCGTCAGGCCCGACCACAGACCAGTTATTGTGTTTCCCCGAACCATTGATTCCAGCAAAAGGCTTTTCGTGCAACAAGCAAACCAAGCCATGCTTATCCGCCAATTGGCGCATCACTTCCATGCACATCATATTGTGATCGACGGCAATGTTAAGATCTTCGTAAATCGGAGCAATTTCATATTGTGCGGGAGCCACTTCATTATGGCGGGTTTTAGACGGCATCCCTAATTCCCAGAGCGTGCGGTCCAAATCTTCCATAAACGCCATGATCCGCGGCTTGATAGCGCCAAAATAATGATCTTCTTGCTGTTGATGCTTCGCTGGCTTGCGACCAAAAAGCGTACGGCCGGTCTGAACCAAGTCAAGGCGCATTTCATAATGCGCTTTATCGATCAAAAAATATTCCTGTTCCGGTCCGAGCGTGCAATACGCGCGCTTGCCCTTGGTATCAATGCCAAAAAGATTGGCTAAGCGGCAAATTTGCTTGGAAAGCGCCGTCATCGAACGCAAAAGCGGCGTCTTTTTGTCCAAAGCTTCGCCGTGATAACCGATATAAAATGTCGGAATGCATAACGTTGTAGCTTCCGGACCTTCCTTAATAAAAGCAGGAGAGGTCGGATCCCAACCGGTGTAACCGCGCGCTTCAAAGGTTGCGCGAAGTCCGCCCGACGGAAAAGACGAAGCATCCGGTTCGCCCTGAATTAATTCCTTGCCTCCAAAATTTAAAATAACCCCACCCTCGCCGTCCCACGTAATAAAAGAATCATGCTTTTCGGCGGTTGTGCCCGTCAACGGCTGAAACCAATGCGTAAAATGTGTCGCGCCCTTGGAAACCGCCCATGTCTTCATGGCCTCGGCAACTTCATCGGCAATTTCCGGATCCAGCCGGCCGCCTTCTTTGATCGTCGTGCTTAAGCTCTTATACGCTTTTTCGGAAAGATACTTTCGCATCACCTTAAGCGTAAAAACATTTTTTCCAAAATACTCAGGGATTGACTGGCCTTCAACTTTCGTTTCGAGTTCGTTCATCGTGCGTTCTCCTATAAAATTACGAATCGTGGTTTGTGCTTCCTGGGTTCTGTTGACATTGCTCATAAAATTTTCTCCTTTGTCCCGCGCCTGGAATAAGGCGGCATTTTAACAAGCTGCCCGCATAATGTCAATCAAGCTCTCGACCGCTTAAAATGCGACGGGCGGGCGGACTTTAAATCTTATCCACCCGCCTTTGCCGCCTAAAAACATCGCCAAACAATTTTACCCGATTGCGTCCGGGCCTTCATCGCCAGTACGGATACGGATACAGCGCGGCAATTCAACGACAAAAATCTTTCCGTCGCCGATTTTTCCCGTGCGCGCCCCGCGGATAATCGCTTTGATCGTTTTGTCAACAAAGTTCTCGTTGACCGCGATTTCAAGCTTAACCTTGCGCAAAAGGTTCCCGGTTTCTTTAACGCCGCGATAGAACTCGTCAACACCTTTTTGACGACCGTGTCCCAAAACTTCGCTGACGGTAATCAGATTGACATCTTCTTTATACAATTCTTTTTTGACATCTTCCAACCGATGCGGCTGGATAATTGCTATGATCAGTTTCATTTAAGACGCCCTCCTTAAAGATTCACTTAAAAAAGTAAATAACGGTTTATTCAAAAATCGTGTACGCGCGTTCATGGTGCTGAGAAAGATCCAAGCCCATGACTTCATCTTCGGCAGAAGCCCTGACTCCAACGATAGCGTCCACAATTTTAAAAATAATAAATGTTCCAACGGCTGACCAAACAACCGTTACCCCAACAGCAGCAAGCTGAATTAAGAATTGCTTAGGGTTTCCATAAAATAACCCGTTAGCGCCCGCTGAATTAACTGTTGTCGTCGCAAAAACACCCGTTAATAAAGCGCCCCAAATCCCGCCGATCCCATGGACGCCGAAAGCGTCGAGAGAATCGTCATAGCCGAGTTTAGGTTTCAAATATCCGACGGCAAAGAAACACACAACGCTGACCGTCAAACCGATAATAAGCGCACCGGTGGTATCCACAAACCCTGCCGCAGGCGTAACCGCAACCAAGCCTGCAACCACACCTGTGGCCACACCGAACATCGTCGGCTTGCCGCTAACTAACCATTCTATAATTGCCCAGCTTAAACCCGCTGCAGCAGCAGCCGTATTGGTTGTAATAAAAGCATTCGCAGCTAAACCATTTGCTGCCAAGGCACTTCCCGCATTAAACCCAAACCAGCCAAACCACAACAGCCCGGCGCCCAAAACAACAAAAGGCATATTGTGAATGGCCATCGGCTTATTTTCATAACCTAAACGTTTACCCAACATCAAAGCACACACAAGCGCGGCAACACCGGCGTTGATATGAACAACCGTTCCGCCGGCAAAATCCAAAGCGCCCCAGGCGCGGACCCAACCGCCGAGCGCCCAAACCATATGACAGATCGGATCATAAACCAACGTTGCCCACAAAATCATAAATAAGAGAAAAGCCGCAAACTTCATGCGTTCCGCAAAAGCGCCGATAATAAGCGCTGGCGTGATAATCGCAAACATCGCCTGAAAAATCATAAACGCCTGATGCGGAATTGTCGCCGCATAATCAGCATTTGCAGCTTGACCCACACCGTTTAACCCAAGCCAACTTAAACCCCCAACAAACGGATTTCCCGGGCCAAAAGCTAAACTATAACCAAACAAAACCCATTGAATACTGATAACACACATCAACATAAAACATTGCATCAAAATACCTAAAACGTTTTTACGACGAACCATACCTCCGTAAAAGAAGGCCAAGCCTGGGGTCATCAAAAGCACAAGCGCACTGCTCGCCAAAACCCAAGCTGTATCTCCCGCGTTAATTGGAACTGGCTCCATGGTACATTCTCCTTTGCTGTGAAACGGTTTACTCTGTGTTTAATCCCTAAATTTGAATTTCCCTGAAGCTATAGGCTGACTCTTAGCATTTGATCATTTACGCTTTGGGTCAATAAAAAATCCCCTAACCGCCATTTTCATTAATGGTTCGCTAGAGGACATCTTTGCCCGCACTTCATTTTTTCTGCCTAAAGACTTCAACGCCTTTAGAGACTTTCAAAGTATAGAAGTACACTTTAGTTTTGTCAACTATTTTTTAAAAATCGGTTGTTTTTTTACTTGCTAAACTCGTCCATCAAAATAATCGACTCAGCGATGTCTTTCATCGATTTGCAGGTGTCCATGCTTTTTTTATGGATAAGCCGATGGGCGGCTTCTTCGGTAAGATGGTTCATGCGCATCAAAATCCCCTTGGCGCGTTCGACAAGTTTGCGGGTTTCCAAAGCTTCACGGGTTTTGGAAGCTTCTTCGACGAGTTTCGTGTTCTCAACAGCGACAGCAGCCTGATTAGCCACCATTTGCAGGACGCTGACTTCCTCGCCGGAAAACTGGTGGAATTCCTTGGTATAAACGTTGATGACACCAATGGCTTTATCTTTGACAATCATCGGGACAGCGACCATCGAAGAAAGATTTTCTTTGATCGCAAGCTCCCGATAAGCATAACGTTCATCCTGCCGGACATCTTCGACGACCAGAGGATTTTTGGTTTTGACCACATCACCGACCAAACTATTTTTAACTTTAAGATTGGGCTTTTTAATATATTCTTCACTTAAGCTCTGCGTGGCCTTGATGCTAAGCTCCTCGCCCTTTTCATCCAAAAGCATGATTGAACAGATCTTCGAATTAAGCATCTCCGCAGTAATAACAACGATAAGATTTAAAATCTCGTCGAGATAGCGCTGGGAGGTAATCGAATGGCTGACTTTGACCAAACTGTCAAATTGGCTGGCCTTCTGCTTGGTGTCCTCAAAAAGACGCGCATGCTCAATGACCCCGCCGACCTGTTTGGCAATCGTATCGATTAAATTCACAGAACTTGTCGAATATTCATGCGGGTTTTTGTGCTGGACATTGATAACGCCGCTGACTTTTCCCTTATAAATGATCGGAACAGAAAGAAAAGCTTCATAGCGGTCTTCGGGTAAAACATCAAAACCTTTAAAGCGCGGGTCCTGATACGCATTTTTTTTGATAGCGACCGGTTTATTGTGTTCGGCGACCCAGCCGGTAATCCCTTCGCCGACGCGCAAATTGATTTTGCCGAGCACTTTTTTGTGCGGCGTTTTGGAAGCCATCAGGACAAGATTCTTTTTGCCGCGGTCAAAAAGATAAACAAAAATCGAATCGGCTTTCGTCATTTCATTGACGATGCCGACGACTTCATGCAAAATGCCCGCCAAATCCAAGTCGGAACACGTGATATCTACAATCCGCCGCAAAATCTTGAGCTCTTGCGCACTGGAAATATTAAGCGTAACGCTTGTCAAAGCTGTTGTATTTTTAACTTTTTTTGTCTGTGCCATGAAAGCCATTTTAACAGAAAGCGCCTTGTTGCAATGATTATCTTCAACTTATAACAAACTTATCATTTTCAAGCACGATCGCCATCGCCCCGCCGCCGCCATAACAGATTGCCCCAAGGCCGTATCTTTTATTTTCCGCTTTTAAAGCGTGCGCCAGCGTAACTAAAATTCGCAACCCGGCTGCGCCTAAAGGATGCCCTAAAGCAATGTCCCCGCCGTAAATATTCATTTTTTGCGTCGCAATATCGAGCTTATCGCGTGTGTAAATCGCTTGCGCCGAAAATGCCTCACTGACTTCAAAAAGATCAATGTCTTTGCATTTTAAACCGCACGCCCGTAAACATGCCTCTGCGGCAGGGACCGCCGCCGTAAAGACTTCTTTGGGATTTAAAGCAATCGATGCAAAGCCGACAATACGCGAGAGCGGATGGACTTTTTGGCGTTTCACAAAATCTTTACCAGCAACCAAAACAGCAGCTGCCCCGTCGCACGGCAAAGATACATTTCCCGCAGAAAGCGTCCCGTTTTTGCCAAAGGCCGGCGGTAAAATTTTAAAACTCTCGAGATTCACGTGCCGACGGATATGTTCATCCGCAAAAAAATTCTTTCCGTCAGACAAAGCGACACCGACGATTTCATTGCTAAAATTTGCACCCGCAGCTTTGCGATGACTTTCAAAAGCATAGGCATCTTGAGCCGGCCGCGAAATTTTTTCGCGTTTCGCCAAACTTTCGCAAAGCTGTCCCATCAATTGACCGCTTAAATTGCACCAGAGCCCATCATACATCAAGCTGTCAATCGGCGTACGCTCACTGTATGGCGTTTCCACGTCTTTCGAAAAAAGCAGAGGTGTACGGGTCGCACTTTCTGCCCCGACAGCGATGATACAGTCTTTGGAACCAAAACAAATCGCTTGCCCTGCAAGAATAAGTGCCTGCAACCCAGAAGCGCAAACCGCATTGACCGTATAAGCGGTCGTCTTAAAGTTTAGTCCGCCGCAAAAACTTGCTTGCCGCGCCGGGTTTTGCCCGCTGCCCGCCGAAACAGTATTGCCCAAAATTACTTCTGAAATACAATCCGGGTTAAGACGCGTACGCTTTAAGAGGCCCTGAATCACAATGCCACCTAATTGAGGGGCAGAAAAATCTTTTAAACTTTTAAAGGGACTTGCGACGGGCGTTCTAAGAGCATCAAGAATATAAAGAGGATTTTTATCAAAAGAGCTCTGCGGCATAAGAAAATTTATAAATTCTCAATAATCGCATCCACATCAACGAACTTTTTGACCATTTGCCGCGCTTCACTGATTTTGTCTTTATCTGTTTTTTGTATTTTGCAAACCAGATTGTCGATTTCCCGGGCGACGGCATACGTTTCTTTGTCGGTCAAAAAAACCGGGATACGGCTTTTTTGTAAAAGTTCCATGATCTTGACATTGGGCATCAGTCCGCCAGTTAGAATAATTCCCGCAATCTGATCTTTGCTGTCCTGCGTCACCAAATGAGTACTCACCGCAACCAGAATATTGTCCACGCGATCGCCGGAGGTTAAAACAAGCGTCCCATTGGTCAGATAATTGACCATATTATACGGCTCCATCGCCGCGACAATCGTGTTGCGAACACGTCGGAATAAATATTCCTGGCCGCACAGAACTTTAAGATTTAAAAATTTCATGATCTGTTCGACCTTCGGATCACACAAAAGCGGATCAAAGGGAATTGCGCCGACTAAGCGCAGACCTTTACGTTTTAACCCGACAGACACAACTTTTTTGATGCGCTCCATTTTGTCCGGCAGGACTTTATTAAGAATAACCCCGACGACCTCAACTCCACAATTGTCAAAAAGCGCTTTGTTAAGCATGATTTCATCAATGCTGCGCCCAATGCCGCCTTCGCTGACGATAAGGACCTTGGAACCTAACATTTTTGCGACATCAGCATTTGAAAGATCAATGACTGAGCCTACGCCGGCATGGCCTGTTCCTTCGATGATAATGGAATTTTTGTGCTGGGTAAGACTGTTAAACGACGACAAAATACGATTGCGCAAAACGTCTTGTTGAGGATTAAAAATATACTGCTCGGTATACCCGTGCCCGATTGTCACCGGACTCATATATTTGAGCTTATTGCGGCAACGGTAAACTTCGCCCATCAGATAACTGTCTTTGTCGACATCTGTTTGTCCGACGGTAACCGTCTGCTGGCCGACGGGCTTAAGAAAAGCCGGCTTAAGTCCGCGTTCCTGAAAAATTTTGTAAAGTCCCAACGACACCGTGGTCTTACCGGCATTTTGATATATCGAGGAAATAAAAATATTTTTGATTTTTTTCATCAGATGTTAAAAGATTCTAACTCTATCCGTACATAATCTTGGTTGATGGAAAACCTCTTTTTCGGCTCAATTGTTTGGCGCCTCTATGGCGCTATTCGCCTAAAAGAGGTTTCCCATCAACTTAAACTTTTGAAACAACCTGGAATCTCGTCGGTAAAGTCAACGACTTGCACCCCGGCATCTCTTAAAGCGTGGACTTTAGCTTCGGCCGTCGTGTCACCACCTGAGATAATCGCGCCTGCATGGCCCATACGCTTGCCTTGCGGCGCTGTCTTGCCGGCGATAAACCCGACAATCGGTTTTTTAATATGCTCTTTAATATAGCGGGCCGCCAATTGCTCGTCCTCTCCACCAATCTCGCCAACCATAACAATCCCTTTAGTATCAGGATCCTTTTCAAAAAGTTCCAGTACATCAATAAAACGCGTCCCGATAATCGGGTCCCCGCCTAAACCAACACACGTCGACTGACCTATTCCCGCACGGGTCAAATTGTCCACCACTTCGTAAGTCAGCGTCCCGCTGCGCGAAACAACACCGATAGGCCCTGGCTTATGAATATGGCCTGGCATAATCCCAACCTTTGACTTGCCCGGAGAAATAAGTCCTGGACAATTAGGACCAATCAAACGAATGTTTGTACCCCGCGCCTTGTCGCTGACCTCAACCATATCCAAAACCGCAATCCCTTCGGTAATACAAATGATCAGTTCAATCCCTGCAGCAATGTCCTCGAGCATGGCATCTTTTGCAAATTTGGCCGGCACATAAATAACCGCGGTATTAGCCCCCGTCTTGGCCTTGGCCTGGGCCACCGAATCAAAAACCGGAATTCCGGCGACATTTTGCCCGCCTTTGCCGGGGGTCACGCCGGCGACAACCGCAGTACCATACTCAAGCATTTTTTGCGCATGAAACGACCCATCGCGGCCGGTAATGCCCTGGACCAATAACTTTGTATTTTCGTTAATCAGAATACTCATCTTAAACTTTCTTCGATAATTGAACCGCTTCTTCAACGGCGGATCGCATCGTCGGATAACAAATAATCCCGACACTTTTAAGAATATCCTGCGCCTGTTTTTCATTGGTCCCAATCAAACGCACCGCCATCGGGATTTGAAAATTCAACTGTTTGCGCGCTTCAATGATTCCGTTGGCAATATCATCACAGCGGGTAATGCCTCCAAAAATATTGATCAAAATCGATTTCACATTCTTGTTTCGCAAAATAATCCGCAGCGCATTTAAAACTTTGGCCGGATTCGAGCTGCCGCCGACGTCCAAAAAATTCGCCGGCTCTCCACCTAAAAGCTTGATCGTATCCATCGTTGCCATCGCCAAGCCCGCACCATTGACGATGCAGCCCACATCGCCGTCCATCTTGACAAAGCTCAAACTCAAATTTTTCGCTTCTGCTTCATCCGCATCTTCATAAGAAAGGTCCCGCAAATTTTCCAAATCCGCGTGGCGATAAAGCGCATTATCATCAAAATTAATTTTTGCATCCGCCGCACACAATCGCCCTTGTGCGTCTTTGACCAAAGGATTAATTTCAGCAATCGAACAGTCCTGACTAAAAAAGACATTGACGAGCTTTTGCAAAATCTCGCCGGCCAGCTTTTGATCAGCTTCATCTGGAAAAATGGATTTGACAAACTCCGCGAAACGCAAAGGATCAAGAATGCTTTGACCGTTTAAATAAAACTTTTTGATCGCCTGCGGATTGGTCTTGGCCGTTTCTTCAATGTCAACACCGCCTTCTGCGCTGACAATCAGGACAACATCGGCCTTGATATTATCAATGGCAACCGCTGCATAAAACTCTTGTTTAATATCAATGGCAGGAACGATAAATATTTTCTCGACGGGACAGCCTTTAATTTTTAAATCTTTAATGCGGGTAAAATGTTCTTTAAACTCATTTTCATTTTTGACAACCTTAACACCGCCAGCCTTGCCGCGTCCGCCGACTAAAACCTGGGCCTTAAGAACAACGGGAAATCCCAAACGCCGTGCAATTTCCAGGCCTTGGGCTAAAACAGAGGCCACTTCCCCGCCGGGCGTCGGGATCCCAGCCTGTCTAAAAATCTGTATCGCTTGATATTCGTGGATTTTCATAGGAAATAATTTTTATTTATTGTCGAGCATACACGCTTGAGAAATCATTGTCAAAAGAAAAGATCACTCTAAATACTCTGCCAATTCCCGTAGAGTTTTAAGGCCGACCCGGCCATCGGCTTTAAGCCCTTTGGCTTTTTGAAAACTTTGGATCGCTTCCCATGTTTTTTTCCCGGCATAGCCATCAATTTTGCCGGGGTCAAAGCCCGCAGAGGCAAGCGCCCGCTGAAGGGTCTCGATATCAATTTTACCGTCTTTGATAAGCCCGATGTCCTCGTGAAACTTTAACCTCCCCCACGTCGCATAATCGACAAAACGAGTCACTTTAAGGCCATTGTCCTCTTGAAATTTGCCAATCGCAACCCGCGTATTGTTGCCTAATGTTCCATCGGGGGTTCCTGCCCCGTAGCCATAAATCTTTAAAAAAATCTGCACTTTTTTGACCTGCTCATTTGGCTGCATTGGGAGCGTTTCACCTAAAATCTCTTTTTCCTCTGCCCCCTCTTTTTGGAGAATCCGATACACAAAATCACAGCCTGAAAATGCAAATAAATACAATAGCGTGACGGTAAAGCAAAAGGAATATTTCTTAAAAAACGTCATGGCTTAAGAAGTAACGGTTCAATTTTAGAATAAAATGACCACGACGAATATAAGCCGATATAAATAATATCTCCGGCTTCCTTGCATTTAAACAAAACTTCGTCGAAATCCGTAATCACAACGCCTGAAGGATTAAAATCCGGCTGTTGCGTTTCACTTTTATACATAATGACTTTGGCCTTAGCCCAGAGCCGCGACGTAGGGCTGTTTAAGGCGGCATTAATTTTGCGGGCATAATTTCTTGTCCACAAAAAAACGACTTTAACAATTTGCTCGACCGGGCTTCTGGTTATGCCGTTGATTTCTAAAAAAATAAGGTCTGGATCAAACTCTGACAATGTCGATAACAAAAACTTCTCATCAACAACCCCGCGTGAAACAATCTTTTTTCTCGTCAGCTGATCAGCCATTTGCTTAACTTGCTTTGGATCGCAACCAAAGACAACCGCACGCAAAGGCTCGGTCCGTTTTTCTAGACCTGGGATTTGAGTCATCTCTTGAGAATCGTCATTCATAAAAGTTTTCCAAAAAAGTCCGAATTTTAGGAATAAATGAAAACGGCGAATATAATCCGATATATTTTACATCCCCTAATAGGGAGCAGAGCCGAACAAGTTCGTCGGTATCCGCCATTTCTGCGGCGAGCGAGCCTGTCGCGCTTATTTCGCTGTCACCTTTAAACAAAACAACCTTACAATGCTGCCAAAGATATTGGCTGGGCGTATGCAATAGTTTATTGATCGCCCGTGCGCGCGTTCGCATCCACACAAAAATCTCAGACACAATCACCTCAAGCGATCGGCTCGTCGGGGCGTTAATGTCTATTAAGATCAGTTCCGGATCGACTTGATCAAGCTGCGTAAAAAGTTTTTTTTCATCGTTGACTAACCAGACAAGAATATCCTTTTTTTCAAGCTGCTGGATAATCTGCTTTGCAAGCGAATGCTCCATACAAAAAACCAAAACTTTTTTGCGCGCGCCTTGATCTGCGCTTGGAGCCAGAAAATCTTTGTTTTTATTGATCTTCGGCATGCGGCTATCCTAACGCAACTCTTTGTTTAGAACCACTTCTTTTTTTTAAAATAAACCACCATCCCGACGGAAAGTGCGATCATAAACCCCCAAAGGGCAAAATACGCCCAACTCCATTGCAGCTCCGGCATGACTTTAAAATTCATTCCATAAACTCCAACAAGGAATGTCAATGGAATAAAAATTGTCGAAAAAATCGTCAATATTTTCATGACTTCATTTAAACGCGTGCTGACAAAAGAAAGATAAATATCCTGCAACCCGCTTAAAATATCACGAAACGACTCAACGGTGTCAATGACCTGCACGGCATGGTCGTAAAGATCGCGAAAAAAAGGCTCGCTGGTCTTTTCAATGAGGACCGATTCACAATGCGCCAATTCAAAAAGAAGCTCGCGAAGCGGCCAAACTTGTTTTCGCAAATAAATCATGTCGCGCTTTAAGTGGTGAATCTGACGAGGAACGCTGGTTTTTGGATCCACTAAAAGGATCTCTTCAACCTCTTCGATCTTGTCACCCAATTTTTCTAAAACCAAAAAGTAATGGTCGACAACCGCATCCATAAGCGAATAAACCAGATAATCTCCCTTAGCTTTGCGAATGCGCCCTTTACCGTCGCGAATACGCTGGCGGACAACCTCAAACACATCGCGCCCGGCTTCTTCTTGAAATGAAATGATATAATTGGCTCCTAAAATCAAACTCACCTGTTCGGAGACGACTTCTTCTTTTTCGACGCACGGATAAATCATTTTGAAAACAATAAAAATATAGTCCTCAAAATCTTCCATTTTAGGACGTTGATTCGTATTGACGATATCTTCCAGCACCAAGGCATCGATGCCAAAGATAGCACCGATCTGGGAAATCGTTTCCACATCGTGCAAACCGTCAACATTTATCCAAGTCATCCTCTGGCTATCTTTAGGATGGCTAAGATTTTCTAATTGTGTAATCACGCTTTCCTGATAATGCAGAGCGTCATATTCAAAAGATGTGATCTTGATATCCGACGAAACTTTTTTCCCAATATGGACCAAAGTCCCGGGCGCAAGCCCTAACTTTTTGGAAACTTTCTTGATATAGCGCGACATCCCTTACCGTCCCTTCCCTAAAATCAAAACTGTGTTTTATATTTCAACATGATCTTTTCTTCAGGTTTAAACGAATCCGGCAATTGTTGCTGATTATGAAACTGATAAAGTTCTTTATCTACCTCGACGGAAATTCTGGAATTGAGTTTCAACTCTGCCCCCAGAGTATGCTTCAAATCCGAAGTTTGCGGATGATCAAAACCTTTTTGCTCGACTTGATAGCCGACGTCCAAAAAGTCGGTGACCTCTTTTTTGACCCCAAAGCCAGCAACATCTTTATCATAAATAATCGAAACATCCTTGATCCCCAACTTTTGAGCAAGCCGTCCGCCCTCGCCGCCTAACAAAAAATAATCGATAAGGTCTTTGGCCAAATCCGGCGTAAGGCGCTTTTCTTCGACGGATGTCTGAATAACTTCCAAATTTTTTCCAGTCAAAAACATAAGCATCAAAACCTCTTGGGCTAAAGGCGGGCTGGAACTAAATTGCCATTGCGGTGACTGCGGCGTGCCCGTCAAGATAACATCAATGAAGACTTTGCTAATAGCGGCATTTGCCTTGATATCAAAAATTGGTTTTATAAAACTTCCCGAAAAAAAGAGTTTGCTTTTTTCTAACTTAAGAAGCGCGTTCTTTGTTTTGACCTTGCCCTGATCGACCCGCAATTCCCCCGATGGACCATACCCGCCGGGCGCAGTGCGAAAAACGAGATCCAAATCCCCAGGCGCCTGCAAAATCACAAACTTAGGCATCGCCAATTCTTCAATCACAAAAGCCCCTTTAACATTGAGTGCCGAAATCGGCCCTTGCAAATCCAAATCGATGTTCCTGATCACTCCTTTTGGATTGCTCTCAATTTTGCGCGGCAGAAGGCTTAAGACCTCTTCAATGGAAATATTGCTCGAATAAACATTCGCCGAAACCTCACCCTTTTGATAATGGCCTGAAAAAACAATCGGATCACTATACGGCATAAACAGCCGTATGTTTTCAAAATCGATTTGCGCATCATACGGATTAAGCGATGTCATCTTGATCGTCAGCCGCTGAACACGAATAACCGTTCCGACGGGAAACCATTTTAAATCTTTAAATTCAACCTGATTAAAAGTCAACTGGTCTGACAAGCCCGCATCGACCCCTCCAACCTCGATGTTGTCAGCGGCAATAAAATCCGGCAAAAACTG
This sequence comes from uncultured Planctomycetales bacterium, assembly GCA_964474085.1. Taxonomy (GTDB): domain Bacteria; phylum Omnitrophota; class Gorgyraeia; order Zapsychrales; family JANLHA01; genus JADLGJ01. Next base: position 33,920 of record CAYYRJ010000007.1, read on the forward strand.
CTTACTGATCAAACGCAAACCTGTTCGTGTTGACGTCAAAAACAGGATGATGCCGATAAAAATAAAAACAAAAACAGCAAACCCCAGAAAAAACTTCTGGTATTTTTTTGTTTTCTTTGATTTTTTATTGCGCATTTAATAATCCGATTTTTTCTATCGCAATTCTGACGGCGGTATTAATAGAAAATTGTTCTATACCTAAATGAGGCTCAATAGTCAAAAGCTGCATTGTGTACTCGCGCATAAGAGGGCTGATGATTTTTCCTTGATCTAAATTCTCAACAACCTGTTGGTATTCTTTAGCGCAATACGATTTCATCGTCGGGCAAGTCACCAATTGAGGCTTAAGATATTTGTCCTGTTTAGCCGCATAGCCAAAAAGCCGGCAAATTAAAGGACGCCACGGATAAACACTGCAGCGACCATTGCCGCTTTTTAAAGGATTAGGCTCATAAAAAACACACACACCGCAACCAGACTCCCCTATCTTTGAAAGGATCCTTGTCGCGCTCTCATTTTGCCACAGTTGACCGGCCAAAGGAAGGACTTCTAAAACACTACAAAAAATATTGGGATTCTCACAGCAGCGGCCGCAACCGCTTGGACATCGCAGATTACTTACGGCTTTAAATTCCTCGATTTTTTGATCGAGCTTTTCATAAAGCCTTAAAACGTCGTCGCTTGTCTGAGTTAAGTAGGCCGTCATGACTATCTTTTAAAAAATATTTTTCTACCATTTTTTAAAAACAAAGAATACCGCCACAACCATAAAGAAAAATCCGACCAGATAATTCCACTTAAGATCTTCTTTTAAATATAAAACCGAAAACACACAAAAAACGACGAGCGTAATGACTTCCTGCATCGTTTTAAGCTGCGCGGCGCTAAACTGCCCGTGGCCAAAACGATTGGCCGGTACCTGAAAACAATACTCGGCAAAAGCAATCAGCCAACTAATTAAAATCACCTTTAATAAAGGCGAGCTTTTATATTTTAAATGGCCGTACCAAGCTATCGTCATAAAAACATTGGAAACAATGAGCAAAAGAATTGTCGCCATATCAATACTTTAGGCTTTATCGCCAAAGTCCATTTCGTTTTCCGCAATGCCGCTTCGGCCAATTACCTGCGGCCCAATAATTCCGCCGGAGATGACCGCCTTCATCGCCTCGTCGATCGTCCAGTTCGGGTCGATAGTGTCTTCTTCCTTGACATGCAGCAAAAACCCCGACGTCGGATTCGGAACTGTCGGCAAAAAAAGCTTGATCCATTTCCCATTTCTGGCGGGGTCCTCGACCTCACCGGTCACAAAACCGATTAGCCACTGGCCTTCTCGGAACCCTTCGACCAGCAAAGCCTTGCGAAAAACCTGTTTCTCCGGCAAAGAAAACGCCATCGAAACCTGTTTGCCAACCTGATAGGTCGTTTTTAAGATTGGAATCCGCGAGGTGATCCCCTCGATAATCCGAAAAAACCTGCGACCAATAACATTGCTGGCCAAAAGGCCCAAAAAATACAAAATGACAAGCACCAGCACAATCCCCAATCCCGGCCCAACAATATGATACCCGGTCCACGACTCAATGCTGTCTCTGACCCGTCGGTCAACCATCACATAAATAAACTTGATTGCTAAATACGACAAAAACAACGGGATCGAAGCCAGAAGGCCGCGAAACACAAAACTCATAAAATGTTCAAGCAATGTTGGTTTTTTCATAAGCTCCCTTTGGCTAAAAAATTATTTATGTTTCCCGCACAAAACCTTGTTAAAACAAAACACGGTTAAAGCAATCAAAAAACCCCACGAGACAATCAAAAATATCCACCCGCCCGTTGTCATAGGATCGCACTCTCTTTTTGTCGATGACGCCAGGCCACGCGAATCAGCCCAAGCATCAACAATAGCAACACTATAATCCCGATACGCGCAGAAAGAACATAAATTTTATCTGCCTGCGCAACATTCTTTAACATAAAAATCGGACGCCAATCTTGCCAAAACCACACGGCTAAAATAATGAGCAGATACGTCGGCGTCACGTACTTGATAATAAATTTATAAATCCGCGGGACCTTAATCATTGACCCCTGATGAAGCAAATCCCAAGACTGATCGATTCCCAGAACCCAGGCAAAAAGAATCGTTTCAATGATCGCAAAGACAATCAAACAAAACGACCCGCCCCAAAAATCCATTTCATCAACGATGCCATGCTTTAAAAAGAAAATCGCCGGCTGACAAAGCACAAAAGCAATGCCCGCCAAAAGACCGACTGCTTTTTTGCGCGTAAACTTAAACTCATCTTCCAAAAAAGCGACAAACGGCTGAGCTAAAGAAACCGAAGAAGTTGCCCCAGCAAGAAACAAAAGAAAAAACCAACAAAAACTAAAAATTTCGGGCCAAGGCAGATGATTGATCACAAGCGGCATTGTAACAAACCCCAAATTAAAAATCCCCGACTGCGCAATCTGCTGCATATCTGCCGGGCCATAAAAAATAAATGCGACAGGAATAATGATACTTGCCCCTAAAATGACTTCTGCAATTTCATTGGTTGCCGCCGATGTCAATCCAGACAAAGCCACGTCATCTTTTTTATTAAGATAACTGGCATAAGTCAAAATAACGCCAATCCCCACACTTAAGGTAAAAAAAATCTGGCCAGCCGCTTCAATCCAGACTTTCGCTTTTAACAATTGAGAAAAATCCGGGTTCCATAAAAACCCAAAACCCGACGAGACATTCCACTCTGGATGTGCCATGTTCGCTGACCCTAAGCTCACAACCCGAATAAAAAGCAAAATCCCGCAAATAAACAAAATCGGCAAAGCAATCTTGTTGAGGTTTTCAATTCCTTTGCTAATCCCAAAATAAATAACACAAATGTTAACAAGGAAAGTAATTAAGAAAAAAACGTACGCCGTCGTAATCCCCGAAAAATATTGATTGTGCTCAATGCCTTGATAACCGCTTAAGAAACTCTTCAAAGTCGATTGATCATTGAGAGCACTTAATTTTCCTATCAACGAAAAAAAACTATACCCCAGCGTCCACGACTCGATATACGTGTAATAAATAAAAATAAGAAGGGGTCCCAAAATCCCTAAAACGCCTAAATATTTCATGGCGCGGTTATTCGGACGAATACTATGAAAAATCCCCGGCGCTGTTCCATTGCCCCAGCCGCCACCGTGACGGCCCAAGGTCCACTCAATCCACATTAGCGGGATCCCGATAACCAAAAAGGAAATAAAATATGGAATCATAAACGCCCCGCCGCCGTTGGCCACAGCCTTGGCAGGAAAGCGTAAAAAATTTCCCAAGCCAATCGCAGAACCAGCGACGGCTAAAATAATACCCAAACGCGAAGACCAGCGGTCACGCACTCTAGTATGGGAGGCTTTGGATTTAACCTCAGACATTGTCGTTTATTTTAAGTAATTGTTAAAAAGGCTGTCGCCCCTTAAAAACAAAAATTTACAGAAGCGACAGCCAAACCAACAGAATTAAGGCAGGAGAATTTTTAAGAACAAAATCCGCGTCAACTTAATGACATCCGCAGGATGAAGACCCACAAGATGATTTTGCCGCAACTTTTTTCACTGCTTTTTTAACTGGTTTTTTTGCTTTTTTAGTCGCCATGTTTTTTCTCCTTTTAAAAAATACAAATCTTGGTAACGAAAATTAACAGTGTTGCCTAATTTGAAATCGGCGCAGAATCAAGCACTTCAGTCACAGCACTTTGAAGATGCGAAGAAAGCTTTTTCCAGGTGCGTGCACCAACTTTTCCATCAGCAGTTAAACCGTTTTGTGTCTGAAACTCACGGATAGCTTTTTTGCTCTTAGGCCCGATATTGCCGTCGATCGGACCATTGTAAAGACCGGCGTTTTTAAGCGCTTGCTGAATATTTTTGTTGGTCGGCTTGTCGCTTGATTCTGCAGGTGTCAGTTCAAGGCCTGAGGTTGGCTCTACAACTTGTGCAGGGATTGCATTAACAGGCAACGCAACATTGTGCGCTTCAAGCGTGACTGACTGCGGAGCTAAAATTGCATTACCCGCTAAAACCTGCTCGGGCGGCAAGGACATCGCTTCTTCTTTTTTGGACCCACAACCGACGACGAAAACAAATGACGCAAGAACAAGAACGGATACTTTGAGGCTGTTCATCTTAAATCTCGACTTTCTTTTGCAAAAGAAAAATGCAAAGCGCTACTTACGGTTGAAATTTACTTATCCTAAGTACTAAAAATTTTTATGTCCCTAATAATGGGCTAATTCTATCGAAAATATTTTAATTGTCAACTCCTCACAGCCCTATTTGTTAATCAATCAACGGTTTATATCTGGCAAACCTGATTTTTGCACTTTACGATAGTAAAAAAACTTTCCAATGCTATCATATTGAAAATTAATTTCAAAAGAACGAACAAAAATCCCATGGAAATATTTTTACAATTCATCAGTTTCTTTTTGCACTTGGACAAACACATGTTCGAATTTGTCGCCAATTACGGGACATGGACGTATCTGGTTCTTTTTATTATTATCTTTTGCGAAACAGGTTTGGTCGTGACCCCCTTCTTGCCGGGCGATTCACTGCTTTTTGTAACAGGGACACTCACCGCAAACGGATCGCTAAAACTCGAATTCGCACTCGGACTTTTGTCTATCGCGGCTATTTTAGGTGACAGCGTCAACTATTGGATTGGCCACTTTATGGCACCCAAAATTTTTCATCCAAAATACCAGCGCATTTTAAAACCCGAATATTTAGACCGCACTCAAAAATTCTTTGAAAAATACGGCGGAAAGACAATTATCCTTGCCCGCTTTTTCCCAATCATTCGTACCTTTGCGCCATTTTTGGCAGGCGTAGGAAAAATGAGCTACCGCAGATTCTTTCTCTATAATGTGATCGGTGGCTTACTTTGGGTTTGCTTGTTTATTTTAGGAGGTTATTTCTTTGGAAATCTTGCGTTTGTCAAAAAGAATTTTACAGCTGTCATTTTTGCCATTATCTTCATTTCACTTCTGCCAGGTGTCTGGGAATTTTATCAACACAAAAAATTTCCACTGCGTCAAAAATAAATTTTCAAATAATATTATCTTAAATTTGCAGTGAGTGTTTCAATGTCGAGCTTAGCGATCGCCAGCTCATTGAGCGCGTCTAAAACCTCAACAACATCCTTAAACCGCGCCGCTTTATCCGCACGCAAAACAACGCCAATCTCAGGGTTTTTCTTTTTGATAACGCTAAGCTTTTCTTTAAGTTCTTTGCGGGTGATAATTTTGTCGTCTAAAAAAAGAAGCCCTTCATTGTTAATCGTTACATACGCCCTGGTTTGATTTCCACTCTCTAAAGGCTTGGCGCTTTTGGCTTCCGGCAGCTTGACCTTGAGGGTCGATTGAGACAAAAGCGGCGTTGTCACCATAAAAATGACGAGCAAAACCAAAATGACGTCCGTAAAAGGCGTAATATTGATTTCCGAAACCAGACGCGGCTTACGGGATTTTCTAATCGTTTTTATAGACATTTAACAAATCCAAAGTCTGCGATGCACAAAGTTCCATGTCGGTAATAAAATTGTCGATCGTCCGTGAAAAATAGTTATACGCAATGACGGCCGGAACAGCGACGGCTAAACCTGCCGCCGTACAAATAAGCGCCTCGGCAATGCCGTTTATGACCACATTGATACCGCCAAAACCGCTGGACGCAATATCTTGAAAAGCGCGCATAATCCCCAAGACCGTTCCAAACAGCCCGATATAAACCGCGGTGCTGCCGATTGTTCCGACCACACCCGTATAACGCTCAAGCTTGCCGGTTTGAATAATAACTTCCCGCTCCATGGCGTTTGAAATCACAACTTCATTATGCCCGTGCAGATTAAGGCCCGTTAAAACAACGCTGGCAAACGCAGCCTGTGTTTTTTGACAAAGTTCAATAGCACTTTTGATATTATTCTTTTCAATAGCCTGTGCAATTTGCGTCATAAATTCCAAACGGTCCGTCTTAAGCCTTAAACGATAATACCAAATCCGCTCGACAATAATCGCCAATGAAACGATCGAGCAAAGAATCAAAAAATACATCGTAAACCCGCCAGCGCGCAACATTTGCCAAAATGTCATCTTGCCTCTCCTGTTTTATATAAACCTTATATTTTGAATATGTGTCGTTTTAACACTTTTTGTCTGCAATAGAAACAAAACTTTAAAAAAATTCCGCCAAGATCGCGCCAAAACGAAAGACGATAAACCCTGCACAAATCGTCACGGCAATATTGCCCAAGGCATAAATATAATGCTCTTGTTTGAGAAGATCCGACGTTTCGAGCATCACGCTCGAAAGAGTCGTAAAAGCCCCACAAAATCCGGTCATCAAAAGAATGCGATAATTATGGATAACCAGAAGTTTTTTCTCAAAAATAACGTCGAGAAACCCGATGATAAAACATCCTGCCAAATTAACGGCAAGCGTCCCCCACGGAAAATCAGTCCCTGTTTTATGATAAACAGCGCCCGATAAAATATAGCGGCATACCGTCCCCAAAATCCCGCCGACAACTAAATAAATCCACTTTTCCATTTAATTTTTTTAAACGCTTTGTTGAACAATTTTCATGATTATACTCAGGCTTTGAAAAGACACAAAAGATATCTTTAACTTAATAGAAACATTCAAATTTCTATTGATTATCATTATTGTTGTAAGCTCAGCAAGGCAATCCTTTTTCGGCTCAATTGTTTGGCGCCTCTATGGCGCAATTCGCCTTAAAAGAATTACCTTGCTGAGCTTAATAAATAATCTTATTCATATCTTAATGCTTCGATAGGATTTAACTGCGCGGCTTTTTGCGCGGGCCACAAACCAAACACAATACCAACCGTTACCGAAAATGTCGTCGCTAAAATAATCGACCCCAGCGAAACCTGGATCGTCCACCCGGCCAACAGGGTCAAAAGATATGAAGCGCCAGCCCCCAAAAGAATACCGGCACTGCCGCCGATACACGCCATCAAGGCGGACTCGACTAAAAACTGCACTAATATATCAGACCCGGTGGCACCGAGTGCTTTTCGCAACCCGATTTCTTTTGTCCGTTCGGTCACCGAAACAAGCATGATATTCATAATTCCAATTCCACCGACGACAAGTGAAATTGCGGCAATGACACCCAAAAGGATTGTCATTGTTTTTGTCGTCGCGGCGATAGCATTTTTCAAATCTGCCATATTGCGAATCTGAAAAGCCTCATCCGACGAATACTTTTTAATAATCCGATGCCGCTGTTTCAAAAGATCCCCGATCTTTCCAGCCAGATCATCTAGAATCTCCGGCGAATCACCTTCGGCGTAAATGGTATCCAGATAGTCTTTCCCCAAAACCCGTGCCATTGCCGTCGTAATTGGGACAATAATCGTATCGTCCTGATCACGAAACCCTCCTGCCCCTTTAGGCGGCAAAATACCCACGACCACAAAGTTCATTGCATTGATCTTGATCGTTTCCCCAATCGGATTGTTGTCACCGAATAATGCTCTCACAACAGTTGTCCCCAACAGCGCGACTTTGGCCCGGGTACGCGTTTCTTCTTCTGTAAAAAATCTTCCCACCGCAGGTTGTGCAGAGCGCATCGCAGCATAACTGACCGACGTTCCTTCTAATTGCGTGTTAGTATTTTTGCCGGCATAAACGGCCTGGACGCGACCAGTGACCGATGGGCTCACGCGCCGCACCGACGGCATTTCACCAATAGCGTTTAAATCGCCAAACGTCAAACGGGTAGCCTCCCCCGCCTGCATCGCAACCGCCTGCATATTGATCTGTCCGGGTCGAATCATCAAAAGATTAGACCCCAACGAAGCTAATTGCGTTTCAATCGACGCCCGGGCACCGCTTCCTAAAGCCAGCATCGCAATCACCGCGGCTACCCCAATCAAAATTCCTAAAATTGACAAAAATGACCTTAGTTTATTAGCGATCATCGCATAAACGGCCTGATTGACTGAATCAAAGAATTTAGCCAAGTCATATCTTTTTTTAGTTGACCGCAAAACTTCATCAAGAATCGTTTTAAACGAATCGCCCACGACAGCACCCTGATTTTGACCGCGTTTCTCATCGGAAATAATATTTCCATCGCGCATCACAATCACACGGCTGGCATGGCTAGCCATTTCTGCCTCATGGGTCACCATAATAATCGTTTTGCCCTTTTTATGAAGCTCTTTTAAAATCGTGACAATTTCATCCTTGCTTTTGCTGTCTAAATTTCCTGTCGGTTCATCGGCCATAATAATAAACGGATCATTAACAAGCGCGCGGGCAATCGCGACACGCTGCTGCTGCCCGCCGGAAAGTTGATTAGGCCGATGTGTCGCACGATCCGTTAAACCAACAGCGGATAATTCCTGGCGGACTTTTTCCAAAGAATGTCTTTGGTTGGCATACACCAAAGGAAGACCGGCGTTTTCAATCGCTGTCCGACGAGCCAAAAGATGGAATTGTTGAAAAACAAACCCGATCAAACGATTACGCAAAGCGGCTTGCTGGTCATCGCTTAAAGCAGTGATATCTTCTCCCGCCAAAATATACTGGCCCGACTGGGGCCGATCCAACAAACCCATGATATGCATGAGGGTCGATTTTCCCGAACCAGACGCGCCCATGATGGCGACAAATTCTCCGGATGCAATCCTCAACGAAACGCCATTAACGGCCTGGACAATCTGATCGCCCATCGTATAGGTTTTAACAATGTTATTAAGCTGAATCATGCTGCCCTTATCTGCGACGGGTTGGCATAAAAGGATTTGTCGCGCCACCAGTTTTTGGAAGAGAATATTTTGCTGCTGTCAAAACAACTTCGTCAGATTCTGTTAATCCTTCAAGAATTTCGACATTTTTTTCATCGCTTAGCCCCAGAACAACATTACGCTCAAGGAATTTTTGCCCATTGCCGTTTTGGACCATAACAAACGACCCTTTTTCTTTTTTTTCAACAGCCTTTAAAGGCAATAAAAGAACATCTCTCTTGCTTTCCACGATAAAATCGATGTTCGCGCTCATCCCCGAACGAAAAAATGCAGGAATATTTTCAGAGATCAGGTCCACCTCATAAATCGTCACATTGTTGACCGTTTTGGATTCATAATAAATATGGTCAACGATAGCTTTGATCTTGGTGTCCGGATACGCATCGAGGCTCACATTGGCAACTTGGCCGTTTTGAATCTTTCCAATATCGGTTTCATCAACTTGCGCACGCAAAATCAATCGGTCAGAAATAACAACCACATCATCCGAGGTTGTCACAGTTTGCCCCGGCTGTATGGTTCCTACGATCACTTCCCCGTCGATCGGTGACATCAAGGGAATCGGTTTATAAACATCCTGCCACTCTTTAAGCGTCTCTCGACCTCTTCCGCGGGCGGCATCCAAAAGTGCCGCACGGTCCGTTGAGCTCATCCAGACAAGCGTATCGCCTGCTTTGATTTTTTGCCCTTCGACCACCAAAACTTGTTCGATGCGTCCGTTGACTGGAGGCTTGACCTGTAGCCGATTTTTAGGCAGCACTGTTGCTGTCGCAGAAACCGTAATTTGAATATCCCCGCGATACGGCGAAATCATTTTAACAGTTTGCTCTTGGCTTGACTTTGTTTTTGTTTTTTTCCAAATCGCCCACGAGGCGCCGATAAGAATCACCACAGTAATAATCTGCCACTTTTTAATTTTCATACTCTAGCGTCTCTCCTTTGGCTTGAACCCACTTCGCCTGCGCTAAAAGCGCGGCCGCTTGAATATCTAGAAATGTTTTTTTGGCGCCCACCAAATCATCTTCAATGATCGTCCAATTGTCAAAAGTCACAAGCCCGACGGTATATTGGGCCTGCGCAATTTTGGCCCGTTCTTCTGAAGCCAGCAAAAAATCTTTTTGAACATTGACCTTTTCAAAAGCATCCATAAAATCATTCCAGCTTTTTTCCAGCTGATACATAATCGCATCTTTTTTGCTGCGCTGCTCTTGCTGTAATTGCAAATAAACACTGTGGGCTTTGGACAAACGGGCAACATTCGCCCCGCCGCTAAACAGAGGCACTGAAACTTTAACCGAAGCCGATGTCGCACTTTCTTGTGGTGTCCACTGATCGTCAGATTTCTGCGCACCAGCGCTTAAAACAACCGAAGGTAAAAAATCACCTCGGCTTTCTGAAACGGCAAAGCGGGCTGCATTTTTTTGCGCGGCAATCTGTAACAGCGACGGGTTGTTCTCTACAATCTTTTCAAAATCAGGATTTGCACTCAAATCATCACCAATCTCAAGTGTGCCCTGCACGCTCAATATCGAAAATTGCTCACGCCCTAATTGCGTGCTTAATTTTTTTTGTGCATTGATAAGCCCACGCTTCGCGGCATTGATCTCAAAAACAGCTTGGGATAAATTGGCTTTTGCCGTCAACAAAGCGCCCTTGTGTTCTGTTCCCGACTCATAACGCAAAGTAATCAATTCCAAATTACTTTTACGTAATTTATAAATCTCCTGTGTTAAATCCATTAATTGTTGCGCTTTGAGTAAATTGACAAATGCTTCCCTCAAGTTCAGGCGAACAGAAGCGGAAACATAACGGAAGTTTTGTTGAGAGGCTTTAATATTTTCAGAGGAAGCTCCCATCGCGTTAAAAGTCTTAAAACCATCAAATAAAAGCAGATCGCCAGACAAACCATAACTAAATGCACGGCCCGATCCGCTGGCGCTTAAATTGCTCGTCGAAGCAGAGACATCCGCCGAAAATTGCGGCAAAACAGCGCTTAACGTTATTTTTTTATCTAATTGGGCTTGGGAAACGCCTTCTTTGGCAGCGATCAAATCCGGATGGTTTCGACTAGCTTCTTTTAAGCAATCCTCCCACGTCAGCGAATCTGCGGCTGCTGCCAAAGAAGAACATCCGAAAAAAATGACAAGAATCAGGAACCATTTTCCTTTCATTCTTTATCTTCTTTCCCTCTGCGCTCTTGGCGTGATTTTTCCATTTGCGCGATAAAACCGGCAAATTGTTGGGCCGACAAAATTTTACGTACAGCCAAAACAGACTCCAAACGCTCGTCGACGATTTGCGATTGCAAGGCCTTGATATTATTCTGAATTTCGGTAATCTTAGCCATATCCAAATCCGTCTTCATGAGCTCTTGATTTAAAGCTTCTTTCTGGGCGCGCATTTTTTCAAACAGCGCTTTTCTTTTTTCGCGATTTGCCAGCTTATTGTTCTCTATTTCTTTCTTCTGCTCTGGCGTTAAATTCAATTGGCTATAAATCTCTTCGATCTTTTTTTCCATTCTCTCGTGCTTTTTAGAAAATCGATCTGCTTTCTGATCCGCATGCGCAGACGGAATCGCACAAACCCCCAAAATCAATACGGCTACCCATAAATTCTTTCTAAAATCCATTCTATCCTCCTGTTTTTATAAAAAATATTTCTCTATCGATGTTTGATCTGCATTACTCTGAATATCGGCGATAACATCCGACGATCGCCAAAGGGAAACCAAATACTCCCCCTGCTCTTTATCTTGACGTTTTTCGGCCAGTTGATAATAAAAACCAACGCTGCCAAGCAAAATGACTATGATCAAACCTGCCAGCGCTGGCGCTAAATATGGGAAAGAAAAAACATCAAAAAATGCCTGAATAAACCTCTTGAGTTTTGAACGGGAGTTCGGGTCGTTTTGAATTTTATCCTTAATAATTGTCCATAAATGCTCCGGGGCCTGTTGTTGAATTGTCGACTCAAACGGCAAGGCTAATTGCTCTTTAACATCTTGGGCAAATAAACGACAATCCGCGCAAGAAAGCAAATGCTCATTGACCTGCCCGACGACTGACTGATCAGCTTCCTTGTCGAGATAATCCGTCAAAATTAAATCTTTTATTTTTTTACAGGTATTCATAATCCGCCTGCTTTCGTGTCGTCAAAATCTTTTCTCTCGCTCTTTTTAACCGGGAGCGAACGGTGTTGATATTAATTTGCAGCGTTTCAGCAATCTGCTGATAACTTAAGCCCTCAATATTCCGCAGGATAACGCAAGTGCGATGCTCTTCATTTAGAGAGCTTAAAATTTTGTCAACCGCTGTATGATGATGTTCTTTTTCAATCTGTTTATGAACATCCGCCTCGACGCGAGGAGCTAAATGGTCCTCATATTCTACAGAACTATTTTTCTGGCCTTTTGTTTTTCTGGCAAAGTTGATCGCACAATTTACAGCAATCCGGTACACCCAGGTTTTGAGTGATGACTCCCCGCGAAATTGTTTTAGCTTGGAATGCATAATCAGAAAAACCTCCTGGGTCACTTCCTGCGCATCTTCTTTATTATAAGTAATCCTCAAGGCGACATTGTAAACAAAGCTTGATGTGGCCTTATATATCATTTCGAATGCCGCAATATTGCCCTCTGCCGCCTGTATAATAATGTCGTCGGAAATTTCCTGCATGAATACTTTCTCTATTGTTTTGAAAAAACGTTTTCATTATACCACCTCAAAGACCATCAACGGCCATACATTGCCTTTAATTGCGAGACTTTGGGAAACTGCGAATAAAGTTCCCCTTGTGGACCGACAAACCCTTGCTCTGTTCTTTTAAGTAAAACAGCCGTATAACCGCCCTGGGCATTGGGAATATTCACTGTAAACGACTCCTGTAAATTTGAATCGTCCGCTACAGCATTAATTTGTATCGGCGTTGTTTTTCCTGTTGAAGAACTTACAACAGTCGGTTGAACAAATTCCACCGGCGGCGAAACAACTTCAAAACCTTTTCGTGTATAAACATAATACGTCCCATTATCTTCATAATACGTCACCCCGCGAATCACAACAGGCCGATAATCTCGAGGGATACTGTGAACAACCGCTCCTACGGGAGGTGCTACGACAACATATTCGCCATCAAAACGACTATAAAATAACCCATCATAATAATAGTACCGCGCACCCGATAACCGGATCGTCGAAAACTGACTCGGCAGCCAAGATATCCGCAGTCCCCAGCGGGGATGATCCTGATATCGATAATAATGATGATTTTCGCGATGACCGCCGCGATCCGCATATGCTCCCTGCGGGGCAACTAATAAGAAGATACCTGCCAGAAGACCCGCCCAAAGACTTATCCTGTTTTTCATCATTTTTCTCCTCTATTAAAAATTAATTTTCGAGCCTATTCGTCAGATTAGACACAAAAAAACCGAGAAAAGTTCCATTTATTCTTAAATCGGAAACAAACTAAGGCTAAAAGAAATTATTTCTTTTTTGAGGAAGGAAATTTCTTAGTCTCGCTGCCGCAGTCGCAACCGCCGCAACCGGACTTTTTTTTGATGAAGGAAAAATAAAGCACAATGCCTGTCGTAAGCAAAACGATGGCCATCGCCAAAACAGATTGTGCGTCTGTCGTCATAATTTACTTTAATGAAACCCTAATAAAAGCCCACCCTGATAAATCAGCAAAGCCGCTACATAGGCTAAGCCGGTCATATAAACAATCTGAAAAATCGCCCAAAACCAACTATTTGTTTCGCGGCGCACAACCGCCACCGTGCTTATGCACTGCATCGCAAAGACATAAAAAATCATTAGGCTTATGCAAGACAATGGCGTAAACAGCAACCGCCCGTCAGGCCAAGTGGCTTTTTTGAAAGCTTCGCGCAAATGTTCATCCGCGTCGCCTTCAATGTTAAAAACAATATTCATCGTACTGACAAAAACTTCGCGAGCCGCAAAAGAACCGATCAGGCCAATCCCGATACGCCAATCGTAACCTAAAGGCTTAAGCGCCGGTTCGATCAAAATTCCCGCCTGACCGGCAAAACTGTGTTTAAGCGCTTCTGACCCGACAAGCTGATCGTGTTTGGGATAACTCATCAGCCCCCAGAGAATGATCGACAGACCAAAAATTACCGTACCTGCACGTTTGAGAAAAATAAGCGCCCGCTCCCACATGTGCATCATCACATCTTTAAAAAGCGGCAAACGATACGGCGGCAATTCCATAATAAAAACCGGCGTTTCGCTGCGAAGCAATGTCTTTTTAAAAAGCCACGCCATGGCAAAAGCGCCGACGATGCCCAGCAAATACAATCCGAGCATAAGCCCCGCTTTTTGCCAAGCCAAAGCGCCTGGAATAAGAACCGCGATAATAATTGTATACACTGGCAAACGCGCCGAGCAGCTCATCAGCGGAGCAACCAAAATCGTCGTCAAGCGATCCTTAGGACTTTCGATCGCACGTGCGGCCATAACTCCGGGAATCGCGCACGCAAATGAAGAGAGCATCGGAATAAAAGATTTTCCGTGCAAACCAGCTTTGCTCATCAGCCGATCCATGATAAACGCGGCGCGTGCCATATAGCCGGTGTCCTGCAAAAGACCGATAAAGAAAAACAGAATCAAAATTTGCGGCAAAAAAATTACGACCGCACCAACGCCCGCGATGATGCCATCCGTCAATAAATCCCGCAAATCGCCAGGCGGCAAAATATTTTTTACTCCCTGCGAAAAATTGCCAAAAACACCGTCAATCCAATCCATCGGATACGTCGAAATCGTAAAAATCGAATAAAACATCGCTCCCATCAACCCCAAAAAAATAAACCAACCCCAAACCTTGTGCGTTACAATCGCGTCAATCCGGTCGGTCAGCGTCATTTCCTTTTGGCCGGGTTTTTCCTGAAAAACACCTTTCAAGCTTTTTGAAAGCCAGTGATACCGTGACTCGATGGCGACCGAACGCCAATTGATTCCCCATTCGGTCAAATCGTCCTGAATCCGACGGACACAATCGATTGTTTTTGTTCGACCCTTTAAAATTTCCTTGAGCGTTTTTTCATCTTTTGACAATAAAATAATCGCCTCGGAAAAAGCGTCGGACTTGGCGACATTTTCCTCGCGCCAAAGCAAAATCATCAGTTCCTCAATGCGCGACTCCACCTGCTCTGGCATACGCCACAGACGCCGATCAACCGGAGAAACCCCGACACTAATAAGTTCTTTTAATTCTTCAATGCCCTTGCCCTGATTCGCAATCCCGGCGATAACCGGCGTATGCAAAACTTCCGACAATCGCTTAACATCAATTTTTTTGCCTTGCTGCTCAACCTCATCCATCATATTTAAAAAAATAATGACCGGCAGGCCCAAATCCTGAATTTGGCTAAACAAATAAAGATTGCGCTCAAGGTTGGTTGCATCGACAACGCAAACCACAATGTCCGGGCGCGTTGTGTCCTTCATGTTTCCCAAAAGAACATCGCGGGCAACTTTTTCGTCGGGAGAACGCACATCCAAACTATACGTCCCGGGAAGGTCCAAAACATCAATCTCGCGTTTGTCCTCAAAAATGATGCGGCCCAACTTCTTTTCGACGGTCACGCCCGAATAATTTCCCACCTTTTGCCGTAATTTTGTTAACGCATTAAAAACCGTTGTCTTGCCAGAATTGGGATTTCCGGCTAACGCGACGGTTATGGCTTTTTTTTCAATCGGGGGGTTAACTAACGCTTGCGGCATTTTTAAACATTCCTCTCGTCGATAACAACAAGGATCCCTTGCGCCTCTTCGCTTCGCAGGGACAGATGATATCCGCGGATCTTGATATCAATCGGATCGCCCATTGGAGCAAAACGAATCACCTCAATGGCCGTTCCGCGAATAATCCCCATTTCTAAAAGCCGCTGCGACAAAAAGCCCTGATTGAGAACCTCTTCAACAATTGCAACTTGTCCGACTTTTAACTGATTTAATGGTATCTTTTTCATATCATTTTAGGTGTACGTATTTCTTTCAAGTTAAGGCCACTGGCGTATTTGTCAAGATTTTAACGCACTCTTTTTTAAAAATGATGTTCATATTCGATGATCCACTTTAATTTCCCATAGGCTGCCGGATCTGTCAAACCAAACAAATACCCGACGTCATATTTGATATGCTCGCCTAATTTTCCATAAAAAACAGGGCCAAGCTGATGACTTTGCTTGCTGTAACCTAACCCTTCACGCAACTCTCCAAAATCGCTGTGAAGCTCCATCCCCGGCTCAAAAAACTTTTGCCAACGATAACGACTGCTCCACGCAAACCCGCCCGTTGTTTGTTCGCTTGACCCGCCGCCGACTTCTTTTTCAAAAATGATATTCGCCGTATGAAGAAAAGGCCCTAAAGATTTTTCTAATAAAATTTTGCCTTCTATTTTGTCCGCCGTTTTTTCCTTAACCGTCGTCTCATACGCAAAATACAAACCTGCATCCAGCCAATACTTTCCCTGCTCGAAAAGCTGCAAACGGTTTTCCCACTCTACGGCGGTAAACTCACAACTGTGTTCGCCCGCTTCTTTTTCTGTTTCACCGTAAATTTCCGTAAACCATCGATCGGTAATCCCGTAGCCTAAAGCGTATTTATAAACTTGTTTATTATTTTTGGAATCGCGCTGATCAAAATCAATGCCGCCGCGGGTCTCCACCTCAAATTCGTAACCTTCGACAATCGGCGAATAAACCTTCTTTGTCGCAGCAGCTGGCGTTGAGTTAAGAAATACCATGCTTGTCCCGACGACAATGACGATAACGCCCTTGCGGGCTAAAGAATACACTTTCTTCATCGGAAAATTATCATAAACTTTTAACAGCACTCCCATACCAATCAGCGTCAAAACAAAACTCAAGAACTCAATCCCCGAAGGACGGTCCGTATAGCCTATCAAAACATGCATCGTTTTTCCTATAAAACTATCAGCGGAAATAACTCTGGATGTGTCCCAAACCATTGGAATAATCTCTGTTATTTTTCCGGCTGCGGCAAGATAACCAAACGCCTGTGAGACCATTCCCGCAACCAAAAGAATGAGTAGCCAGCTGGTCACCTGAAAAATCTTTTTCGTCGGGACTTTCATCAGGCCATAATAAAGAGTAATCCCAAGGATAATTCCTCCGCAAAGCCCCAGAATCCCGCCAAAAACAAGCCCCGAAATTTTCTCGCCCGTCACAAAAGCGCTGTACGTAAACATGACGATTTCCGCGCCCTCGCGCAAAACAGACAGAGCAACGACTGCGGCCAATGTATAGATCGGCTTGTTTCCTTTAATGACTTCTTGGCCGATATGCTTAAAGCTCTCGGACAATTGCCGGCCATGACGGTTCATCCACACGGTTGTCCACCCGATGAGCATAGCTGCAATAAAAAGAATTGAAGCATTAAGCATTTCCTGGCCCATCCCTTCTGCTGCTTGCGAGATCGCATCCGCAAAAAAAGCGATTAACACCGACCCGGCAATACCCAACAAAATACCAATAACAACCCATTGCGTACGTTTCGCCAAACTTTTGGTTGCGGCCAGCAAAATACTCACAATAAGCGCGATTTCAAAAACCTCGCGAAAAATAACTAATGCGATAGAAAACATACATCCTCTCTTTCGATTTAAAAATTTGTTTACTGGACGATGATCTTGCCCTGAGCGCTGGCCGGATGAAATTCTCCAAAAAACTTATACGTCCCAGCTTTCAGCGGGCCGATATAGAGAGTGATTTTCCCGTTCCCAGAGACGACCTTCTCGCGGCGCAAGTCATAACTCTCAAATTCCTCAGCCGTTGCGTCATGATTTTCAATGACAATTTTGATTTTCTGATTCGCCGCAACCACAAGCTCTGCAGGAAAAAACTGATGTCCGCGGATTACAATAAGATGCTCTTGTTGCTCTGCTGTGGCTAAACCATCCGCTCCCAGCAAAAAGCCCATTATTGCAATCCATATAAAAAATTCTTTCTTCGCGTATTGCATAGAAACCCCTTTTAAATAAGTCATCAAACGGCGCATATTGTTTTTCTACAATACCAAACCGAATCTTTCTGTCAAGAAATAATTTACAGAGCATCCTCTTTCAAGAATATGCAGGACGAAAAAAAATGGACTCCACGGTTAATATTCCATGGAGTCCATTCTTCCATTGTGTTCTTATGCGCCTTGCAATAACTTATTTCGCCAATCCAGAACCTTTTACGATCAGCTGCGAAATTCCGCAAATAGATCCGTCGATAAATATCTTTCCCCTGTACTGGGGATAATAACGACGATCATCTTGCCCTTGCTTTCCGGACGCTTGGCAACTTCCAAGGCCGCATAAACAGCGGCACCGGATGAAATCCCGCAAAGAATCCCCTCTTCACGAATCAAACGCCGTGCATACGCAAACGCCTGATCATTGTCGACCTGAATGATTTCATCAATCAATTTCGTATTTAAAATACTGGGAACAAATCCCGCGCCTATTCCCTGAATCTTGTGCGGCCCGGGCACCCCGCCGGAGAGAACCGGCGAACCCTTTGGCTCAATGGCAATCGCTTTAAAAGACGGTTTTCGCTCTTTGATCATACTGGCAACTCCGGTCAAAGTCCCGCCGGTGCCGATGCCGGAAATCAAAATATCTGCTTTCCCGTCGGTGTCACGCCAAATTTCTTCGGCTGTGGTCTTGCGGTGAATTTCGGGATTGGCAAGGTTGTCAAATTGCTGGGGTTGAAAGTAATTAGGGTCTGATGCGGCCAATTCTTTGGCTTTAGCAATAGCGCCTCTCATGCCTTCCGGTCCGGGAGTTAAAATCAATGTCGCGCCCAAAGCGCGCAACAGCGCTCGGCGCTCTAAACTCATGGTTTCGGGCATCGTTAAAATCAACTTATACCCCTTAACCGCCGCAACAAACGCAAGCGCAATCCCTGTATTTCCGGATGTCGGCTCGACAAGCGTTGTTTTCCCTTTTATGATTTTACCGGCTTTTTCTCCAGCTTCAATCATCGCTAAACCGATACGATCTTTCACAGAACTCAACGGATTAAAAAACTCCAGTTTTAAAACAATTTCCGCATGGCCGCCTTCGTTGAGCTTGTTTAAACGAACCAGCGGCGTGTTGCCGATTAACTCTGTAATGTCGTTTGCGATTTTCATCTTTTTCTCCTTTTTAGTGATGATATTAAATATCATATTCGCTGTACGTGATATTTTTGGGGGTCAAACAGATCTCCTCATTCTTTATTAATTTTAAATTCTTATAATCTTCCTGCGAAATTTCCGCCTGCACAGCTTGCCCGTCACTCGTTAGAGCATCGATCTTAACTACGGCGCCGGCAGGATTAATAAACGTGATTCGCGCCTTAATCGAATTGGCAGAAACAAGATTGCGCGTAACAGACAATTCATGGGGCCGGACATACATTTTTTTTGCCTTGGCCGCCAGATTACCTTCCTCAATGCGGGCATGAAACAAATTCACATTGCCCAAAAAATTTAAAACAAACACATTGGCCGGATTATGATAGACGTCTTCCGGCGTCCCGACTTGCTCAATCTTTCCCTTATTCATAACGACAACCCGGTCCGCCACCTCAAGGGCTTCTTCCTGATCATGCGTTACAAAAAGTGTAGTGATGTGCAAATCATCGTGAAACCGTCTAAGCCACTGGCGTAATTCTTTTCGCACCTTAGCATCCAGCGAACCAAAAGGCTCGTCGAGCAAAAGCACTTTTGGCTCAATGGCCAACGCGCGGGCCAAGGCAATGCGCTGGCGCTGACCGCCGGACAATTGCGCGGGATAGCGATTGGCAACCCAATCTAACTGGACAAGTTTGAGCAGTTCGTGGACCTTGGCTTTTATCTGTTCCTGGCTGGGACGAATCGCCTTGGGTTTAACCTGCAGTCCAAAAGCGATATTTTCGAAAACGCTCATATGGCGAAAAAGCGCATAATGCTGGAACACAAACCCAACACTGCGATCTTTAGTCTTTTCTTCTTTAACATCCCGGCCATGAAAAAAAATCTCGCCCGCATCCGCATTTTCCAGGCCCGCAATAATCCGAAGAAGCGTCGTCTTGCCAGAGCCCGACGGGCCTAATAAAGCAATCAGCTCACCCGTCTGAATCTTTAAATCAACATTTTCAAGTGCGTGAAAAGACCCAAATGCTTTTGTGACCGCTTTGACTTCAATGCTCATGATAAGTTTTCCGTCTTTAATGCTGTTTTTCCACCAAAAGGGGATCCGCCTCGGGCGGATAATTGCGCCCGATATTTAAACTCGACAAGTGTTTTAAAAAATAATGTGACAAGCGCCAGCATCGCCAGCAAAGATGCCGCGGCAAAAGCGCCGGTAAAATTGTATTCATTATACAAAATTTCAATATGCAAAGGCAACGTGTTAGTCTGCCCGCGAATATGCCCTGACACGACGGAAACTGCGCCAAACTCTCCCATGGCGCGCGCATTACAAAGAATAATGCCATAAAGAAGACCCCATTTGATATTGGGCAATGTCACCCGCAAGAATGTTTGAAACCCGCTTGCCCCTAACGTGATGGCCGCCTCTTCTTCTTCGTTGCCCTGCGCTTTCATGACCGGAATAAGTTCACGCGCAACCATCGGGAACGTGACAAAAATCGTCGCGAGAATAATCGCCGGCGGGGCAAAAATAATTTTGATTCCCCTTTCCATTAACCACGGCCCGAAAGCGCCCTGAGCGCCAAACATCAGCACATAGACCAACCCCGAAATAACCGGCGACACGGACAATGGCAAATCGATGAGTGTCGTCAAAAAACCTTTTCCCCAAAAATCAAATTTGGCAATTGCCCACGACGCGGCAATCCCAAAAACCACGTTAAGCACAACCGCAACAAGCGCCGTTACAACTGTCAAACGGATTGCGGATAAAGCATCCGGATTATTGATGGACTTAAAATAAATTTCTATTCCTTTGCCAAACCCCGTCGTAAAAACCATTGTTAACGGTAAAAAAATAAAAAACCCTAAGAAAACTAAAGCTATCCCAATTAAAATCCAACGCACCCAAGTCGGTTCACTGCGGCTGGCCATTTTAATTCATTCCTATTTTTCTTGAAGAGAAAGCCTGCAAACTATTAATAACCGCAAGCATCACAAAAGAAACCAAAAGCATCACAACCGCAATCGCAGTCGCTCCCGGATAATCGTATTGCTCTAATTTTGTCATAATCAACAATGGCGCAATTTCTGTTTTGCCAGGCATATTTCCGGCGATAAAAATAACCGAACCGTACTCGCCAATGCCGCGCGCGAACGCTAAAACAAAACCAGTAATCAAAGGCGGAACAAGTGTTGGGAAAATGACTTTTACAAAAACCTGCCAGCGATTGGCGCCCAAACTCGCCGCAGCATCTTCCAGCTCGCCGTCAAATTCCTGCAAAACCGGTTCAAGGGTACGCACCACAAAAGGCAAACCAATAAAAATCAGCGCCAGCGTGATCCCCAAAGGACTGTAAGCCGATTGTATGCCTAACGCATAGAGATGTTTTCCGATGAAGCCATTTTGCGCATACAGCGACGTTAACGCAATCCCGGCAACCGCCGTCGGAAGTGCTAAGGGAAAATCAACGAGAGAATCAATAATTTTTTTCCCCGGAAATTGATAGCGCGCCAAAACCCACGCGATCAAAAATCCAAAAACAACATTGATCAAGCCGGCCACAAAACTTGCGCCAAAACTTAGCCGATACGCAGAAAGGGTCCGTGGGCTTAGAATTACTTCAGTAAAATGCCCCCAACCCATCGTCGATGTTTTCAAAAAAAGCATCGACAATGGAATTAAAACAATCAAGCTTAGGTAAAAAATCGTGTACCCTAAAGCAAGCTTAAACCCAGGAAGCGTAGATTTTTGTTTTAAGAGAGACATATTATTTTTTAGAAAGGATACCTTAAAGTCTTATGCTCAAACAATGTCTCGCGTTGTCCCGATGATTGGGCGGGACCATGCTCGCCAAACTCGCCTAAGACGAAAAAGCAACCTTCTTATATTTAATTTCCGCACTAATGACTTCTGTTCACTTCGTTATGCAAATCATGTGCTCATTGATAAATCTGGTCAAACGTTCCTTTATCCGCAAAATGCGTTTTTTGCGCTTTTTGCCAGCCGCCGAAAACCTCATCAATTGTAAACAAATTGACCGGCTTAAAATTTTCGGTATATCGTTTAGCAATTTCTTCAGAACGCGGACGATAATAATTCTTTGCCGCAATTTCCTGCCCTTCTTCTGAATAAAGATACTTTAAATATTCTTCTGCGGCTTTAAGCGTTCCGTGACGGCTGGCATTGCGCTCGACAACAGCAACCGGCGGCTCGGCCAAAATACTGACCGATGGAATCACAATTTCAAACTTGTCTTTACCTAATTGATTAACTGCCAAATACGCCTCATTTTCCCACGAAATAAAAACATCGCCAATCCCCCGCTCGACAAACGTCGTCGTAGAGCCGCGCGCGCCGGAGTCAAGAACAGACACATTTTTAAAAATCGCTTTTAAAAAATCCTGCGCCTTGACTTGGTCATTATCCCATTTCTTAAGCGCATAACCCCACGCAGCCAAATAATTCCAGCGCGCCCCGCCGGAAGTTTTGGGATTTGGCGTGACCACATTAATCCCGGGCTTGGCTAAATCGTCCCAGTCTTTGATATTTTTAGGATTGCCTTTGCGCACCAAAAGAACAATCGTTGACGTATACGGCGAGCTATTGTTTGGCAGACGCTCTTGCCATTTTGTTGAAAGAAACCCCGACTTTTCGGCAATCGAATCGATATCATACGCAAGAGCCAGCGTTACAACATCCGCTTCCAAGCCATCGATAACGCCACGCGCCTGTTTGCCTGAGCCGCCGTGAGACTGATTGATTTCAAGCATTTCTCCGGTTAACTCTTGCCAATGTTTGATAAAAGCCTTGTTGTACTCTTCGTAAAGTTCACGCGTCGGGTCATAAGAAACATTTAAAAGCGCCTTTGGTTTGGCAGCAAAAACCTGCGGAACATTTGCGCCAAAAACAGCCAGCGCTAAAATCATCAAGAATATTTTACGCACTTTTTTTCTCCTTTAAAATCCCATAAACCGGGAATTTTTTATTAATCTGTTTAGTAAGAAACCTGAAAGCGGGTCAAAACAACATCTTCGGTTCTGCGATCGCCGACGGTAGCGCCACGATCAAATCGAGTTTGTTCAAAGCCTAAAGAAATCCGATAATTTTTGCTCAAATACCAATTGGCTCCGACGCCCCAGGCATCCGCGCCCGAAACTGAACTGCTAAGGCTGGCAAAGCCGCTGTCAAAAATACTGTTGTCAATCGACAAATGACCATAGCGGGCCACAACATCAAATGCTCCCCAAGTGTCTTTGGCCAAATCAAAATTATTTCGCGGCGTCACACCTTTAAACGTCGCCAATTCCCCGGTCAACACATAGTTTCCGGAAATTTGCCATGCCGTATTTTCAAACGTCCCGCGAATAATGCTCGCACCGCTGGTGCGAACAACTTTTTGATTTGACTGAATATATTCTCCCAAGAGTCCCAGAGAGCCATTATAAAAAGAAACTTGCGGAGTCAAACGCGCATGAAGTCCGTCGGCGGTAATCCCTGAAGAATAACTAAAAATACTCGCCTGACCTGTAGACTTATACGTCGGAATCGTCGATCCTTCATTGTGTCCAAAAGAACCGGCAAGCCCGATGCCTAGACCTTTAAAAAACTCGGGCCCCTTATTTTTAAACGGCGAAACGAACACGCGACCCAAAACATCTTTGTCATTATTGTTGTCCGTATCCTGGCCGGTTGAGCTGGCCAAATCCGCAGAACCGTTAAAAATACCGACGTTGTAATTTACGGTTTCCTTAAAAAGATCGCCTGACAACTGAAAACCAACTTCGCGATTCGGCGCTAAATTGCTTGGCAAACCGACTTCGCTAAAATTATTTGCACTATCCGATTGAAAACGCTCGAGAGCAAAAGGCACTTTGAATTTACCGCCTTTTAACTTAAGCGCCGGCGAAAACTTGATTTCACTATACGCATCAACAAGCGTTGAAGCACCGCTTCCAAAATCCGGCATGATGTAAAAATCAAAAATCTTGCCGACAGTGCCTTCAAAAATCAAGCGCGCCCGACGAACGCTAAAGGTATCATTGACGCCAAGATTCTTTTTGTCATAAAAGAAAAAACGGCCGTCCGTCTGAGCATAGCCGCGAAGTTTTAATTTAAAACTTTCATCCGCGTTTTTAATACTAAAGCCGTCTTTGACATTTGCGGTAACAATCGGCGTTTCTGCTGTCTTTTTTCCTTCTTCTTCCTTTTTAACTTCCAATTGCCGCTTGAGAACCGCGATTTCCTGCTCTAAGCCTTCAAGCCGCTTCTCGATTGCAGACGTTGATGAAGAATCCGCTGCAGGAGTCGATTGCACTGACTCTGGCCCATCGGATGCCCAAGCTATTAATGGAGAAGCTCCTCCTAAAATCAACAATGCCATTAAAAAACCTTTAAACTTTTGCATTCCATTCTCCTTTATATATCTGTTCTTGTATTAGATTTGATAATTCGAACTCATGCCTGAATTTTTGCTGTCTGTTTTTTCAATAACGTCTTCCAAACTTGTTTTGTCGAGAATATTTGCGATCGCATCACGGACTTCCTTCATTACTATGCGTATGCCACAACAACTTTCCTCGCGACACTCATCGCATTTCCGATAAGCGATTTGGCTAACACACGCCACAGGAGCCAAAGGGCCATCAAGAATTCTAATCACTTGTCCCATTTTTATGTCTTTTGGGTGCCTCGAAAGGGCGTATCCTCCACCCTTGCCTTTTTTGCTTTCTAAGATTCCCTGTTTCTTGAGTTCCAACAAAATGGCTTCAAGAAATTTTTTAGGAATACGCTCTTCTTTGGCAAGATCAGCAATCAGCGCAGGGCCGCTGCGATAATGCTTAGCCAAGTAAATTAAAGCGTTTAAACCGTATTTTGTTTTCTTAGAAATCATCTTTCCTATTTCCCTATGGATTTTATAGAGAATACATTTGAAAAAATTTTTTGTCAAGAATTATTTTTAAAAATTTTTCAAGAGGAATATAAACCCTTAAAAAGAAAGAGTTAATGCAGAAAGATATTTTTTCCCAACAAATACGCCAGAGCCGAAATCGAGGCGGCGCAGGGAATCGTGATGATCCACGCCCAAATAATTCGACCCGCAACACCCCAGCGCACAGCGCTTAATCGACGCAAAGATCCGACGCCCATAATTGCACCGGTAATCGTATGCGTCGTGCTGACCGGAATTCCAAACGAAGACGAAGTAAACAGCGTGACCGCCGCGCCAAGCTCCGCGCAAAACCCGTCTACGGGACGCAATTTCGCGACTTTTTGTCCCATGGTTTTGACAATTCGCCAACCGCCAAACATCGTCCCAAGCGAAATCGCTGTATAACACGCAATAACGACCCAGCCGGGGACATGAAATTCTTTTCCCAATAAGCCGGCGCTAAACAATAAGCTTGCAATAATCCCCATCGTTTTTTGTGCGTCATTGCCGCCGTGGCCCATGCTATAAAACGCGGCTGAAACCAACTGCCCTTTACGAAAAAAATGATCCACTTTGCCAGGAACACTTTTGTGAAAAATCCAATGAACAGCAATTCCAAACAAAAGGCCCAACAACAACCCAACAATTGGCGAAACGAAAATAAACGTCACTGTTTTTAAAATTCCCTTGGAGACAAGTGCACTAGGCCCAGCCTTGACCAAAGCGGCACCGATCATCCCGCCAATAAGCGCATGCGACGAGCTGGTCGGCAAACCAAAATACCATGTAATAATATTCCATCCGCAAGCACCAATCAAAATCCCAAAAACAACCGCCTGATCAATAATGGCAATGTCGATAATGCCTTTGCCGATTGTGTTAGCCACATGATGTCCAAAAAAGAAATACGCGACGAGATTAAAAAAGGCCGCCCAAATGACCGCCAGCCGCGGCGATAAAACGCGCGTAGAAACAATCGTGGCAATCGAATTGGCTGAATCATGAAATCCGTTTAAGAAATCAAATAGAAGCGCCAGAATAATTAAAAAAATGATCGTTTCCGTCATACTTATGCCTGCTTAACAAGAATAGATTCAACAACGTGCGCAACATCTTCGCAAATATCCAAAATCGTTTCGGCATCCTCATAAATCTCTTTCCACTTAATAATGGCAATCGCATCTTTTCCCGTCTCAAAAAGATCCATAATAACCGCATCGCGCATCGCGTCCCCGACATTTTCCAATCGATTAACCTCAACACAGGACTCTAAAATAGATTTGGAATTTTTCATCGAGCTAAGTCCCTTGACCGCTGCCGCAACCGCCCAAATCGACTCTTCAATGATTTTTGCAAAATCGATAAGATTTTTGTTGCCGCCTTCAATCTTATAAATCTTAATCCGCACGACCAAAGCGTCAACCATATCAATAATGTCGTCGAGCTCTTTAGTCAAAGCATGAATATCTTCGCGATCAAAAGGCGTAATGAACGTCTTGTTAAGCCGCTCCATAATTTCATGGCAAGCTTCATCGCCCTGATGTTCCAAAATCTGAATACGTTTAAAATGCGCTTCTGAGATAACCCCAGGCGTTACCGCAATTTCTCTTAAGGTCTTGGCCGCCTCAACCGCATGGTCGACCTGCTTATTAAATAATTCAAAAAAATTAAAATCTTTTGGCAAAAACCTAAAAAACATTTTTTCCTCCTCGATTAAGAAATTTATTAATCAATACGCTACCGAACGCTTTTAAGGCTATGGTGTTTGCTGATAAAAAACTTCTCTTGTCCAATCGGTACAAAATTAAGCGAAACATTATAAAACAAATCAAAATTATCAGCCAGCCCATCGATCGCTTGCCCAGACCCTGATTTTGTACTACCCTGAGCATTCTTGATCCGCTTATTACTAAGAGCTATCAATTTATAACTATTGTCAACGACCTTACGAAAAATGAGAACGCTCAAAGCTCTGTACTTCTCTGCCAACTCCTTGGGCCACAACTGAATATAATCCAATTGCATGCTCTCCTGAAGATCTTTTTGTGTCAATCGCGCAGATTTTGCAAAATGCTCACTTGCCATAGTGTATTGACCCCGCTTAAAATAAACAAGTCCCAAATTATAATTTAACCAAAACTCTTTGGGCTCAAGCTCAATGGCTTTTTTAAAATACACAAGCGCCTCCTCGGTGTTATTAAGATAATAATCACACGTGGCCATCATCGCATAGACGCGGCTTAAGGCCGTCGGCTTAAAAACCATGTCACTTTTTTCATAATAAGAGATCGCGTAAGAAATAGCTTGATAATATTTTTTGGCACGCCGAAACTCTTTTTGGTCAAAAACAGCGCGGCGGGTCAAATACATAACCGGATACTCTGCGGAATCTTGCAAAAAATTTACACGCGCCAATTTGACCTTTTCGACATCAACGCATAAAACAAGCAACAGTCCAATCAGGCAATAATACGCGCCCACACGGGAAAAACATTGACGAAAAAAGAAAACACCGGCCCGCAACATGAATTTATTTTTCCTTTATTCTTAGCCACAAAAGATAAATCAAAAGAAACACCAAAACAATCGCAAGCCAAACAGAACTAAACAACACATCAGCCGGCCTATACTGCAAATCAATTTCATTAACCCCCGGCGGCAAATATATTCCCTTAAAGGCCATATTCGCTCGATAAATAACAGCCGGCTTTCCATTGATTAATGCCTTCCAATCTTTATGATAACTGTCTGTATAAACCAAAAACTTCTCGTCGGGAAAATGCGTCTGGATCTTAATTGAATTGACATCAAAGGAAAGCACCTTAAATAAGTCAGAAGGGCCGCGGACAATCGAAACTGGTTTTAAAAGCGCCGCAGGGATTTTTGTCATCAAGCCGGACAATTGCTCCACACTCTCTCCAGGAGCAACAAAAGCCACATTGCGTTCTGTTCTAAAACTGTTTGCAAGGTCTTGAAAATTCCCAATATTTCTTAAAATATCGACGGCATCATAAATATAAAATTTATTGGCTGTATATTTCTGCAAATCATCAAAGGGAACTTTCACCGTCAATTCATAAGACCAAAATGTCGGAAAACCGTTTTCATAAAACCGAGTCGCATCTGTCATCTTAATGCGCGATATCTCAGCATTGTCGCTACTGGTGGCCTGCGCTAAATTCATCCGCGTATAAACAAAAACCGGCTTAACAGAAGAAACGGCAAGACAATCCACAGTCGATTCTTTGCTCATATAGCTTGTATAGGAAGAAGCCCGTCGCCCACTTTGATTATGCCGCCAAATCACTTCAAACGGCTGGACAACAATGCTTAAAAACAGTAGGGCCACTAACAAAGCTTCGTTTTTGCGTTTTTTGTCAAAAACAAATACGGACCAGAACAAAAAACTTAACCCTAAAGCTAAAAACGAAGAAACAATAATATTTTTTTGACTACCTAAAAAACCCGCAAGACCAAGATGGACCAAGACAAGAAAAACAAAAAACGAAATGCGATATTTCTCAATAATAACCTTGCGCTTTTCAAAAAGAATACGGATTTGCTCAGAAACAAATAATGTTAAAACCCCCAGAAAAAAAGGAAGAAAAAAATGCATATTGCGTATTAACTTAAAATAAACAACATGATCAAATGCCAACCGATGCAATCCTGCGCCCGACGACATCATCAAAAGAAATAGTATCAGAGCCGCCCCCAGGCAAACCGCGAGAACTTTGGTCATGCTAAGCACTGCTCCCAAAATTAAAACTATATAAACAAAAAGAGAGACATAAAAAAAGCAATCGTCCCCGTATTGGATGCTGTCCAAATTCGCATAAAGATCTTCGATATCCATCCGGCTCGCAAAACCAATCTTGGAAACTTTCTCGTAATCCATAAAATCAACCCCTACGTTTTTTTGACCGGCCCCATTTCGAAAAGGCGCAACCACTTGATTGCTAACGGTACTTTGGTACGCTTGGTAGCCGGGAATAACCGCAAGGACAAGAACTCCAAAGAAGAAAACAACTAACGTCACGCGTCGATAAATAAATTCAGCTATCGGCGTAAAGACTGTTTTTATTGCAGGGAAATTAAAAAACAGTGTCCCCGCCGCGCTGATAATAAAAACCGTGAGAAAATAAAACGGCAAATAAGACGTCAAAATCAATGACGCCGCAAAAATAAGCCCTGCCAACATCAAGCAAGAAGGTTTTTTAAAAAAAGAAATCAGGAAATAAAAGAACCATATCGCAGGGATATAAATCAGCGGGGTGTGAAACTGACCAAACATCGAGAGACTTATTGTCGAAAACAAAAACAATAGAAAAGCTATGTATGCGGCGCGTCCATCCTTCAAAATAATTTTTGCTAATAGATAAAACCCTAACTGTCCGATCCAAAAATACACACTGATCGTATACAAAAAAGACGGATAAAAACTTAAGCCCAATGTATTGAAAATAATCGTCAAAAGCCAAAGAGGATTAAAGATCCCAACATAATTTAGAAGGATTTGCGTCGGAGCGCCCCACATAACAAACGGATCCCACAGAGGAAAAACGCCAAGCTTCACATTGTCGACATAGAACTTAACAACCGCATAAATATGCAGTGTTTCAAAACCAATAAAAGCCTCCCTCAAGAAAATAGGCTTAAAAAGAAAGCACCAGATTCCAAACGGGATGAAAAACTTGAAGAATGTTTTTATTTTATTTTTCAACGTGACAAAAACCTATGGCTTGAAAAAACTTCGCTAAAAATCATGAAGAATATTTGCTATTATCCACCCACAAGACGACAAGTCAAGGGACAAGAAATCATATACGTAGAACTACGTATAAGTTTAAAAAATAAATTGTACAATTTAAAATGTTTTTTGATATACTGCATTTCGCTGTTGCGTTGCATTTTAAAAAATTAAATATTTTTTATCTAAATGATCAGTCAAAAAGAAAAGCCAGCGGTTCTTCTTCTGTATCCTAAAACAGGAATGGACTTTGGGTCCACCATCGCCCCGCCACACGCTTTACTGACAATTGCCGCCCCTGTTCTTGCAGCCGGCTACAGTGTTAAAATCCTCGACCAGCGCGTCGAATCGATTACCCAAGAAATTCTCGAAAATTATTTATCAACGGATACTATTTGTGTCGGCATCTCTTCGATGACTGGGACACAAATTCTTTATGCACTTAAACTCGCACAAATGGTGCGCGACATCGTTGGCAACAAAGTCCCGTTGGTTTGGGGTGGTTGCCATCCTTCCGTGGCGGCAGAGCAAACTCTCAAGCACAAAAATGTCGATATTGTTGCCATCGGGGAGGGTGACGAAACTTTTATCGAGCTCGTCGAAGCCTTGGCGCACAAACGCAGCCTTAGAAGCGTTAAAGGAATTATGTACAAGGACGGCCCGACATTTGTCAAAACCGATTGCCGACCACTTTTGGATGTCGAATCGCTTCTTCCCACGCCGTGGGAACTGATTCCCGTCGAAAAATATATTCACCGCGATATGTACGTCAATTCCAAAACACGGGTTTTGGATATCGGACAAACCAGCCGCGGCTGTCCTTTTAACTGCGGATTTTGTTCGAGCGCTTCGCTGCGCGAGAGAAAATGGCGTGCTGTCTCGGTCAACAAAACGTTGGCGCGCATTGAGGATGAAATCAAGCGTTTTAAGCTCGACGGGATATGGCTGCGCGATGACGAATTCTACATCAACCGCAAACGCGCCACGGATATTTGCCAGGGATTTATCGACAAAGAATTTAACTTGAGTTTTTATACCTCCGGAACGCGGGCGGATGTTTTTATGAAAGCGTCCGACCAGGACATTGATATTCTCAAACGTTCAGGCGCGCATACCTTAAAGTTTGGCGCTGAGTCCGGATCGCAGCGTATTCTGGATTTGATGACCAAAGGCATTGTTGTCCAACAGACGCTTGATTCAAATGAACGCTGCAAAAAGTTTGGAATTACACCGGTCTTTGGGCTTATGGTCGGCTATCCGACGGAAACATTTGCAGAAATCAACCAGACGATTGACCTTGGCTTTCGCATCAAAAAAGAAAATCCCGGAGCCCAGCTTGAGACGATGGCTATTTTTACACCGCTTCCGGGGACCCCGGATTTTAACTTGTCCTTAAAGCATGGACTTATTCCCCCGCAATCATTAGAAGAGTGGGGCGACTGGATTTTTGACGATTACGATTTGGCCGGACGAAGAAATCCCTGGTTTGACTTAAAAGGCCGTATGAAATTAGGGAACATTTCTTACATGAGCATTTTGGCTCATGCACTCGAAAATGTTATGGGAAGCTTACACAACAAAAGCCTGCGGTATATTGCAACACGTCTTTCTAAACCTGTCAGCTATTACTACACCCAAAAATTGAATAATAAAATGTATAATTTCGCGCCGGACTTAGGGTTAGTCCGTCATTTGCGCCATGAGCTTTTTTATAAAAGCGACTTTACCATCAATTAACTATGGAAAATACTCTACTTAGCAATGTTCCAATTGTTGAAAAGCAAGAAAACAAAATTTCTAGTCGGCCTCGCGTCGAAATTATTGGGCCTCGAGAAGTTAAGACAACGATTCTTACCAAAGTTTTGATCCTTTTGGCGTCCGTGATCCTGATGTTCGCCACGTGCCTGCTCATTGCTTATCTGCACGCCTACAAAATTTTTAGAAAATTTAAACTCGCCGATCCGTTCCACGATTCACGCAAGCATCCGCTCAATGACCCGCATGCCCCGCGCGGATAATAAACAAAGCCTTCCACATCCAAAATGTATTTTTATCAACGAGATAATGTCGCAGAAGTCTTTTTGAGAACAGGGTGTTGCGGTAAAACATTTTGTAAAATCGCATCAGCAATATTTTGTGCCATCAGCCTGCTTCCTCTTGGCGTGAAATGACCGAAATCGCCAAAAATCCGATCCCGAAAATAATCATAATAGGTCGCCTGCTTTAACGCTGCCTTAAACGACGTCTGGGTATCAACATAAATAACATTGGACGAGGAACCCAGCATGAGCTTTAGCTGATTAATATTAAGATTTGGATATTGTACGGCAACCAAAGGAATCCGGTTAGCAGAAGAAACATCCAAGATTTTTTGATAATATTTTTTTGTTTCCTGATTATAAGTATTTTCATAACTGTTTAACCGCGCCTTTAACTTTTGTGCTTTTTCCAGCTGATTTTGAGCGGTATAAACAGTAATTAAACCAGAAAGGCTCTCCACGTCTGTGCCGACATAAAAATCATCTTCCAGACTTTTTTCATCGGGAATTTTTAATGCCGTAAGAAAAACCTCTTGTGCCAAAGCATATTTTTTATCTTCAATAAAATAAGCCCCCAATTGCGTATAAAATATCTTTTTGTGAGGATTACTCTGAATGGCTCTCGACAATATCTTCTGCGCAGATGCAACGTTTCCTAAGGCGCGATAACAATAGGCAAGCTGCAGCCAAGATTCGGCTTCGTCCGATTTTATACTCAGCGATTTCTGATAATTAGCAATTGCTAATTCATATTGCCCTCTTCGAACATAACATCCGGCCAATCCATTGTAAAAAATATAATTTCCCGGATAAAAAGATAGCGCCTCTTGATAATTAGCAATTGCTAATTCATATTGCCCTGTATCATGATAGCAATTCCCTAAGTGGCTATAAAACAAGGTTTTGTCCGACGCCATCGAGTTTGGACAAAAACGCAAAGCCTTAGCAAAAGCGTCAATCGCGCGCGAATAATCAACGAGTTGAAGATAATGTTTCGCAATAAAATACCACGCCTTATAATTATGCGGGTCCAGAGCAACCGCCTTTTCAAAATATCCCAAAGCTTTTTCACTCTGATTAATTGCGCGATAATATTGTCCAACTTCCGTGTAAGCGCGCGCGCTGGGATTTATTTTTAAAGCTCGCTCAAATTGTTCACCCATCTTTTCTTGATTCTTGGATAGCCCTATTGTCTGCGGGTGGCTTTGGGGCATCGCTCTGGCGCGAAGCGTTTGCTGCCATAAATCTGCAATCATTTGAGCGACATGAAAATGTTTAGTCAAAATATTGTTCGGCTTCGGAAGAAACATCGTCGAAGAAGTTGGCGTATAAGTATCAATAGCGCCCAACAATGTTGTAATAACATCTGGGCGATATTTCTTAATAAGCTCCTCGATTTGTCCGGCAACCATCGAAGTATTAGCGTTGGGAATGCCATGATTAATCACGGCGACTTTCCTGTCCAAAAAACTAGCACTTAAAATTTCTTGCAATTGACTAGGATACGTATTGCGCCCGCCGACGGCTGTTTCTGACGCACCTAAGCAAAGAATCCGAAACTCATTATTAGTTTTAATATTTCGCCAATTGTAAAATTCTTGCATGGAAATAAATAGAACCCCTCCCAAGCGAAGAATTCCTTCTAAAAAAATAAAAAATAGAGAGATTTTCAAAAAAGCTCTCCAAAATATAGGCAACTTTGACAGTTTCATATTAAAATTGATAATAAATAAATTGTTCCGCCGTCATAACCCCGAACCCCAACATCAAGTACGTCATCAAAGCATAAGAAAATATCTTTAATATCCAATGCTGTCTATACAAGAAAAGCTCGTCGTTAGTCCGCCACTCGCCAAGCTGAACAAGCAACAAAGGAATCGAAAAAACAACCAACTTTTGCAACAGGCCAAGCGCGTTTTCATTAAGATCAAAATTAAAAAAAAGATTTTGTGTCAGCAAACCAATATGAATAAATCCAGCCGAACGAAAGATCAAAAAACCCAGCATGGTGACATGAAACATAATCACAATGCGAATAAATAAAAAAGCCTTGCTTATCCAAGGCGACGAAAAAAGGACCGGAGAACGGAATTTGCCGCGGAAACCCATGTAAATTAACAAAACAGAACCATTATAAATTCCCCAATAAATATATTTCCACGCGGCGCCATGCCAAAAACCCATAATCGTCATCGTAATTAAAATCGTTATATAAACACGAACATTACCTGAAATATTCTTCAGGGCGATAAAAACAGGAAAATAAACGTAATCCCGGATCCAATGGCTCAAACTCATATGCCATTGATTCCAAAAATCTTGCGGGTTTGTAACAAAAAATGGTTGCCGAAAATTAATAATCGTTTCAAAACCCATCAGCTTGCCTAACCCGCGAGCAATATGGCTGTACCCTCCAAAATCGCAAAAAACTTGCAAGCAAAAAGCATAGGAAGCGAAAAGCACTTCTGCACCGCTGGGTAAAGCCGAAGGATTAAAAATGGGCTCAACGATTTTGGCCAGATTGTCAGCAATAAAAATCTTTAAAAACATCCCATAAAAAATCAGATGAGCTCCCTCGAGAAAAAGGGCTAAAGTAACTCGCCGAGATTTTGCAATCTGTGGGAGCAGATGCTTGGCCCGCTCAATGGGGCCCGCCAAAAGCTGAGGGAAAAAAGCGACAAAAAGCGCGTAATCAAAGAATTTTCGAGTTGGAATTATTTCCCGACGATAAATATCAATCGTATAGCTCATCGTCTTAAAAGTATAAAAGGATATCCCAATCGGAAGAAAAATCTTTAAGCTAATCGACGGAACAGAAATATGCAGCAATTCGAGCACAGCCATGCAGTTGTCTAGGAAAAAATTGAAATATTTAAAAAATCCGAGGATGCAAAGATTTCCCGCGAGACTCAAAAACAGAAAAAGCTTCCTTTCTCTTTGTTGTTGGGCTTCGGATATTTTAATGCCACAGAAGAAATCCAAAATCGTCGACGCCATAATAAGCAAAAGAAAGCGCCAATCCAAAAAACCATAAAAAAAATAACTGGCAACAAACAAAAGGCTGTTTTGCCATTTATGATTAAAAATCAAATAAAGGCTGTAAACTAAAACAAAAAAAACAAGAAACTCAAAAGAATTAAACAACATAAAAAACTTACTCCAGATTAACCGGCGGCTATAATTTGACCATCAGGCATTGAGAGCCCAGCATCTCAATAACGGGCTCAGGTTTATCAAAAAAGAACTCATCAACCGCTTTCTTGACCCCTGGCGCATAGTTATAATCATCACAAAAAATAATGCCCCCAGCATTCATCCGCTGATAAAAGAAATTAAAACAAGCTTTTGTGCTTTCATAAGTATCCACGTCGAGATTGACAAAAGCAAAACGCCTGTCCTTAATAGGCTCTGCGGTTTGAGGAAAAATGCCGGGATAAAAAGAAACCTGCGAATATCCTTTAAGATACTCTTTAACACCAGAGAGCGACGCGCTGTATTGCCCCTTTTGAAAATGCGTTTGATCAATCGGATCAACCTGCGGAAGACCAGAAAAAGTATCAAACAGATGCAAAAACTTTTCGCCTTTCGCCTCACAAATAAGTTTAGCGGACCCGCCATGATAAACCCCAACTTCGGCAATATCCCCTTGAATCTTTAAAACCTGCTTAATGCTCATATATAACTGATAAGCCTCATTGACCGTCAAAAGAAATGGAACTTCCTCTTTGACCTTGTTGACCAGCTCGACAACAGCCGCCCGCTCTGGGTCTGAGTAAACACAAACCAATCCTTTGCTTTTTTCCAAACTTTGCGCGGGAATCATAAGCAATCCGCCGCGACGAATCGACGAAAAAATCACCTCTTTAAAAACCTTGTGCGGGAAAAATTGTGTTTGGCCAAAAATAACCCACCTAAAAAACTTTTCTAACATTATGCACCCCGACTCACTTTCGAGTAAAACTAACTTCTTCTGGGTAAGAATACGAATTTTTCATATCCCAAGAAAATAAATTTTCCTGACACTTAAAATTCAAAGAATTAAAAAATTCCAAACACGGCTTGTTGCGATCGGTTGGAATATATTGCGCCAGAAGTTCTTTAATCCCCGCTTTTTGAGCTTGCTCAATAACAATTCCAAGCATGAGCTCTTCAATTTTTCGCCCAATGACGCGGCAACTTAATACAAAATCACAAACATTCCCGACGGTATCACTCACAGCCAAACTGACTATCCCTGTCAATCCATAATCTCCAAATTTGTCAGCCACCCGCAAAGTCCAAACAAAATGTCCTTCTTGGCTAGCCCAGCCGTAAAAGTCCTTTTCTAACATCCGTCGCGTCGTTAAATTCATTTGATTAGTCTTGTTTAACAATTGCGTGGCCCGGGGAAGATCCGCTTCATTTAACCGCTGTGCAATAACTTTAATGTCCAAAGTTTTAATCCACTGGGCAACCGACCCTAAGCTCTCTTTAAGATCACGGCGCTCTTTTTGATGAGCATAAAGTTCACTGCGCCCCAGATCTTCATTGGTTATCGCCAAAGTATCAAAGCAGGAAAGCTCCATCAATGTTTTTTTGTAGAGCAACTTATCCTCTGGCCACTGAGGAACAAAAACTTCAGGCAAAGCCTCTTTTATTCGCAAACGCTCCGCGGGACTATCATCGATAAAAACGCAAGAAGCCAATCCTAAATTAAGCTCTTGCGTAAGATCCATCAAATTCTCGGCCTTGTCTTTCCAGTTAATGCGCAGCGCAGAAAAATCTTCAATTTTTAATATCATTTCAGGGCGACGCATAAAGGCTTCTCGCACAAGAGCCTCGTCATTTTTGCTGATAACAGCCAATAAAATGCCACGATCCCGAAATGATTTTAGCGCCTGCTGAAAATCACAGAAAGCTTCTCCCAGAGGATCATGTCCGCCAAGACGAATATTTTGCCACCCAACCTCTCCAAGAATTCCGCCCCATAATGTTTCGTCGAGATCGACAATAATAATTTTCTTTGCATCACCATAAGCATTGCTTAAAATTGCCAAAATATCCGCCGAAGCCTTTTTAAAAACCTCCTGACTAAAAGGAATTTTGCTAAGATACCACAAGGACAGATTAAAGGCATGTTCTCCCGCCGAGGAAAGCCAAGAGCGTGAATCTAAAAAATATGCGTTCTTTATTTGACTCAATCGTTGAGCCATCACCATGTTCATTTGAGCAAGAATATAGCGAACCCCTAAAGGATCCCTCATGTCCAAAACACCATACCCCCTAAAATTCGAAGGAATTTCCCAAGAAGGAATTAAAAAAAGCTGCGCCTTCTCTTGGGCGGCGGCAATTAAATCCGCGAAATGGTGAACCTCGCCAAGTATTATTGAAAGAGGCACACGCTTAAAACGCAAAACGTCAGCAAAAGCCGGAATGATTTTTTCGGGTTGGGTCCAGATCATAACGCAATGAAGCTCTGGCGTCCAACAAGGATGGTTCTGATCAATCAAGATGGGCACAACCTGCCCAAAAGGCGCAGTCAAAACATCACCTAAAGCCATCGGGCTATTTTGTAAATAGGCGCGCAGGACATCAATATTAAAATCTGACATCAACAAAATGCGAATGATCTCTTTAGGCATTAAAATTTTTTAAGTTGTAAATTTAAGAATATGATCTTGCAAAGTCGCAAGCGTCTTGAGGGGATTATGTTCAACCGACATCATCAACTGATCACTCAAAGAAATTCTTTTCCCAAACGCGTCACTATATTTTCTTTCGATGGCAACAATCAAAAGAATTAATCCTAAGGAATCAAGCGCGCTTCCCGGGCCGACCAAGGACGTTTCTAGTGATTTTGAAATTTTCTTTCCCGCCGGCAAAGACTCATTTATTTCATCAATAGAAGCAAAGATCACAGCCGTTATTTTATCGATTTCGTTCATTGTGTTTATCACAAACCCCGCCTTGAAATTACCCAATTTTCGACTGACATTTTATCTTAAGTTTCGACCAATAAAAGTCAAGAATTATAAAGTTAAAAGCTTGGGCAAACGCCGGACAATCGCGCAGTTTTCGAGAAATAAATCATGAGAAACTAATTTAACAAAGCCCTGGTCATAAAACTATATTTTGGATTTTGGGTGCGGAAATATTTGGGATACAAAATCTCGACTAAAGAATACACATCCTGCGAATCCTCGGCATTTCGACGGACATTCAAGCATTTAAAATTCCCCGGAAAATCCGGCGCCACATAAAAAGAAAAATCCGGTTCATCTTTTTTGCTGGCAATGAGCAAATTAAGCGTCCTAAAAAGCACCTGGGTTTGATTGCTCAAAAGCGCTTGCTTTTGATTGCTCTGATACAGAAGCACGCCGTTGTGCAATATTAAAAAACAAAAAAGCACGACAAAAATTATTTTGTCTTTCTTCTGCAAAACAGCACCTCTTAAAAGCGCAAATCCGATCAAAATCGCCATGAGCCAAAAAAAATACGCATAATAAACATTCTTAAAAATAGTCTCTTCAATCCCGCGGGGGTTTGAGCGTCCTACGGTAATAAACAGAACAAAAATCAAAAGCAAGAAGACAACGCTTTTAATCCACAAAAAATGCGCGTCTTTGTTTTTTTCTGACACTTTCCGTCGAAATAATAAAACGGTCGTCATCATAAAAGCTGCCAGCGCAACCCAGACAAACGGTTCTCTCCAATTAAACGCGGGAAACGGAAATGACATTTTAGGATCGATCATATTGCGATCGCCCAAAATCCAAACAACTTGCGAAGGAAACATCCCCTGAAACGCCCACCAGCCAAGCATGGTCATGACATTAACAAATGTTTTAATCAAGGGAAATTTCATAATGCTTTTGGCCTCCGGCGCTATCCCGCCGTGCACAGCCCAAAAATTCCAAGCATTGACAGCCAAATAACTGATAACAGGCAAAAGCAACAACCATGCATTTTTTCTCTGCTTAGGATGCCTTAACCACGCCCACAAAAAAATAACGAAACTATAAAGATTTCCGCTTTCATGCGAAAAGCACATCACAAATAAAATGCCGACCATCAAAGCCCAATCAACAGTGCGCAAACTTTCAGAACGCATCAAACGTAAAATTTTCAATAGACAAAACAAAAACACCATATAGCTGCTGACATGATCCCAAATCACCATTTCCATATTGCTGCTAAGCAATGCAAAAAAAGCGGCTGCTGCCAGCGCGCCAAATCCCGGCCGCAAGCTAAGAAGAAGCGCTAAAAGCTGCCAAATGACCGCCAGATGAACAATGATTCCGAACAACTGCCAGAGTATAAAATTGTTTCCAAAAAAGAATTGTTCAGCACCCAAAATATAATAAACAACAGGCCGAAAGAGCAGCTGATCACCGGGCGCAAAATGCCGGTGGCGGTTAAGATCATACGACCCTACTGTTAAGTCCCATAAATTATTTTTGTGCATGACTTCCGCCAAGTAACCAATTTGGTCCCCTCGCGGAATATGCAATAACGACGGAGAGTACGCCCAGAGTACGGCAAAAGCAATCAGGCTAAACCCTAACCACTGGATAACAAGAGGATCGCGAAAGGATAATTTACGCATAAAAAACGAAAATAAATTTTGTTAATTTAAGGCTGTTTCCTTTCATCAATATCCTTTAACAACAGCCGAAGCGTTATTGAATCCGGACAAAGAACCTGCGCCTTTCTAAAATATTGTTGAGCCATGTCCCACTTTTGAGCGCTGTAATAAATCATCCCCAGCTTGTAGAGCAAAATTGGTTGCTCTGACTGCTTAAGCGCTTTTCGAAGAATTTCTTCAGCCTTTATCGCGTCATCTTCTCTCATATAAAATGACGCCAGATAACTTAAAGGTGTTGTAAATCCTGGAGCTCGCTTTGCCCAGTATGTGCAATATTTCTCTTCTGTCGACCATAAATCATTTAAGGCCCAGCTATTAAAAAGCAATAAGCCAGTATAAAGAGAAAATATTATAGCAAAAACAAATTTTGGAAAACTATCGCGCAGATTTACTAAAAGAAGGCTTAAAGCTAAAAAGAAAGAAATCGCCGCAAAGGCCAACCAGGAGGGTTCAATGATCCATCCGTGCATCGGCTCAAAACGACAAGCGCTGGCGACAACTACTGTTGAAAGAAAAAAGCTGCCCGCTGCAAATCGAAAGACAGAATCTCTTTTTTGTGAAAAATATATCTTAAGACACAAAAACAAAACTAAAAACAAGCCCGATATCCACCAGATTAAATGAGTGTTCACCGGTGAAGTTGCCCATATAAAAACAACATCCGCCCCACTAAAAAACTTTTCACTATACCAAAGCATCAGCTTGGCGACTGACGCAATGTATTGAAAAAAGATTCCCTCTTTGGGAATAAGAATATTCCCCATCGCCGCCGAATAATGTTTTTTGATCAAATAAAGAATTAACGAAACAATCCCGTAAGGAACCATCCTCCACAACAACTGAGTCCACTGACTGTTCCGTATAAAAATAAAATTTAAAGCCAAAAGAAACAACGGAAACGTCAAAGCATTGTCGTGAAATAATAAAGCCAGCACATATAAACTTATGCTGGCAAACAAATAAATGTAATGTTTAGGCTGATCGTTAAAAGATTTGAAGAAAATAGCTGACCAACAAAGAAAAGCCAACTGCAAAGCGCAAAACCCAGCAGAAGCATTATTAACGATATAACTATTGAATGGATGTATCGCGTAAAAAAGAGCCGTCATAAAAGCCAAGAACGAATTTTGAAAATATCGCTCGATGAGAACATAAACCGACAGGCAAGCAAAATAAAGAAATATCCAATTAATCATGTGATAACCGCAAACATTAAACCCACATATCCAATAAGAAATTGCAATAACAACGGATATCAATGGACGGTAATAGTGCTGGGAACCGGCAGATGGATCAAGCTTTGGAAAAAATTCAGAAAATAGATAATTAGGTTGGCTGAGTTTTACATTGTTGACAATACTGTCCCAATCATCAATAAGAAAATTAACATTACGAAAACTGTTAATATATGCCAGTAAAGAAAACAATAAAATAATCAGTCCATAAATAATTGCCATCTTAGGGCTGGACAATTTTTTCATCTAATGTTCCTTAAGCAAATTTCATTCTAAATCTAAAAATCGTCCTATCTCAGCCCTTTTGCCTTGGCTTCGCTGCGCTTGGCGGGGGACTGCGCGGGAACTCATAAATTTTAGGGAGGCCAAAAGGCCTCCCTAAAATTTAACTGCCCCGCTTGGATTCGAACCAAAATACTGAGATCCAGAATCTCATGTCCTACCATTAGACGACAGGGCAAGGTAAAGCTTCAAAATCTACTAGTTCTCCCTGCAGAAAAGCTTTACCGCAGTCCTGCTTTCCTTAAATCTCTTCCAGCGAAAGCAGGGCAAAACTACAATAAACTATTCAAAAATATCTTTAGAGAAATTTTGCCCTAATGCTGATTTCTATAAATCTTTTTCAGAAAAATCAGCGCAGGGCAATAAAAATCTTACGCAAACGCTTCTTTTAACCGACGGACAGTTTTTTCTTTTCCTAAAACCGCCATCGTCTCAAAAAGCCCCGGGCCAACCGCTTTT
Organism: uncultured Planctomycetales bacterium; assembly: GCA_964474085.1. Classification (GTDB taxonomy): domain Bacteria; phylum Omnitrophota; class Gorgyraeia; order Zapsychrales; family JANLHA01; genus JADLGJ01. The sequence continues at coordinate 75,218 of CAYYRJ010000007.1, forward strand.
CCCGTCAAGACTCCTCGCACCGGATGCACCAAGTCCCCAGCCTTGATCCCAAGCTGGCCGACGACTTGACGAAAAACCTCTTCGGCCGTTTTAACATCATAGACGTCCAACTTTTCCAAAGACTCGGCCAATAAATGAAATTCTTTTTTCAAATTCTTTGCCGCCAACTCCGCTTGCACTTGCGGATCTTTTGCATAATCCTCTTTAAACAAAAATTCCGTCCAATCCAAAAAATCCGTCAGTGTATCCATGCGCCCTTTATACAAAGCTACAACAGCTTCCAAATCAGATAACTCCGTTGCTTCAACGCCATACTTTTCTGTTAAAAATAGTTTAATCGCTTGCGCTAATTTAGGCGTTTCCATTTCCTTAATATACTGCCCATTAAGCCATTTTAACTTGTCCATCGAAAAAGCAGCCCCAGCCTTATTGACTTTCTTTATCGAAAACTTTTTGACCGCCGCATCAAGCCCCACTTTTTCCTGATTATTCCCCGGCGACCAGCCTAAAAGCATCAGATAATTAACGATTGCCTCGGGCAAAAATCCTTGGGATTTATAATCGCTGACAGCAACCGCACCCGCACGCTTGGACATGCGGCCGCCTTCTTCGTCCATGATAAGCGGCAGATGCGCAAATTTTGGCACCTTAAAACCCAAAGCCTGATAAATCATGATTTGTTTGGGTGTGTTAGAAATATGGTCTTCTCCTCGGATGACATGGCTGACCTGCATCAGCGCATCATCAATAACGCAGGCAAAACTGTAGGTCGGCGTCCCGTCGGATTTCATCAAAACCTGGTCTTTGATCGTTTCGGTATCAAAGACAATTTCGCCGCGGATCAAGTCAAAAATTTTCACTTGGGTCGGTAGCATTTTTAAAATCACCGCTTCCCCATCCTTATACGCTTTGCCTTCGTCTAAAAGCTGCTTAGCGTATTGACGATAAATATCAAAACGATCGCTTTGCTTGTAAAATTCATCCCAGCTAAGCCCAAGCCAACTCATGCTGCGCAAAATCTCGTCAAGATACTCGGTTTTAGAACGCTCTTTATCTGTGTCCTCAATGCGCAAAATAAATGTGCCGCCTACCGCGCGGGCATACATCCAATTAAAAAGGGCCGTACGTGCACCTCCGATATGCAAAAACCCCGTCGGGCTTGGTGCAAAACGGACACGAATTGCAGCTGGGACACTGGTGGAATTTAAATTTTCTGCGGGTGTTTGCATATAATATTATGTTTCTGGAACAAGGCGCCCTTGTTTAACTAATCGCTGCACCGTGGCTTCAACGCGTTCACGGTCCAAATCGCTGATATCCACAAATTCGATGCCGATATCATAAAACATCGGCTTGTTTTCTTCACCGGATTTACGGCGCACCGCCCAAACAACCTTGCCCTGGCATTTTACATGCTCTTCAAAATCTAAAAGATCCAATTCAACCTCGACGGGCGTAAACATCGCAAGCCCTTTTTTAAGAATCGCGCACACGCCGCCGACGCCAATATTTTCGGTATGCGCCAAAATAACATCTTTTTGGTCTTGTTCATTGCGGACAATGACCTGACACGGATAATTGACGCGCGGAAATCGCCTGCGATTTAGTCCATCCCAAGGGCTCATGGTATTCTCCTTTGTATTGGCGTAATCTTGCGGGCCAAACCAGTATTTGTATCGACTTCTACAACAACCCCGCAAAGCTGTGGATCTTCTGTTGCAACTTCAAAACGCACCGGCATTCCACTCCAAAAACGTTCAATGATTTTTTCTTTATTCTGTCCAATCACCGAATCATAAGGACCCGTCATCCCCAAATCCGTTATATACGCGCTGCCTTTGGGTAAAACCTTTGCATCCGCTGTTTGAATATGCGTATGCGTTCCAAAAAGCGCTGTAATTTCCCCGTCGGCAAATAAACCGGCTGCGACTTTTTCGCTCGTCGTCTCCGCATGAAAGTCGACAAAAATGATCTTTGTCTCTTTTTTGATTTCGGCGACAATACTCTTTAAAGCGCGAAACGGGCAGTCGACATTATACCGCATAAAAACGCGCCCTAAAAGATTTACAATGCCAATTTTGTGCTCTCCTACCGGCACAACCGCCCAGCCTTTTCCGGGAGTTCCTTGCGGAAAATTAGCCGGACGAATAATATTTTTTTCCTCACCTAAAAACTCGATAAGCTCATGCTTGTCCCACGTATGATCGCCAAGCGTCAAAAAATCAGTTCCGGCCCGATAAAGCTGGCCGGCAATGCGCGGCGTTAACCCCGCGCCTCCGGCGGCATTTTCGCCGTTAACAATCGTAAAAGCAATATCGTATTCTTCCTTAAGGCCCGGAAGAAGCTTTTCGAGCGCATGGCGCCCTGCCTTACCGACGATGTCCCCGATACATAAAACGTTCATTGTGTTTGCGCTATCTTTTCTTGTTAATTTACTTCTGTCGATGAATTCCTCGAAGCGGTGAATTGAACGCAGCCCCGATTTTCTCCCGCCTTTAGGCGGGAATCGACCGGGGACCGTTCATTGAACCGCGAAGAGGATTCGTCGACAGAAAAATTTATTTCGCATATTCGATCGCGCGTGTTTCACGCATGACCAAAACTTTAATCTGTCCCGGATATTCCAACTCTTGCTCGACGCGTTTGCGCACATCACGAGCCATCACAATGGCTTCATCGTCGTTGATCTTGTCCGGCTGGACCATAATCCGAATTTCACGTCCAGCTTGAAGAGCGTAAGATTTTTCAACGCCTTTAAACGAATTAGCGATTTTTTCCAAGCTTTCCAAACGTTTAACGTAAGTTTCCAAAGTTTCGGCACGCGCTCCAGGACGAGCCGCGCTAATCGCATCCGCCGCACAAAGAATATTTCCATAGAGCGTTGTCGACTCAACCTCGTCGTGATGCGAGGCAATGGCATTGACAACAATGTCGTTCTCGCCGTGCTTCTTGGCTAAATTAGCACCGACAATCGCATGCGTTCCTTCTTCCGCTTCCTGGCTGACGACCTTTCCGATATCATGCAAAAGGCCGGTGCGCATCGCAATCTTAGGATCCAATCCCAGCTGTGTTGCCATAAGCGCCATAAGCCGTGCCACTTCCTTAGTGTGCACCAGCGCATTTTGACCAAAACTCGTACGATACTTTAAACGCCCGACGAGTTTAAGAAGCTCGGGATGCATCCCGTGAATCCCTAAATCAAAAGCAGCCTTGTCGCCTTCTTCTTTGATCTTGTTTTCAATTTCTTTTTTCGCTTTTTCAACAACCTCTTCAATGCGGCCCGGATGAATGCGTCCATCAGCAATCAGATTCTCAAGCGCGATACGGGCAATTTCGCGGCGGACCATATCAAAACCGGAAATCGTCACAGCCTCCGGCGTATCGTCAATAATAATATCCACCCCCGTCGCCATTTCCAACGCACGAATATTGCGCCCTTCGCGGCCGATAATCCGGCCCTTCATTTCATCGCTGGGAAGAGCAACGACACTCAGCGTTGTCTCAGCAGTGTGATCCGAGGCACAGCGCTGAATGGCCATCGCAATAATATTGCGCGCCGTTTTGTCCACGCTTTCCTTAATCTCTTCTTCCATCCGGCGAATACGCGTTGCTTTTTCCTGCAACAACTCCTGATCGACACGGCTTAAAAGAAGCGCTTTGGCCTCTTCTTGCGACATCATCGCAATTGTCTGCAAACGCTTTTTTTCCTCGTCAATAAGTTTAAGCAGCTCATCTTGCTTGAATTTAAGATTTTCTTCTTCCTGACGGACCGCAGCCGAACGGGTCGAAATATCCTTTTCTTTTTTTTCTAACAGATCGACGCGCTTTTCGAGATTTTCTTCTTTTTGTAAAATTCGCTTTTCAGCGGCCGAAATCTCCTCGCGGCGGTCCTTCGTCTCTTTTTCAAAATCCTGGCGCACTTTTAAGAGTAAATCTTTGGCGGCCAATTCCGCTTCCTTTTTGCGAGTTTCCGCTTCACGGCTGGCAAACTCGGTCAAATTTCTGGCTCGATCTTCTGCCGCGCGCAAATTTTTATTTGCAAAAAACCAACGTAAAAACCACCCGGCTAAAACACACCCAACACCAACTAAACCCAAAATGACAGGATACAATGCTTCGGAATTCATAGATTCCCTCACTTCCTTTATTAAAGGGATTTTGGCTTAAGCCTTAATCCTCACAAGATAATACTGACCTAATCAAAAGGATCAGGTCATCTTCGAATTTGGTCGAAGACCCGTTTAATGAAATTGACGGTTAACCACTGATGACGTGTGTCATCGGAATGTCATGCTCTTGACGGGGCAGACGACTAACGATTTGGAAATCAAACGCAAGGCCAATGGCAGGAATTCTTTTTGATAAACGGGTGAGAAACCGGTCGTAATACCCGGCCCCGCGCCCCAAACGGTAGTTGTCCCGGTCAAACGCGACTCCGGGAACAATCGACAAATCAATCTCGTCCAAAAGGGCAGGATGCCGCTGTTTGTGCCGGGATTCATGGATGCCGTAAGGGCCGAGGACCAAATCCTCTTTAAGATCGTGAACATACGTGGGAAAAATTGTCTTGTCTTTCGTATCAATGTTTGGCAATGCGATTTTTTTTCCTAATGTTAGTGACTGCTTCATCATTTCGAGCGTTTCCACCTCGCCGTCAAACGAGGCGTAAAAAAGAACTGTCTTTGCCCGCTTAAATTCAACCAAAGCAAAGAGTTTTTTCAAAATCAACAGGCTTTTGTGTCGCCTGTCTTCTTCTTTCTGCTTGCGCAGCCGTAATAAAATCTCCTTACGAATTTTTTCTTTAGCGATTTTTAAAGACTCACCTGACATAAATATAACCCTGCCTAAAATCCCACCTCAAAGACAGGTCTTGTCTTTGGAATTTTAAGAGACTCATACTAGCATTCTTTGTCCGTTTTCTCAATCGCAATTTTAGCTTCCTCTCCTCTCCCCTTGGGGAGAGGATTAAGGTGAGGGGGCTGGCATCTTTTCATTCTTCATCAACCCTCACCCAACCCTCTCCCTTAAAAAAGGGAGAGGGTTAAATTTTAAACAAAATTTTTCTTCGAGAATGTTCAATAATATCTCTGAGCACCTCTAGCGGCAAATGGATTTTAGGGAACTGTTGAGCCAGTCGATCTTGTCGACCATCTGGATGAACCCTCACCGCACCTTAACTCAATAATCTCTCCTGTAGCATCGTCTCGCTGAACTTCAACAGCGCCAGAATATAGAAGAAAATGCCAGTCATAATTTCCGTCATTATTACCAAAATAAATTCTCGATACCCCATTGATGCTTTCGCTTGTTGTCCCAACACCAAATAGACTTTCCAAATCAGAAAACTTCACGCCAGGCTTAAGTTCAAGACACTTCTGATGAACAATATCTGCTTCATCCATTTCTCTTGAATTTGCTTTGTGGAACACTAAGAAAAATCCGCAGAACACAGAAAAAGTCACAATAACAAATAAAATCCAGCCAATAAGTCTCTTTTGTCTCATATTTCTTCCTCCCTAAATTATTCTTTAACTCCCCCGAAAATGAGCATTGCGTTATGTCGGATCTTTTGGCGCGTTTATATTTTGTCGTCGGGAATATTTGTTAATTCACAAAAATCCCGGTTTTCTAATTGTTCACGGCCGTGAACAATTGAAGTCTTTCGATAAATTTTTACAAACATTTCCCCTTCAGTCGGCCGGTTTGGCTTTCAAATATTCCAGCCAAGCCTTGATCTTCTTTTCATACCCCAGATCACCGGGAACATAATAGGTCGCCTTTTGCGGCATATATTCTTGCTCAACATAATGGTCTTTGTAATCGTGGGCGTATTTATAATCCTGCCCGCGGCCCAAGGTTTTGGCGCTCTTATAAGAAGCATCTTTAAGAGCCGTGGGCACTTCGCGAATTTTGTTTTCGCGCACGTCCGCCAAAGCTTTGTCGATTCCTAAATAAGCGGCGTTTGATTTTGGCGCGCACGCGACATAAACAGCCGCTTGCGCCAACGGAATCCGCGCCTCAGGCAGGCCAACAAATTCGGTAACTTGCATCGCGGCATTGGCCAAAACTAAAGCCTGCGGGTCGGCCAACCCCACGTCTTCGCTGGCACAAATGCATATGCGACGCGCAATAAAGCGCAAATCCTCGCCGGCATAAATCATTTTGGCCAGCCAATAAAGTGTCGCGTCCGGATCCGAGCCGCGCATCGACTTGATAAATGCCGAAATCGTATCGTAATGCCCGTCCCCATCGCGATCATAATTGACCTGCTTTTTTTGGATCGACTCCTCGGCCACTGCCAAGGACAGATGGACAATCCCTTTTGCATCGCGCTTCGTCGTCAAAACGCCAACCTCAAGAGCATTGAGCGCTTTGCGGGCGTCCCCGTCACAGATTTCTGACAAAAATTTGATAGCCGCTTGTTCGACTTTCAAATAAATTTTTCCCAAACCGCAGTCCTTGTCGCTTACCGCACGAGTCAAAAGCTCAGCAATTTCTTCCGGCAAAAGACTTTTTAATTCAAATACCAACGAGCGCGACAACAAAGGACTAACAAGCGTAAAAAACGGATTAAAGACGGTAGCGCCAATGAGAATAATACTGCCGTCTTCCAAGTCCGGCATCAACACATCCTGCTGCGCTTTGTTGAAACGATGAATTTCGTCGATAAAAAGGATGGTGCGCCGGCCTGATGTCGCACGGCGATTTTGGGCGGCGGCTAAAATTTTTCGCATTTCCTCGACGTTGGAAGTCACTGCATTGATTTTTTCAAAAACTGCCGCCGTCGCCTGGCTAATACAAAGGGCCAGCGTTGTTTTGCCGCAACCCGGCGGCCCATAAAAAATAAGTGAGCTTAACCGATCGGCCTCAATAGCGCGGGTCAAAAGTTTGCCTTCGCCTAAAATATGCGTTTGCCCGACGTAATCTTTGAGCGTTTGCGGACGCATACGGACACTTAAGGGCGCAGTTTTAAAATTTTCTTGCTCTTGGAGTTGGGAAAACATCGTCGGGTCAGAATTGGGAATTTTTCTTTTCATAAAAGAAGACGTCCCCGCCTGTGCCGTCGCGTTAGCTTGAGTGAACCAGTCACCCAGGTGGGCTCCACTCCTGCGATCCACGGACCGCAAGAAGTTTTAGGATCCCTTTTTATAAGTATTGGTTCTTTTTGCGTGGCGCTAACGAACACTGCAGGGACGAGCGCATTATATACCCAAATGCAATGAATTAGATAATTCTAATTTCGCAAATTCATTGCGTTTGGGTATATACTGCTTTCCTTAATAAATAATTCGTAAATTCAAGAAGAAGCAGTATAACATTAGTCTTAATTTTTAAAGAAGAAATTAACGGATGGTGGCACCGAAATCTTGCTGTAGTTTTTGCAGGATTTTTTCGTGTATCGGAGCGATTTCGCTTTCGGTCAAAGTTTTTTCCAGAGACTGGTACGTCAAAGAAAAGACAAGACCTTTTTGGCCTAAGGCAATCTTTTCGCCAAGATATTGTTCCAGAAAATTGATTCCCACCAAATGCTTTGTGCCGATTTCGCGCGCCAAAGCTTCAATTTGCGCAAAGCTCACTTGGCTGCTGACCGCAACGCTGACATCGCGACTTATCGACGGAAATTCCGGCAAACCGACAAAATGCTTAACAAGCGGTTTAATTTGATAAAGCGCCTCTAAATTCAATTGCGCAAAATAAACATCGTCGGACTTAATATCCCAGCTGCGTAAAATCTCTCGACTGACTTTTCCAAAAGTTCCGACAGATTTTGGACCGATTAAAATTTCTGCGCTCTGCTGATTCGCATAAATAGCGCTCAGTACAGAAATAATTTTGGGCACCTCAAACCCCAACGATTGCAATGCGCGGCACACAATGCCTTTAAGATCATAAAAATCAACCGGCTCTTTTTTGTTCATCTGCCAAGTCGCCGATCGCAAGCCACAGAGAACGATCCCTAAAACTTCCTGTTCTCCGTCGGTGGAATAAATCTTCCCAATTTCAAACAAACGCAAATTCTTTTGGCCGCGGTTAAAATTAAGCCCCACAACGGCCAGTAAACTCGCCAGAAGCGAGGGGCGCAAAATTTCCTGGTCCAAGCTCAGAGGATTTTTGACGCGCACAACGGACAAATCAGAAAGCTTGGTCTTTTTGATAACGCCAAAACTAACCAAAGGATAGCTGATCGCCTCATCCAAACCCTGACCAGTCAAAACCCGCCGCAGCTTTCGTTTAAAAATAAATTGCCGCGAAGAGACAATGGTCGACGGCTTAATTTGCGGCAAACTGACCCGGAGCCGATCATAACCGATAATGCGGCTGACCTCTTCGGACAAATCAATCGCGGCCTTGATGTCGCTGCGAAAACTCGGCGCACTTACGGTCAACTGATCTTTGTTGCCGCTGACTTTAAATTCGAGCTTCGTCAAAATTCTTTTGATTTGTGCCGATGCAATGTCCGCCCCTAAAAATCCGCTCATTTCTTTTGCGTCGACAACAAAATTTTTTGCAACAGCCGCTTTTTTAAAAACAACGTCACGGTAACGGACCACGCGTCCGCCAGCAGATTCACCAATACGGCTTACGGCAATTTTTGCCCCGCGCTCAACGCCTAAAAAGTCAACGCCACGTTCAAAACGATACGCACTATCACTGGTCAACCCCAGTGCCCGTCCGGCGCGACGGATTAAAACCGGATCAAAATACGCGCTCTCCAACAAAATTCGTTTTGTTGAAGAAGTAACTTCCGTCGCTGCCCCACCCATAATTCCGGCAATCGCAACCGGCCTTTGTGCATCGGCAATAACCAAAATCGACGGATTAAGCTCACGCTCAATTCCGTCTAAAGTCACAATTTTTTCTCCAGCCCTGGCCCGTCGGACAATAATCTTTCCGCCGATCAATTTGTCATAATCAAATGCATGCAGCGGCTGGCCGTTTTCAAAAAGGCCAAAATTTGTTATGTCGACAACATTATTAATCGGCCGCAGGCCCATGGCCTGCAATCTTTGTTTGACGACAGACGAAGACTCTTTGATAGAAATGTTTTCAACGACCACACCAACATATCTTAGACAACCGCTCTTGTCCTCGACGGAAATATCACACAAAGCTTTAGGCAATTTGACAGGTTTGCTTTTAAAAGATTTAAGCGGCTTGTTAACAATGGCGGCCACCTCGCGGGCTAACCCAAAAGTATTCAAACAGTCCGGACGATTAGGGGTAATCTCAATTTCAAAAACCTGGTCCTCGCCGATCTTATCAACGCCCTTGACCTCGTGCCCGGCCATCGTCAAGCGTTGGGCCAACTGCTCCGGGGAAAGCCCGTGAGCGACAAAACTTTTTAACCAATTAAGAGAGAGTTTCATGAGAATTTAAAATTGTTTTAAAAATCTTACATCATTTTCTAAAAAAAGACGAATATCGCTGATGCCGTACTTGAGCATCGCCATACGCTCCACACCCATACCAAAAGCCAGCCCCGTATATTTTCCTTTGGGATATTTAACCGCTTCAAAAACTTTGGGATTGACCATCCCGCAGCCCATAATTTCAAGCCATCCCTTGCGGCCGCAAACCGAACAGCCTTTGCCCTCACAAATATAGCAGGAAATATCCACTTCCGCCGACGGCTCAGTAAACGGAAAATAATGCGGTCGAAAACGCATCCGCGTCTTGTCCCCAAACAGCCGTTGGCAAAACGCAGTCAAAAGTCCTTTCAAGTCCGAAAATTTGATATCCTCATCGACGAGCAATCCTTCAATCTGATGAAAAACAAAAGAATGGCTCGCATCCACAGCGTCCGGACGATAAACTTTTCCCGGGATGACCACCGCAAAGGGAGGCTTAAACTGCTTCATCAAACGAATCTGCACCGGCGAAGTTTGACTGCGAAGCAAAAGGTGGCGTCCCGCTTGATCGGGGTCGGGTGTTTCTAAATAAAACGTGTCAAAAGAATCGCGCGACGGATGATCAACAGGAATATTAAGGGCTGTAAAATTATTAAACTCCGTCTCAATTTCCGGGCCGTCCTGCACGACAAACCCTAAATGTTCGAACGTCGAACAAATCTCCTCGATGATCTGCGACAAAATATGCTCGCACCCCAAAGCAGGAGCGATGCCCGGCAACGCCACATCAAACGTTTGCGCTTTTTCAGATGAACCGGCGTTTTCAATCAAAAGCTTTTTTTCATCCAAAGCCTGCGTGATCTTGTTTCGAAAATCGTTAGCGAGTTTACCGATCAAAGGTTTCTCCTCTGCCGGCAAAGAAGACAAACTGGCATACACTTCTGTCAAAAATCCTTTGCGACCCAAAAATTTGATACGGGCCTCTTCCAACGATTTTAAATCTGTACAGGCAAGAATTTCCTGACAAGCCTCTTGTGTAATCTTTTCAAAATCCCACGTCATGATTATTTTCTTTCCTTATCTTCTTTTAAAGGCACGACCAGACGCAAAACCAACAGACATAATACAAGCCCAAGCATACTAAACGCAATATTTATCTTTGTTTGACCCAAAGGATGCGAGAGCAGAAAACCTTTTTCAATAACCTTTATTTCTGCCGCTCGAATACAAAACTCGCCGCCAAACTCCGGGTCCGCATGATCAAAAATCCCCCTGACCTCAACAATGTCGCCATGATAACGATAATTCCCGTGGTGGGAAATATTTTTAGTCAACGCCAACGGAGCCCAAACGCCAACTGCGTTAAACCGATCTTGAAGATTCATCCACACAAATGTTTTGCGCGGCATAATATCCCCAATCACCTCGCCTCGCAGTATTACCGTGCGCCCTTCATAAATCGACGAGCTTTCGACCAAATCTTTCGTCGTAACCTCAAAAACACTCCGATCGTCGACGCTCTGCTCAAGAGAAAAGGCAGAGCCAGCTGCTGAGAGTAAAACCCCTATCAAAATAATAATTTTTTTAAAGCTCATTTTCCCTTAACCATCGCATAAAAAAATCCGGCCAATGCAAAGACGGAAATAAACTCCAATCGGCCAACCCACATTTGCAAAACATATGTTATTTTTAAAACAGCGGGCATCATCGGACCCGTAATCCCGCACGACAAACCAACGTTTCCCGCGGCTGAAACGGATTCAAAAATCGCTTCCATAAACGGATACCCATACATCATGCCAATGGCCGAACCGGCAAAAAAAAGCAACATATACGCAATGGTTATCAAAAGAGCAGAGCGCATTTGCTTGTCGGTCAGAATAACATCCTTGATGTGATGGATTTTTTCAAAAAACACCGCCGCGGCAGGCGAAATATAACTTTTGACATCATTTGTAAAAACTTTAAAAACGATTCCCAGCCGCATCGCTTTAATTCCGCCCGTCGTTGAACTGACACAACCCCCTAAACCCATCGCCACAATAAGGGCAAACAAAGACAAGCTTCCCCAATCACGCACAAATTCCGACGGATAAATTGTCTGAAAACCCGTTCCTGTATGCGCAGAAAGCAGGTGATAAAAACCTTTCCGAAACATCCCCAAAGGATTCGCATAAACATTCGTCTGGGCCAAACCAACGCCAACCAAAACAAATGTCATCATGATCGTGCTAAACATAATAATGACTTCAAAATTCTTCCAAATTTCTTTTCGCTGACCTGTCCAAACAACATAATGAAGACGAAAGTTGATTGCCCCCAAAAGCATAATGACCAAACTAACAATTTCAAATGCTGGGCTATGATAATACATCATGTTTTGATCATGCGGGCCAAACCCACCCGTATCAAACGCCGACATAAAAATACAGACGCTATTGTATAACGCATTACCCAAAGGCATTCCGTCATAAGCAATCGCCGCCGTCAAAGCAAGGCTTCCTAACACCAGGTACGTAAGACTCACAATCCAAATAAATCTCGCTGTGTGCCGAATATTCGGCAGCACGCGTTCATCACGCGCTTCTCCGACGTAAAGACGAAACATCCCCGGCACGCCATTGACAAAAAAGCTCAAGACCACAACCACAACTCCCTGCCCGCCGATAAAAGCCAATAAATGCCGCCACAAATTATGCCCATAGGCCATGTGACTTAAATCTTGCGCGAGCGTTAACCCCGTCGTTGTAAGCCCGGACATAGCATCAAAATAAGCATCCAAAAAACATCCATAATGTCCGCTCATAAAAAGCGGGACCGCGCCAAAAAACGCACACGCCAGCCATGAAAGCGAAACAATAATCAAGCCATGCGCCCATTTGGGAGCCACGCGCGTATAACAAAGGATATGCAAAACAAGTCCGACCGACAAACAGAAAAAAAACCCGATCACCAAATCACACAATGGCCCTAATTCTCCCAATGCAAAAGACAAAGCGATGGGAAATATCATAAAAACAGAAAACCCGATGAGGAGTTTTCCTAAATAATAGGCAACAATTTGAAAATCTTTTGGCTGTGGACGAAGAAGCATAAGATGTATTAATTAATAAAATAAATTGCAGCCCCAATCAAATAACCAATAGCAATGACGAGCAGTGCAAACGTGATTTCAACACTTATTCCTAAAATAATGTTTTTTAGTCGATGAAGCATATCGTTAAACTTCCGATCCCTTCAAGAAGCGACGTTTAAGAAACTTCGCCGATAAAATAATTAAGCAATTGTTTTTTGTGTTCCAGAAGAGTTAGGGCAATGACATAATCGTTGGGGTGCAAAACTGTTTCGCCTTTAGGAATAATGACTTCCTCACCCCGCACGATAGAAACCAAAACAGATTGCGGCGGAAGCTGCAACTCCATGACCTTTTTATTAACGACCGGCGCATTGTCCGGCAAATCGACACGAATAAGAGCCAGCTTCCCTTTTTCGAAACTGTAGAGATTCATAAAATCCATAAACGAAGCTTCTTCTTCGATGATCTTTCCCAAAATCACCGTTGCTCCGACGGGAACATCAATGCCTAACTCATTAAAAGCTTTTTCATTTTCAGGATCATTGACGCGGGCGATCGTGCGGCTGACCTTAAACTGTTCTTTGGCAATCTGACAGCAAACAAAATTGTCCTCATCCTTACCCGTTGCCGCGACCAAAACGTCCGCGCGCTCAATTCCGGCCTGCTCCAAGACCATCGGGTCACACCCATCGCCGCAAATAACCAATGCGTCGATATTCGTCGCGATGTCTGCGGCGGCCTTCGGGTCTTTTTCAACGAGAATGACCGCATGCTGTTCTTTGCGCAAACGTTTGGCTAAAAAAATGCCAACCCGCCCGCCGCCAATAACCATAATCTGCATAATTTTTCTCGAATCGCGGTTACTTTATATTAAGCGAATGAGAAGTCCTTTTTAGGCTCAATTGTTTGGCGCCTCTATGGCGCTATTCGCCTAAAAAAGGACCTCTCCTTCGCTTAAACTTAAATGCAATGTAAATACATTTATAATTTAAAAATCTTCTTAATCTTGTCGACCGATCGCATGCGCACAACGCCCAAAACAATGTCGCCTTTGACAACGACTGTTTTAGCATCGGGAATCGTAACTCCACCTAAAGAATGGCGAATAGCTGTAATATTAAATTCATGCGGCACCGACATTTCTTCGACGCGCTTACCCAAAAATTCCTGCGTGACCGGAAATTCCAAAACCCCCAGCTCACTGGTTTCAATCAAATATCCCGACAACATTTTATCGGTGATTTTGTCGCGAATCATCGACGCAAAAAGGCTCGTTTCGCTTAAGACGTCTAATCCAAGAGATTTATAAATTACTGCTTTGCGGGGATCGTAAATACGAGAAATGACCCGCTTGACCTTAAAGATCCCGCGGGCCACTTGAGAAGCCATAATATTGATATTGTCCGAATTGGTCAGCGCGCAAAAAATATCCGCGCGCTCAATTCCAGAATCCTGCAGAACACGGGTAAAAACGCCGTTACCCGTAACCGTTAAACCATTAAAAGCATCGCCGAGTCTGGCAAATGCCTCCGGCTGTTTATCAACAACAACCACATCATGGCCTTCGAGAGACAGCAAATTTGCTAATTCTGCCCCTACCCGGCCACACCCTAAAATGACAATGTACATAACAGGGCCTTAATATTTGCCGTTAAAATTATTTTTTAACAGCGGTCTTTGGCGCACTGGCAGTTACAACGTGTTCTTGTGCGATCTTCACTAACCGTTTAAAAGCGGCCGGCGAAGAAATCGCAAGTTCCGCGATCATTTTACGATCAAGCGCAACTTTGGCTTTAATAAGTCCCGAAATAAAACGGCTATAGGTCATTCCCGCCTCACGGCAAGCGGCATTGATACGCACCGTCCAGAGTTTTCGAAATTCGCCTTTGCGAACTTTGCGATCGCGATACGAATACGCTTGCGCTTTGATTCGCGTCCGACGAGCTTGTGCGTAACGTTTGTGACGCTGTTGAAAATATCCCTTGGCTGCCTTAAGCACGCGCTTTTTGCGGCGTTTTGTGGCAACATTTGTGCGAACTCTAACCATACGGCAACAACCTCCTTATCCGACGTGCATCCACGGCGGAAACAAATCCTGCTTTACGCAATTGACGTTTACGTTTTCTGGTCTTTTTTCCTAAAATATGGCGACGGCCAGCGTTGCGTTTTTTGATCTTTCCCTTTTTGGTGATCTTAAAACGCTTCATCGCGGCTTTATTTGTTTTAAGCTTTGGCATCTTCGTTTCCTTTCTCTGCAACAGAGGTTTTTTTATCAGCCTTCGGAATAACCACAACCGACATGACCCTTCCTTCCATGGAAGGCGGCTTTTCGACTTGTCCGTGGCGGCTAAGATCCACAACAAACCGATCGATAACTTTTTTCCCTAGATCCACAAAAGCCATTTCACGGCCGCGGAAAAAGAGATTGATTTTAACCTTATCCTTTTTGCTCAAAAACGTCTGCGCTTGCTTAAGCTTCGTGTTGTAATCGTTTTCAGCAATGTGCGGCTTAACTTTAATTTGTTTTAAATGAGCAACGTGCTGACTTTTTTTGACGCGACGCTCTTTACGCTCCTGATCGTACTTATATTTACTAAAATCCATAATCCGGCAAACTGGCGGGCGCGCCGTCGGGGCCACTTCAACTAAATCTAACCCGTTTTCAGCGGCCATCTCAAGTGCCCGGCGAATCATCAAAACACCGAGCTGTTCTGCCTCTGGACCGATCACCCGCACCTCAGGAGAACGGATACGTTCATTGACTCTTATCACCTTTTGAATAGGAACCTCCTTAAAGTTTATCCCGTCTTTTACAATAAAAAAATGCTCCGGGATTAACCCTCGCTTTTCTCATAAAACCTTGAGGAAGCGAACGATTTTGCATTCGCAAACTCTGGGTTAAATTTTCTTTTCTTTGACCTCACTTACAATAAAATCGCCAAATGCGGCAATAGACATTATACTTTGTTCGGATCCAACTCGCTTGCGAACAGCCACTTCGTGAGAAACAAGTTCTTTTTCCCCGAGCACAAGCATGTAAGGAATCTTTTTAATTGTCGCTTCGCGAATTCGCTTGCCCAAACTCTCGTTTCGCTCGTCGATTATAACCCTTATTCCTTTTTTTTGTAAATCTTCTTTGACTTGTTTTGCAAAAGCTTGTTGCTCTGGAGCAATCGGAATAAGAGCTACTTGTACAGGAGCCAACCACGTCGGAAAAGCACCGGCATAATGCTCAATCAAGTTCCCGATAAACCGCTCAAGGCTTCCTAAAATCGCGCGATGAATCATGATCGGCCGGACTTCTTTACCAGCTTCATCTATATAAGACATCCCAAAACGTTCTGGCAAGGCAAAATCACATTGAATCGTCGCGCATTGCCATTTGCGTCCTAAAGCATCTTTGAGTTTGATGTCGATCTTAGGGCCATAAAAAGCGCCGTCGCCATGATTGACTTGATAGGCAATTGCCTTATCTTTCAAAGAGTCTTCTAAAGCTTTCGTCGCCAAATCCCAGTTCTCGATACTGCCGATAAACTTCTCTGGCCGCGTGGAAAGTTCAATTTCCAAATCGGCAAAGCCAAAATCTTTCATGACGTCAAAAACAAAATCGATAACGCCTTCCACTTCACTTTTAATCTGATCTTGCCGACAAAAAATATGCGCATCATCTTGCGTAAACCCGCGAACACGCAAAAGCCCGTGCAAAACGCCGGCTTTTTCCTGACGATACACAGTCCCTAATTCAAAATACCGAATCGGCAAATCGCGATACGAGCGGGTCTTGGACTTAAAGATCAAAATATGACCCGGACAATTCATCGGTTTTACCGCGTATTCTTCATTGTCCACGTCGAAGAAATACATATTTTCGCGATAATGGTCCGCATGGCCGCTTAATTCCCAAAGTTTTCCTTTGAGCATATGCGGGGTCATGACCAGATCATAGCCGCGTTTAATATGCGCTTCGCGAACATAATCTTCGATGACCTTGCGCAGCATCGCCCCGTTGGGATGATAAAAAACCAATCCCGCGCCAGCGGTTTCATGATAAATTTGGAAAAGATCGAGCGCAACACCGAGCTTGCGATGATCGCGTTTCTCGGCTTCAGCCAATGCGTTCAAATGTTTTTTTAAATCTTCTTCCGAAAAGAATGCCGTGCCATAAATCCGCTGAAGCATCGCATTGTTTTCATTGCCCCGCCAATAAGCTCCGGCCACCGACAAAAGTTTAAACGCTTTGATCTCTCCGGCATTGTCAACGTGCGGGCCTTTGCAAAGATCAAACCATTCCTCCCCGGTTTTAAAGATCGAAACGTCTGCGTCGGGAATCCCTTCAATCAGCTCGACTTTATAATTTTCACTATTTTTGCCAAAGAGCGCCATCGCTTCGTTGCGCGGCATAAAACTTTGCGTAAATTTAGGCTTGCGCTGGATAATCTGGCGCATGCGCTTTTCGATCGCTTTCAAATCCTCATCGGAAAACGGTTCTTTTTTATCAAAATCATAATAAAAACCATTTTCGATAGCCGGGCCGATCGTGACCTTGACTTCTGGCCACAACTCTTTGACCGCCTGCGCCATCACGTGGGAACAGCTGTGGCGCAATTTATCTAAATCTGTTTTGTATTCCATAAAATAAACCCGGGTTTTGCATTAGCCTCGCCCCTGCGAGGCCAAGCAAAAGCCGCCCGAAGGGCCGCATGTCTCGACTTTGTCGAGACGTGCGGGGTTAATTCTTGTCCCTGTGGGACAACCAAAGGCAAATTTTGCATTTCATTCTTTTGTGCGCGACGGATCGTCGCGCAATCAATTGTAATGCAAAATTTGGAATAAATGGTGGACCCGAGGGGGCTCGAACCTCTGACCTCATCCATGTCAAGGATGCGCTCTAACCAACTGAGCTACGGGTCCCAAAAATTACTATTTCACGCGCTGTGCAAGTTTCCGTCATCCTGAGCGCAGCGAAGGATCTCCAATCCAGATTCTTCGGCCTTTGGCCTCAGAATGACGACAATAAACAAAAACTTGCACACGGCTTTATTTCTTTAGTAAATCTCGAATTTCTTTTAATGTGTCCAAAATTTCTTTATTCTGCTTTGCGATTTGCGGAATATAAAAAGCAAAAAAGAGTACCATGGGAACAATAACTATGATCATAGAATCCATTAAAGTCTCCTAATAAACATGGGCAAGGAGGGAGTCGAACCCTCACGACCTTTCGGCCACAGGATTTTAAG
>CAYYRJ010000008.1:0-92242 GCA_964474085.1 uncultured Planctomycetales bacterium
TCAACAAAATTTATACGCCGCAGATAAAAGAAGCGCACAAAAACGGGGATTTGCACATTCATGACTTAGGGCTGCTGAGTGTTTATTGCGTCGGATGGGATTTGCAGGACCTTTTGAAAGAAGGCTTTAAGGGTGCGTCAGGAAAAATGGAATCAGCGCCGGCCAAACATTTGCGTAGCGCTTTAGGCCAGATCGTAAATTTTTTCTATACTTTGCAAGGTGAGGCCGCCGGTGCGCAGGCGTTTTCCAATTTTGATACGCTCTTAGCCCCATTTGTCCGTTTTGACAAAATGGAATATAAAGACGTCAAACAGGCTTTGCAGGAATTTATTTTTAATGTCAATGTCCCGACGCGCGTTGGTTTTCAAACCCCGTTTACAAACCTTACCCTCGATTTAAATGTGCCGTCGTATTATCGCGACCAGCCGGTTATTTTAGGCGGCGTCGCGCAAGAATGCACCTACGGCGAATTTCAAAAGGAAATGGATTTGTTTAATCGCGCTTTTTTGGAAGTGATGCTTGAAGGCGATGCCAAGGGACGCGTGTTTACTTTTCCGATCCCAACCTATAACATCACCAAAGATTTTGATTGGGATAATCCCAACATCGATTTGCTTTGGAAAATCACCGCCAAATATGGCGTTCCTTATTTTGCGAATTTTGTCAATTCCGACATGAGCCCGGAAGATGCGCGCAGCATGTGTTGCCGTTTGCGCATTGATAATCGGGAACTTCGCAGCCGCGGCGGTGGGCTTTTTGGTGCTTCTCCTTTGACGGGTTCGGCTGGTGTTGTGACTGTTAATATGGTGCGCTTAGGATATCTTTCAAAATCACAAGAAGAATTTACAGCGCGCTTAGACCGACTGATGCTGTTGGCCAAGAGCAGTTTGGAGATCAAGAGAAAAGTCCTCGAAGAGTTTACCGAAAATGGGTTGTACCCGTACGCAAAGTTTTATTTGAGAAATATCAAACAGCGCTTCGGGGAATATTGGAAAAATCATTTTTCGACAATTGGTTTAGTCGGGATGAATGAGGCGTGTCTTAATCTCTTGGGTCAGCCGCTATCTAGTTTGCAAGGTCAAGAATTTAGCCGGCGCATTCTCGATCATATGCGCGCTAAGCTCATTGATTTTCAAAAAGAAACCGGCGATTATTACAATCTCGAAGCGACACCGGCTGAAGGGGTATCCTACCGGATGGCGCGGATTGACAAGGCGACTTTTCCGGATATTATCTGTGCCAATGAAGATCTTTATCGTCAAGGTCACGAGCCGTTTTATACCAACTCGACACACTTGGCCGTCAGTTATTCGGATGATGTGTTTGAAGTGTTGGATATTCAGGATCATTTGCAGGTGAAATATACCGGTGGAACAGTCCTGCATCTTTTTGTCGGTGAACGTATCGAAAACACAGCGGCTTTAAAAGAACTGATCCGGACAGTCTGTGAAAAATATCATTTGCCGTATTTTACGATTACTCCAACCTTTAGTATTTGTCCGAATTGCGGCTATGTGGCTGGCGAGCACAAGTTTTGTATCAAGTGCGAAAGCGAATGCGAAGTGTATTCGCGCGTTGTCGGATATTTGAGGCCGGTTAAACAGTGGAATAACGGCAAAAAGGAAGAGTTCGTTAATCGCAAGACGTATCGAATATGCAAATCGGCGGCTTGATCAAGTTGTCTTTAGTGGATTATCCCGGCAAACCGGCTGCGGTCGTTTTTGTGCAGGGCTGTAATTTTCGCTGCCCGTATTGTTATAACAAAGAGCTGGTGATCCCTTCGTGCTTTCAGCGTCCTATTGAGCAAGAAGAGGTCATCAGCTTTCTTGTTAAACGCAAAGGTTTGCTTAGGGGTGTTGTGATCAGCGGCGGGGAGCCGACTTTGCAAAACGATTTGCTCGATTTTATTCGAAGCGTCAAACAATTAGGCTACAGTGTCAAGCTTGACACCAACGGCAGTCGGCCGGATGTTTTACAAAAGGCGATAGACCAAAGTTTACTGGATTTTATCGCCATGGATATTAAAGCGTCGTTGGAAAGTTATGAGAAATTAGTTGGAGTATCCATTGATCAAGCATTGATTGAAAAAAGTATCTTTTTGATCAAAAATTCCGGCCTTGAACACCAATTTAGGACCACTTTGGTTAAATCTTTGTTTCAATTTCAGGATCTGTCACAAATTTTGAGGCTTATCGGTGGTGAAAAAAGTTATGTTATACAAAACTTTAGTCCGCGTGAGAGTGTTCTGGATCCGCAGCTTGTGCAGTCAGGGGCTTTTTCGCAAGAAGAGTTTGAAAATATAATAAAAAATCGGGAAATTTTGCGTTTGTAAAGCGAGGTTGATTACCTTGACAAGAAGGATCTTTTCCAATATATTAGCGAAACTAGCCTTATAATCCCGAAAGCTTTTCGGGATTTTTTTATAACAAAAGACAAAAGGTGAATGCATGTTTAACTCGATTGCAGAAATTCTTAAGGATTTACAGACGGGAAAAATGGTTGTGGTCATGGATGACGAAGGCCGTGAAAACGAAGGCGACCTTTTGGTGGCCGCGGAGTTTATTACCCCTGAGATTATTAATTTTATGGCCAAGAATGCGCGTGGGCTGATCTGTGTCCCGATGGAAGAGAGCCGCTTAGGCGAGTTGGGTCTTTTTCCGATGAAAGATCTTTTTGCTGGACAAAGTGTTCATAAGTTAAGCAATACCGGCTGGACCGTTTCTGTGGACGCCGCGCAGGGCATCACGACGGGAATTTCGGCTTTTGACCGTGCGTTTACCGTTAAAGTCCTTATTGACCCTCAATCAAAGCCGATTGATTTAGAAGCTCCCGGGCATCTGTTTCCGCTTCGTGCCAAAAAGGGGGGTGTTCTTGTCCGCGCCGGACACACCGAAGCGTCAGTTGATTTGATGAAGTTATCCGGCCTTTATCCGGCGGGTGTGATTTGTGAAATTATGAATGAAGACGGGACTATGGCCCGCACCGAAGATATTGTCGAATTTGCCAAAAAGTTTAATCTTAAAATTTGTTCAATTGCCAGTCTCATCGAGCATCGCCGCAAATCTGAAAAACTGATCTCGCGTGTTGTCGAAACGCGTTTGCCGACGGATTTTGGCGAGTTTACGATGTTGGGGTATGAATCTAAAGTTGAAGGGACAATTCATTTAGCCCTTGTTATGGGTAAGGTTGACGGGACGGTGCCGGAGTTGGTGCGTGTTCAGTCTGAATGTTTGACCGGCGATGTTTTTGGTTCACAGCGCTGTGATTGTAACGCGCAACTTAATGCGTCGTTAAAGACGATTGCCGAAAACGGTTCAGGCGTTTTGTTGTATATGCGCCAAGAAGGTCGCGGTATCGGGCTTTTGAATAAAATGAAGGCGTACAATCTTCAGGACCAAGGCATGGATACCGTCGAGGCCAATGAAGCGTTAGGCTTTTCGGCTGACTTGCGTGACTATGGAATCGGTGCCCAAATTTTGGTGGACTTAGGGATTAAGCAGATCAGATTGCTGACGAATAATCCGCGAAAAATTATCGGACTGGAAGGGTATGATCTTGCCGTTGTTGAACGTATCCCCCTTAAAATTCCGCATAACAGCCACAACAAAAATTATTTGAAAACAAAAAAAGAAAAGTTGGGGCATCTTTTATAAGTTGTCGGTGGTTTGCTTTCGTCATTTTTATAGGGTATATTTATCGAGTAGAAACTCTTTATGTCATTAAAAGTAAATAAGTTAAAGAAAAAACAAATACGAAAGTATGCGATTGTTGTTGCGGATTTTCATCCGATTATTGCGGAAAGATTATTGCAGGGATGTTTAGGGGAGTTTTCTAAACAAGGGGTGGGACAAAAAAATATTACGATTGTGCATGTCCCGGGCGCTTTTGAAATACCTGTGGCTGCACTGTGCTTGGCCCGTAAAAAAGATATTTGTGCGGTTGTGTGTTTGGGCGCGATCATTCGCGGTGAAACGTTGCATTATGATCTTGTTGCCCAACAAGCGGCGGCGGGAATTATGCAGGTTTCCCTTACGACTGAGAAACCTGTGATTTTTGGTGTTCTTGCGACGGATACGTTAGAACAGGTCAACCAAAGATCGCAACAGAAGGGTGATAACCGAGGGGCTGACGCAGCAGCGGTCGCGGTTAAGATGGCAAGCATTTTATAAATCAGCGAATATGAGAAAACGTAGTTTTGCCAGAGAATGCGCTTTAAAAATTCTTTATCAAAAGGATGCAACGGCCCGCTCTGTTGAGGCGACCGTTGACGAGTTTTGGAAATCCGACCTTATCAGTGATGAGGAAGACGACCTCGTCGAAGTTGATGAAGAAACCAAGGAATTTGCTGTGCGTTTGGTTTACGGCGTTTCTTTGGAGTTAAATTCCATCGATGCAAAAATTTCTTCTTATGCGACAAATTGGCAGTTAAAGCGCATGGCGATCATTGATCGCAATATTTTGCGGATGAGCTGTTTCGAATTTTTTTATTGTCAGGACATCCCGCCAAAGGTGAGCATCAACGAAGCTGTTGAGCTGGCCAAAAAATACGGTGACCTCGAGTCAAGCAAGTTTGTCAACGGCATTTTAGACAAAATCCACAAAACTGAAGTTATTTCCTTAAGACAGAAATTGTGAACCATTTCGCGGATCTGCACATGCACACCTTTTTTTCCGACGGAAGCCAATCGCCGGAATCGGTGGTTGAAGAGGCTTGTCATGCGGGGCTTTCGTGCATTTCGATAACAGACCACGATACGATGGCCGCAGTCAAAGCCGCGCAAGCATCTGGCGCCGATTGGGGCATTGAAGTTATTCCGGGAATTGAGCTTTCAACGCAAGTCCAAGGCAAGGACATCCATATTTTGGGATACTTTATGGATTTGGAAAATTCCTCTTTGGTACAGAAACTCGAGGAGTTTCGGGCGACTCGTTTTGCTAGGATTGCCCAGATGGTCGAGAATTTAAAAAAGCAGGGAGTCGACAATCTCTGTTTTGAGGATATCAAAGAACAGGCCAAATCAGATGCATTGGGCCGTCCGCATTTAGCGGCCGCTTTGGTTGAAAAAGGGTGGGCTGCAAATTCTTGGCAGGCGTTTGATAAATTTATCGGGGACCAGTGCGAAGCCTATGTGCCCAAGCATACCCAGACGCCGAAACAGGCCATTGCCCTTATCCGTCAAGCGGGTGGAGTCGCTGTTTTGGCGCATCCTATGGTGACAAACCGTGATGAGCTTATTGCGGGTTTTGTCGACGATGGGTTAGGCGGCATTGAAGTGTATTATCCCAATTGCCCGGATGCGGTCATTTTTTATTATGAAGGGCTTGCGCGAAAATATAAAATTTGTATGACCGGCGGCTCGGATGCGCATGGCAAAAACAAAACAAACACGTGGATTGGCAAAAGACGCATTCCCTGCGAGCTTGTGGAACAGTTACGGGTCCGCGCCAAAAAGCCGCAAAATTTTGAATAGTGTCATCAATTAAAAAGGTTTTGTTTTTTATGTTGTGAATTATGGCAAGGCCTTTTTTAGGCGAATAGCGCCATAGAGGCGCCAAACAATTGAGCCTAAAAAGGGCTTGCCTTAATTCGCTAAGTTTAGCATTGTATAAATTAAAAATTCCTATGACGGATCTTGATTTGATGAACCTTGCGTACCGTCAAGCCCTTAAGGGCAAAACGACCGTGTCGCCAAACCCGATGGTCGGCGCGCTGATCGTTAAAAACGGCCGAGTTCTTTCGAGGGGGTTTCATCATCACCGCGGCGGCCCGCACGCCGAGATTGTGGCGATCAAAAAAGTCAAAGGCCGTTTGGACGGCGCAACACTTTATGTGACGCTAGAGCCGTGCTTTCATTTTGGGCTTACCCCGCCGTGCGTGGATGCCATTCTTACCTCTGGAATTAAAGAAGTTGTTGTCGGCATGGTTGACCCAAACCCTTTGACAGCTGGCAAATCCATTGCTAAATTACGAAAGGCCGGTATCAAAGTCAAGGTGGGCGTTTTGCAAGAACAGCTGGCTGTTTTAAATCAGTCTTTTATAAAATACATTACAAAAAAAATGCCTTTTGTTGTCGCTAAAACCGCACAAACCTTAGACGGCAAAATTGCCACAGCCGTTGGCCAGTCGAAATGGATCACGTCCGAAACGAGCCGCAAATTTGCCCATGACTACCGTAATGAATTTGACGCAATCTTAGTTGGCATTAATACGGTTTTAAAAGACGACCCTGCGTTAAATGCGCCATCCAAGGCTTTGAAAAAAGTCGTTGTCGACTCTGTTCTGAGAATGCCATTGAAGGCAAAGCTTTTTAAAAATACCTTGCCGCAGAATTGCTTTATAGCGACGACTAAAAAAGCGGACAAGGCAAAAATCGCCGCGTTAGAAAAGCGCGGTGTAGAAGTTGTGATTTGTCCGGATAAAAACAGTCAAGTGGATTTGGGATGGCTGATGCGAGAATTAGCCCGACGTAAAATAGCAAAGGTCTTGATCGAAGGCGGCGCAAAAGTAATTGGTTCGGCCCTTAAAGCTAAGCTTGTGGATAAGATGATCTTTTTTGTGGCGCCAAAGATTATCGGCGATCAGAATGCGCAAAGTTCGGTTGAAGGGCTAAATGTTTTAAAAATTTCTAAGGCGGTTGGCTTAAAAAATTTAGAATTTCGTAAAATTGGGGAAGATATTCTTTTTGAAGCAGACGTTCAATAAGGTGAGGCAATTATGTTTACTGGAATTGTTGAAGAGCAAGGGACGGTTACGGCGCTCATCCGCCGCGAAAATTTATTTGTTTTAAGTGTTAAAGCGGACAAAATCGCCGTCGGTATTAAAAACGGGGACAGCGTTTGCGTCAACGGCGTTTGTTTGACTGTGACTGGCCGAAAGGGAAAGGTCTTAAGTTTTGACATGATGAAAGAAACGCTTCTGGCAACGACCTTAGGGGACGTCAAGAGTGGCGATTGTGTTAATCTTGAGCGGGCGATGAAAGCGGATGGACGTTTTGGCGGGCATTTTGTGACGGGGCATGTGGATAGTGTCGGCATCATCAACCGTATTGTCAAACTGCCTAATTATGTCGAGTTTGAAATTACGCTGCCTAAAAAGTTTATGCGCTATCTGGTTGCCAAAGGCTCGGTAACGCTCGACGGAATTAGTTTGACGGTCGGGAAAGTTTCTAAAAATACTTTTTGTGTTTATCTTATTCCCGCGACACTCAAGATTACGACTTTTGGGCAAAAAAAACACGGTGATCATCTCAACGTCGAGACGGATATTTTGGCGAGGTATATTTTAAGTTAAGTTGGAATTAAAGGCAGGTGTTAAGTCCTTCTTAAGCGAGTTCCGCAGCCACGCCGCTTACTCAAAAAGCCTTTTAATTTAGAGGAAGCGGTGTGCGCGAGGACTGTTCGAGCGACGAAGGATTTAACACCTGCCTTTTAATTGATATTGAATTTTATCAAGTTGTTAATCATTTTAACTTTGGTATAATAGGCTCCTATGTCAAAACGAGTCGTTATCACGGGCTTAGGGATTCTCAACGGCGTTGGCAAAAGCCGCGAAGATTATTGGCAGGGCCTTAAAGAAGGCCGCGTCGGGTATAAACCGATTACGCTTTTTGATACGTCCAAGTTTAGAGTTAACGTGGCCGGCGAGGTCAATGATTTTGACGCGACAATTTACATGGGCAAAAAGGGGTTGCGCACGCTTGACCGCAGCATTAAGCTTATGGTCTCGTCCGCCAAATTAGCGATAGATGACAGCGGCTTTGTTATTACTGACGAAAATACCGACGATGTCGGCGTTTCGGTGGGCACAACGCTGGGCAGTTTAAAAAGTATCGCTGAGTTTGACGAAGTGACATTGCGCGAAGGCCCGCGGTACGTTAATCCCGCTTTATTTCCTAACACTGTTATCAATTCTCCAGCCAGTCAAGTCTCGATTTGGCATAAAATTAAAGGATTTAATACGACCCTTTCGACGGGCTTTACCGCTGCAATCGACGCGATGAGCTATGCGTATAATTTTTTGCAATGGGATCGCGCGAAGGTCATTTACGCTGGCGGGGTCGAGGAGCTTTGCTGGCATACGTTTTTTGGATTTCATACGTTGCAATTTCTTTCTGGATCCAAAGAAAAGACCGAGTTTGTCAATTGCCCTTTTGACAAAAGACGAAACGGCATTACCTTCGGTGAAGGGGCGTGTCTTTTTTGTATGGAAGATTACGAACATGCCAAAGCGCGCAATGCCCGGATTTTAGGCGAGATTGCGTCGTTTGGGTATAGTTTTGATCCGTTTCGTTTAAATCGCTATAATCCGCGCGTGACAGGTCTTAAACTGGCGATGCGAGCGGCGTTGGATAATGCGGGACTGATGGCGACCGACATTGATTATATTTGCGCGAATGCCAATTCGACAAAGTCGGCGGACAAATATGAATGTGTTGCGATCAAGGATGTTTTTGGAAGTCATGCGAAAGTCGTTCCCGTCAGTTCGGTTAAGTCGATGGTCGGCGATTGTTACAGTGTGACGACGGGTTTTGCAGCGGCTGCAGCTTTGGGGGCGATTTATGAAAATTTCATTCCTCCGACGATCAATTATCAAGTGCCGGACCCGGATTGCGATTTAAATATTATCGCCAATAAAAGTGTGTCAGCGAATTTGAAAAATGTCCTCGTCGTCGGCTTTGCGCCCAGTGGCGCAAATTCGTGCATGGTCCTGCGCAAATACGAGCCTTAAGGAGAGCGAATCATGGAAAAAATGTTGAAAGACAAAGTGGCGGTTGTGACAGGCGGTGGGCGGGGGATTGGACGGGAAATTGTGCTGATGCTCGCCTGTGAAGGCGCTAACGTGGCGTTTAATTTTCAAAAAAATCAGGATGCTGCTTCGGCGCTCGAAAAAGAAGTCCGCAGTCTTGGCGTGCGCTGTCAGGCAAGGTGTGTGGATATTAAAGACAGTGCCTCTGTTAAGGCATGGATTGCGGCGACAAAAGAAGAATTTGGCCGCTTGGATATTTTGATCAACAATGCCGGCATTGTTCGCGACAAGGCGCTTATGATGATGAGCGACGAAGATTGGAAGGAAGTTGTCAACACCAATTTAGACGGTATGTTTTATGCCTCGCGTGCGTGTATTGTTACTTTTCTAAAACAGCGTCATGGCGATATCGTCAATATTTCGTCGGTCAGCGGCATTACCGGTTTGCCGCGGCAGGTCAATTATTCGGCAACCAAAGGCGGGATGAACGCCTTTACCAAAGCGCTGGCCAAGGAAGTTTCGGCTTACGGGATTCGTGTTAATGCGGTGGCCCCCGGACTTATTAAAACCAATATTACTGACGAGATGGATGAAAAGCGCAAAGAAGAAATTTTAAAAACAATTCCGTTGGGCCGTATTGGAGAGGCCGAAGAAGTGGCCAACGCGGTAAAGTTTTTGTTAAGTCCGGCGGCTAGCTATGTGACGGGACAAGTCATTGCTGTCGACGGTGGATTGACGATGAGATAGGGATTAGCGGGTGACGCGAAGTAAAATTTAAGATGAAAGGGTCTAAAGATATGGAACTAAATATTCAGGACATTCAAAAAGTTATTCCGCACCGTTTTCCGTTTCTTCTAATCGATAAAGTGTTGGATCTTAGGCCCAATGAAAAGCTCGTGGCCCTTAAAAATGTTTCAGTTAACGAACCGTACTTTGTCGGCCATTTCCCCGACGAAAAAGTGATGCCCGGCGTTTTGATTATTGAAGCGATGGCGCAAGCGGCGTGCGTTTATTTTTATTACAGCAAGAATTTGCAAGGCAAAAATCTGGTCTATTATTTAGCACGTGTGGAAGCAAAATTTACAACGCCTGTTGTTCCCGGGGATCAGTTGCGAATTGAAATCACGACGGTCAAAATGCTGCCTAAGGCCGGATTTTTAAAAGCGCAAGCTTTCGTTAAAGACAAGATGGTTGCCGAATCTGAAATCGGTTTTGGAGTTAAGGAAGTTTAAAATTATCAAGGAGATTTTATGAGCAAGATCGATAAACAGCTGCGTGTTGAAACGCTGGCTCTTCACGGCGGACAAGAAGCGGACCCGACAACTGGTTCGCGGGCGGTGCCGATTTATCAGACGACGTCCTATCTTTTTCGGGATACGGAACATGCCGCTAATCTTTTTTCGTTAAAGGAATTTGGGAATATTTATACGCGACTGATGAATCCAACGACGGATGTTTTGGAAAAGCGTATGGCTGCACTCGACGGCGGGGTGGGCGCCTTGGCGCTCTCTAGTGGGATGTCGGCGATCATGATTGCGATTATGAATATCGCCCAAAACGGCGATGAAATTGTCTCGGCCGATAATCTTTACGGCGGGACGCACACGCTTTTTCGCCATACCTTTAAGCGCATGGGGATCAAGGTTCATTTTGTCAATTCGCAAAAGCTCGAGGATTTTCAAAAAGCGATAACGCCTAAGACCAAAGCGATTTTTGCTGAAATTGTCGGGAATCCAAAGTTGAATGTCACCGACGTTGAAGCCTTGGCAAAGATTGCGCATAAAAACGGTATTCCTTTGATTGTGGACAATACCGCGACGCCGTATATTTTTCGTCCGTTTGATTTTGGTGCGGATATTTCCGTTTACTCGACGACAAAATTTATAGGCGGTCATGGGACTTCGATTGGCGGGGCGATTGTGGATTCCGGAAAATTCGATTGGACCAATGGCAAATTTCCGATTATCGCCGAACCGGATCCCAGTTATCATGACCTGAATTTTGTTGAGGCCCTTAAGCCATTGGGCAACATTGCCTACATTATCAAATGCCGCGTCTCGCTTTTGCGGCCGATGGGGCCGGCGATGTCGCCGTTTAATGCATTTATGTTTTTGCAGGGTTTGGAAACTTTGCATTTGCGTATGCCGCGGCATTGTGAAAATGCGCTTGCTGTGGCGAAGTTTTTGGAAAGCCACAAAAACGTCTCTTGGGTCAATTATCCGGGGCTAAAAACAAGTTCCGAATATAAAAAGGCCAAGAAATATTTGCCCAAAGGTGCGGGCGCTCTGGTTGGTTTTGGCATCAAAGGTGGGCTTGTGGCGGGAAAGAAATTTATCAATTCTCTGCAGTTGATTTCGCATCTGGCTAATATTGGCGATGCCAAAACGTTGGCGATTCACCCGGCGAGCACGACGCATTCTCAGTTACGGCCAGAAGATCAAGCCAGCGCTGGGGTGACCCCGGATTTTGTCCGCTTGTCGGTTGGGATTGAACATATCGATGATATTCTTGAAGACATCGACCAAGCGCTCAAAAAAGCGGTGAAAAGCTAGTGATGTGATGTTAGCTGATGAGGGAGTTCTCTTTAGGCGAATTGTGCCATAGCGGCGCCAGACAATTGAACCTAAAAAAGACCCCCGAATTGGCTAACATAGAGCAGCTGCTAGATTAGAGCGTTTTATATAGTTTGCAAAAAGTTCACATGAGCTTCTTCTTGCGTTAACAGAGCCCGGATATAGTCTTAGCATGTCTGTATCCGGTGCAAAGCTTCGTCGTTTTTCTCCCACCTTTAGGGTTATTACCGCTTTTGTCTGCTTTTGCTTCTTTAATGAAATTATCCTGACGGATATTCTTCGTTTTTCATCGTCTTTTGCATCTGCCCAAGTCAATTTGCCGGCGAATCTTGTCATGCCTTCGGCAAGTTTTTTACCACTTTCCTTAAAAGCTGTTCATATTAATCCGGGGTCTGCGCTGGATATCGATTTTGTTATGGATAGCGCCGATCAAAGCGATTTTAAGCAAAAAGATGTTAAGCGGCTTATCCAGTATTTTTTAACGATGATGACAACGCCAGAAAAAGATTTGTGGGTTAATCTTTCGCCGTATGAACCCAACAGGATTATTGTTCCCCATTTGGGTCAAACCACTGCTGGACGAGATCTCCTATCGCAAGATAATCTCCTAAAGCAATTAGCCGCTTCGTTTACCTACCCGGAAAGTAAAATTGGCAAAGATTTTTGGGATAGAGTTTACCAAAAAGCAGATGCTCTTTATGGGACAACGAATGTTGCTGTCGATACTTTTGCGCGTGTTTGGATTGTCCCTCAAAGAGCTGTTGTTTATGAATATGAGGGCACAGCTTTTGTTACCGAAAGCCGTTTGAAGGTTCTGTTAGAAGAAGATTATTTGGCTTTAAAAAATGCGCATTCGGGCGACAAAAAAACACATTTGGCCCAAAAAGTTAATAATCTTTCAGCAGCAATAACTCGTGAGATTATTTTACCGGAAATTGAAAAAGAGATTAATGAAGGGAAAAACTTTGCGTCGCTTCGGCAGGTTTTTAACGCGCTTATTTTGGCGACATGGTTTAAGAAAAAATTGCGTCAGCATATTTTGTCCCGTGGTTATGTTGATCAAAAGAAAGTCAAAGGGATAGAAGATCAAAGTGATCAATCCACAGAGAAGATCTATGCAGAGTATTTGCAGAGGCTAAAGCAAGGAGTTTATAAATACATTCGTGAAGATTTTGATGAAAAAAGTCAAGATACGGTTGCGCGCCAATATTTTTCCGGTGGATTTTCTGCCGGGAATTCGGATGAGTGGTTAAGCATTCGCAGTATTTCCACGATGGCTATTTCACTGCGCGAATTTTTTTCGGGCTTGGGAAAGAAATTGGTCTTTGCAAAAGTTCAGTTGCAACCACTGACTGTTGGCGTCAAGACAACTTTAGCTGTCCAAAGGACAAAGAATTCTTGGCTGGGGAAAAAACTTTCTGCCGGCCTTCTGGCTGGAGTCCTTATGGGGACTTCCTCAGGTGTAGGTGCGACACTTATTGAACAAAATAATCAAACGATTTTTCAACCGCCAACAGCGCTTGAACAGATAACGAGAGCCCAACAACCAGACTTTCAACTTTTATCGTCGAAAAAAATAATGGATACCTTAAAGTCTCAGGTGACCATGGAGGATGTTTTAAAGCTCGATGGTCGAGTCAATTCTCTGACGAAGAAAGCTTACAAGATTGACAGCAGTTATTTTAAGCGCAATTGGAACAGTGTTATCACAACCTCTCAAGTCCCTTGGGCCCAGCAAGTCCTTGTTATCGCGTATCAACATAAAATGGGGCTGCAAGAAGACGGACAGATTGGCCCCAAGACGATGGCGGTATTAGAAAAAACACCGATGGTCCTCCCGGAAGTTTTAAGCGAAAATGTGGTGCAATCGACAACTAATTTTACTTTGCCAGCTGCGCAAGATTTAGCCGCCGGTGGTCCGCCGCCTGATGGGGATGATTCTAAAACAGATTTTGCAGAGCTTGATTTTGGTAAGAGCTTTGCAGAGCCTGTTAACGTCGTGCAACAGCAATCTTCGGGAGAAAGTTTCAACGCGTATTTTCAAAAATTTCATGATTTGCTTTTTGAAAGTTTGTTGACTGTTCTTGTCGGGTTACAAATTTTTCGGGTTGTGCGGGATTATAAAAAAGGTTCGTCAGATCGCCGGGAGTTCTTAAAGATTTTTACGCGATATCTTCAGGGGGGCGAAAATCATTTTTTGGCAAATCAACCATACGCGCTTATTTCAAAACAGGTCAATTTAAATGATATGGCCGCTGTGGTTGTCGGAAATCATATCGAATTGATCATTCGTTCTGGGAATGCTTTAAATGGTTGGGGCATAAAAAAGCAAAAACAATTGACCAGGCAAGCTATTGAAAAAGCAGTTGAAGACGGTGATTTTCGAATCATGCACGGTTCCCACATTTTAAAGCTTGCACAGGTTAAGCGTTACGCGAGACGCATCCATTTGATTTTTGAAATTCCTTCTGCTCAAAGAGTTAATGGCAAAGGAATTTCGGTTTATTATCGCGGCGGGCAAGGAACTTTAAAATCTTTCCAGATGGAAATATCAGAGCAAGGATTTGAAGAGTTGGAAGATTTTTGGGAAAAAATCTTGAAATCCAGTCACGAGCTTAAGACAACACAATTAACAGAAATTATCGATGCAATTGCGGGGTATCGTCGAGAAAATCCATTTTCTTTTAAAGATTTTCGAGCGCAGGCGGTTGTGGCTTTTAAGATGCGAAAATTGGCAGTAGCGACTTTGCGTCGGATAGAACTAGAAGATGATAAGACTATCTTGCAAAGTTATAAGGATTATTTTTATTATGTTTCTCAATATGCCAACATGATGCGATATCTTTTGGCTCAGTGTGGGACGCTGGACACGTTTAAAAGTAGTTTTTTACCCGAAAGCGATCGGCTGAATTTTAAAATATTTGGATTGTCCTTAGACAAAATTTATCGTGTTCTTACGCTTGTTGAATATGCGTATTCTCGTGTTCAAAACAATGTTAAAAAGGTTTTGCCGGACTTTTACAATTGCCAGAAGATCTTAGATGACATGGAAGCTCGATTCCAACCCGACTTAGCAGAAAGTGATAATGATCAACGGCTTGGCGTTAAAGTGTCTAAGAAAGAATATACGTTGGGGATTTTGAGTGCGGAGTTTGATGCGTTTAGCATGAGTTTTGAAAAACCTTATTCTAACAGCATTGTTGGGTTAGATCTTTTTAGACGCCATGGGAAAGTTCTTAAATCGCTTAAAGAGATACTGTTATTGTTTTCGCCTTTGATTTTATGGTTGGCTTTTGGTTCATCATTTGCGATGTGGATTCCCTGGGCCATTGGGGTTTTTGTTTTTGTGGTCGGCAATTACATTGCGCCAAGATTAAGTGATCTGTGGGTCACGGGGGAGTACCGGAGTTTTTTGCGAATCATAACGGCTTTTTTGCCGAAGAACATTATGCAGAGTTCTAACCCAACAATTTCAAGTAAAAGCATGTTGCTTGAAAATATTACAGGGCGGTTTCTTCCCAAGTCGCGATGGGGTCATTCGCATTTCATATTGGCGGCAACACAATTTTCTGATGTGCAGGCGATTCGCGAAAATTCTTATGTGGAAATTCGTTTCATTGCAGACAGTCATTTTATGATTGAAAATGGCAAAAAAGAAGAAGTGCTCGTTAAGACTAGAAAAGCTATTTTTGATGGGACGCTTGGGTTTCGTATTGCTTTAGCCGACATGACAGAGGATGTTTCCATTAAACGCATAAGTGTTTATGCTCATCCGACGGGGATTCGAATTCGTATCAGGAATGTTGATCTGTCGGCAGAAAGCGTTGAGATTAGTTACCTTGATCAAACAGTTAATACCCGCAGGGCGCACGCTCTTGCTATAACCAATGATAGTTTTAAGCAGTTGATCAATCAGTGGGATCACTTTATGGAAGAGGCGCAAAAAGGCGATTGGAGCAGTCTTGATGCGCTTGTTGCGGCGATACGGAAATTTTATAACCCAGATAAAATTAACTTGGCGGATTTTCGTAAAAATGCCGGATTTTACCATTTGATTCGGGATCGGGCTTTTACGACCTATGAAACGTTGGTTCTTGACAAATCTGAGTGCGATCCGATTTATAAGCAGTATTTTCTTGAATTAGCGCGTTATGCGACTGAAGTGCGGTTTTTGTCTGCGAGTTTTGCTGGGATGGACGCTTTAAAATCATGGTATTTACCTGACGGAGAATTTTTTAACCGTGAAATTTTAGGTTTGCCGATGGCCCGTATTTTAAGAGCTATATTTGGGGTCTCATTTTTGTATTCGTGGGTACGTGCGGATACCCTTAAATCAATTTCTCGTGTAGCCGAACAATGGGAAATTTTGGACCAAACTCAAGCAAAAACTCGCAATGGCATAAGTCCAAATGAAAGCGGCAGGTTTGCGATTGAAAAGAAACTTAAAACTCAATTTGAAAAATCCGATTTTGCTTTTCGTTACCCCGTCAAAAACAGTCTCGTCGGAAGTGATAGGTATAATCGTATTTTTGCAATGATAGCCATGAGCGGATTCTTAATGACTTTGGTGCTGACTTTAGGGATTATGACTTTGCCGTTTTTTATTTCCGGGATTAATTTGTTTTTGATTTGGTTTGGAGCGGAGTCTTTACTTGTGACGTCTAGCTTTATTGTATTTCTCAACACGCCACAATTGTTTGGATTGTCTTTGGTCAATTTTTCGATTGTGTTTTATATGATTGCGTATTGGATTAATCCGATTCATGGGAACAATGCTATGGAGCGTGAGCGTATTAGGTGTTTAAAGATGCTTGAGTCTTATCGGAAAGATTTGTCGTATGTCGAAATGAAAATTATTCAAACAAAGCGGATTTTAAACAGTATTGGGGGAGAAGTATTTTATTACTTGTCATATGTTTTGGGGATTTTTTCACCGACAGTTGTTATGGGGTATTTTCTTTATCAGCAGATCCAGTCAAAGTTTTGGGAAAATGGGAATGAAAACGGCAATGGCAATAAAGATCATGATGTCAATGTTAATGAAAAATCTCAAAACCCTGTTAGGCAGGACGGTGCTGCTGACTTTAGCGCTTCTTCTGCGCTGGGGAGTCAAAATTCCGGCGGTATTGATTTAAGTTTGGGCAATAATATTGAAATCGATGAGCAATTGCCCACTACCAAGAACACTGCTGTGGATGTTTCTGATATTTTTATGCAAAATATTGAAGGCATGGATTTTCAAATTCTTGAATTGACTCCAGTACTCAATCCGGCTGTTTTTTGGCCAAATTTTGTTAAGGGTAATGCTGCGCAAGATTTTTTATCGTTTAAAGCACGGTAGATTGTTGTATCTATTAGTAATAGTCAATCCATTGGAGGACATTCGTAAATCTTGCTCGACAGGCTAGAGGAAATCTGGTATAAGAAGAAATTCATTTTACTGGAAATAGCCTCTTGAGCTTGCGCTCATGGCACTTGTTTGCAGCTTAGTTTTGATTTTTTTCAGGGAGTAGCCCCGCTTAAGGCTAACGCCTAGCGGGACATTTCTGAATGTTTGTTTTGATTTTTATCGGGGAGTAGCGCAGGTGGCTAGCGCGCAACGTTCGGGATGCGATTTAGGCGCATTTCGTAACTGACTGAAACGATTCAAGGTTTAGGCCCTGCCGACGAGGACAGGGCCATTTTTATTTTTACCATGTTTTACCAAGTGTCATCAGTTGTAATCAAGGATGGACACTTTTTGGACACTTAAAATTACCGATCCCCGAAAACCGAAATCCCCCTTTGACGAGGCGGCGGGGGGTATATCATATATCCCCAATAGATGCTTAGAGTGAGTGATAGTATCTTTTTGGAAAATCCCCCATCGAGAAAATCACGGTTGCTGAGGATCTTTTGCCTTACTCCACCCAAGAGAAGAATATGGGAGCTATAACTTTGTTACCCCAAGGTGACGTGGGGATCGATTAAAGGGCACGCTAATACGCGAAGAGCTCTTGTTTGAAAGAATCCTGATCCTTAAAAACGAAATCCCCATTTTGGGACTCCCGCCCGGGGTTATCTATATATCATGGTGAGAGACTTGTTAATCATCGGGAAAATTTGAATCTTGACAATTAGACCAGTCCTGTTAATGTATATAACAAAATGGTTATATAGAATATGCTAACGAAAACAGAAGAACTTTTCAAAATATTTGCTGATAAGAACCGGTTGAGGATTTTGAATCTTCTCCAACAGCGGAAGATGTGCGTGTGTGAGCTTGCCTTTGTATTGCAAGTAACTCAACCAAGCATTTCTCGTCACTTAAAGCGAATAAAAGAATTGGGGTTGCTTGGGGATGAGCAAGACGGCCTCTGGACGAATTATTTCTTAATGAAGAGTTCTAATGCAGATGCGATTCTTAAAAGTGTTAAGTCATTTTTAAAAGATGACAAAGTTATTAAAGCAGATTTGGAGCGGTTGAAAACGGCTGATCGAACCAAGTTGTGTTGTAAATAATTCTTTAGGATGCATTATATTAACGTGAGTTGAGGAGGCTGGGATGGTAGAAAGTTTAAAAAAAGAATTATCATTTCTTGATCGTTATTTGACGTTATGGATTTTATTAGCGATGGGAATCGGAGTTGGTGTCGGATATTTCATGCCGAGCATTGCCGGATTCTGGAATCAGTTTCAAGCTGGTACGACGAATATTCCCATCGCGATCGGATTGATTTTTATGATGTATCCGCCATTAGCAAAAGTGAAATACGAAGAGATCGGGAGAGTTTTTGAGAATAAGAAACTTTTAGGGTTGTCTTTATTGCAGAATTGGATCATCGGGCCGGTTGTGATGTTTGTTCTGGCGGTAATTTTTTTGCATAATTATCCTGAATATATGGTCGGTGTTATTTTAGTTGGGCTTGCGCGGTGTATTGCTATGGTTATTGTTTGGAATGATCTATCCGACGGGGACAGAGAGCTGGCGGCCGGACTGGTGGCATTTAACGCGGTCTTTCAAGTGCTCTTTTATGCGGTTTACATTTATATTTTTATCACATTTGCGCTGAACTTCTTTGGTTTGGTAAAGGGTGTGAATATTGCGGTGTCTATGCTGGAGTCGGCCAAGACCGTCTTGATTTATTTGGGGATTCCTTTTATTGCGGGTGTTATGAGCCGTTTTGCATTGATCAAGATGAAAGGACGGGAGTGGTTTGATAAGGTTTATATCCCGCGGATAAGTCCGATCACTTTGATTGCGCTGCTCTTTACGATCTTTGTGATGTTCTCGCTCAAAGGTGAATATATTGTCCGCTTACCGTTTGATGTTGTCCGTATCGCGATCCCTCTGACAGTTTATTTTATCGTCATGTGGTTTGTGACGTATTGGTTCTCGAAAAAGCTGAAGTCCAATCATGCCGAAGCCACAGCGGTTTCATTTACAGCGGCGAGCAATGATTTTGAGCTGGCGATCGCGGTTGCGGTTGCGATCTTTGGGATCAATTCATTGCAGGCTTTTGCGACCGTCATCGGTCCATTGATTGAAGTGCCGGTCATGTTGTTATTGGTTCATGTCGCTCGATTCTTTCAGAAAAAGGCCGAGATCGTTAAGCCTTGTTGTCCATGAAAGGTTTGTGATCATGGAAACGGAAGAAGAAAAAAGTAAAAAGTTTTGGGATAATTTTGAAAGAACAAAGAATCTAAACCCAGTCCTGTTGCAAGACAAAAGTCTTTGGGCAAGAATTATTGAAAAATTTGATAAATTGATTGGTAAAAATACCTTTAAAAATGGAGGGAGTATGAAGTCAAAAGTTCTATTTGTTTGTATTCACAATTCGGCCAGAAGTCAAATGGCCGAAGAGCTACTGCGAAAGTTAGCTGGGGATAGATTTGAGGTCGAAAGCGCTGGTATTGAGCCGGGCAAGTTAAATCCGGTTGTGGTCGAAGTGTTGAAAGAGGAGGGGATTGATATTTCTGGTAAAAAGACTCAGTCTGTCATGGATCTTCTTAAACAGGGTAAACTTTACAGTTATGTGATCACGGTTTGCGATGAAACGAGCGCAGAACGTTGTCCAATATTTCCCGGGCTTGCCAAGAGGCTTCATTGGGGATTTACCGATCCGTCAAAGTTTGAAGGGACTTGGGAGGAAAAGATTGTCAAGACCAGAGCCGTTCGTGAGGAGATTAGGAAAAGAATTGAAGGTTGGTTAAGCCTTCAAAAAGTCAGTTGACGGATATGGCAGTTTCGCGAACAATCCTAACTTGGCACAAATCCGACACGCTAGGAAACGAAATCCCCCGTTGACACCCCTACCCGATGTATTGATATATCAGCAATGTAAATTATTAGCACATGGATTAGGCGTGATCTAAAAGGTCACTTTACATTTTCAACATTGCGTGATATATTTCCAAATATGAAAATAATCAAAATACTTTTAGTCGCTTTCTTTTTTTTATCGGTTATTCCTATTGCCGGTTATTGCGACGATGGTCATTCCAAAGACCAAAGCCATCAGTGCACGGTCATATGTCATGCGCCGTGTTGTAACGCAACAATTCCTCAAAGCAAAGCCAGTTTTACTCCGCCGCCTCAATCAGAATTTTTTTCACCCCTCTCAAGTAGTTCTCACGAAACCCCTATCCTCAGCGTTTCCGTTCGGCCCCCAATAGTTTCTGCTTAAAAATCTTCGTTTTCCCTAATCGTTTTCTCCTTGTTTTAAATTAACTGTGAGGTTGCAAATGATCGTTCAAATTTTACGAATAAACTGTTTATTTTTTCTCTTCATGGCCGCTTTTGTCATGAATGGTTGGGCCGACGAGCCGAATCTCTCAATAAGAGATGTATTAACCGTTGCCTATCAAAATAATCCTGAGGTCATAGAGGCACGGAAGAACATTAATATCCAGCAAGCTCGCCATAAACAATCCCGCAAGCTGGCCAATCCGGAGATTGAAGCTGACCTGGATAAAATCGTTCAGGATTTTACCGGCGAAAATACTTCCGACCCTGAATTATTTGAAGGAGAGCTGCGCTTTAACCAGCCGCTGGAATTGTGGGGCAAGCGGGATTTAAAAGTCCACATTGCCAAAGACGAAATCACGCAAGCGGAATTGACATTGAATAATATCTGGCTGGAAATTTCTAAACAAATAAAAGAACAATATGCCGAAACCGTCCTGGCGCAGAAAAGTATTGCGTTGGCAGAAGAGAATTTAAATATCGCCCGAAGACTGTTGGATCAGGTCCGAGTTCGATTCGATTCCGGAAAAGCGCGTAATCATGAATTAGTCAGAACTAAACTTGAAGCTGCCAATGCTAGAAATGGTTTATTAAAAGCGGAGAACGATTTTCAGATTGCGCTTGGCAAATTAAATATTCTCATGGGCCGCCGTATGAGTGAATCGATAAAACTGCAAGACACTTTGACGCCCACGGTCATGAAGGCAGAGTTGGAAAGTTACTTGCAAATGGCTTTATCCAAGCGGCCGGACATCTTAGGTCAAGAAGTGGAAGTTCAAAAGAAGACCAAGGAACTTAGCATGGCCAAAAGGCTTAAATTGCCGGATGCAACCGTTGGAGTTTTTGCGAACCGGGAAGATCAGATGTATAACGCCGGTGCGGGGCTTAGCTTTACGCTTCCGATTTGGACGCAATTTCAAGGTGAGGTCAAAGCGGCAGATTTACAAAAACAAACGGCGGAAATTCATTTGGACGCTTTAAAGCGTTCGGCAGAGCTGGAAGTTTACACGGCATTTAATAATGTTAACTTAGCCTTCCAAACAGTCCACAATTTAGAGGACTCCATTAAGGAAGCCAACGAATTGCTGAGGATTATTACTATTGAATACGACGAAGGAGAAGCACTTTTTTTAACATATCTTGAAGGAATAGCTTCTTATCAAAAGACCAAACAAGAATACTTTGTGGCTTTAACGGACTATTCGCATAAGCTCGCTGATTTAGACCAAGCGATTGGTCTAATCGAAAATACGGAGGAAAAATAGAATGAAGAAACTTTTTATATTTATCACATCCATCGTCGTTTTTAATCTTGTGATATTCCCGGTGAATCATGTTATTGCTGAGGAAAAGCATGATCACGAAGAACAAGGAGATAAATATGAAGAAGGTGAAGGACATAAAGAAGGGCACGATGAGGGCGTCCTTGAGGTAAAAGAAGAAGCCCAGCAAATGATTCAGCTGAAATTGGCTCCGGTAGAAAAGAAGGTTGTGGAAAATCGCCTCAAAGTTTTCGGTAAGATCGCCAAAGATACCGACGAACATTCTTATGTCATCGCAGATGAAGGAGTTATTGAAAAAATCCATGTCGAACTTGGGGCAAATGTCGAAAAGGGAACCAAGTTATTAACCATTCGTAAATCCGATGGGACACGCCAAGATGTTGTTGCTGACATCTCAGGTGTGGTTTTGGCAACTTATGTAAAGGTTGGAGATCATACAGACCGGCTTAGATCATTAATGAGTATTGTTAATCTTGATAAATTGCGGGCGACAGTGGATGTTTATGAAAAAGATATTGGTTCCGTGAAAGTGGGGCAAAAGGCTGAAATCCAGTCCATTGCCTTTCCTGAGAAGAAATTCACGGGCGAAGTTGTTTATATTTCTCCGCAGGTGGAAGAACAGTCGCAAGCGATCAAGGTCAGGATCGATGTGAATAATTCTGAACATTTGCTTCGTTTAGGAATGTTTATATCGGGCGAACTGATCGCTGGATCAGATAAGGAAGCGATCACGGTTCCTGTCACGGCTCTGCAGGAGTTAAATGCTGAGAACATTGTGTTTGTCGCCGGTGGCAATAATAAATTTATTATGACAGACGTTGCTTTGGGGCAACGCTTTGGTGATTATGTGGAAATAAAAGAAGGATTAGAAGAAGGTCAAAATGTCGTTACACAGGGTAGTTTTTATTTAAAGAGTGAAAAGGCAAAGCAAACCTTTGGCGATGGCCACGGTCACTAATCACATCAAATTTCAGGAGTTAAGATGACAAACAAACTTATAGATTTTTCATTAAAAAACACTTTGC
Source organism: uncultured Planctomycetales bacterium (assembly GCA_964474085.1). GTDB lineage: Bacteria > Omnitrophota > Gorgyraeia > Zapsychrales > JANLHA01 > JADLGJ01. Next base: position 22,353 of record CAYYRJ010000008.1, read on the forward strand.
TGGTGGTGATTATCTTCATTGCCATCTGTGTCGGCGGCAAATGGGCGTATGACCAATTGCCCATCGATGCCTTCCCTGATGTCACTCCCGCTCTTGTTCAGGTCTTCACGCAGACAGAAGGTCTCGCGCCGGAAGAAATTGAACAGCTTGTAACTTATCCTGTTGAAACCGCCATGAATGGGCTTCCTAATATTGAAGAAATCCGCTCGGTATCCAATTTTGGTCTTTCGGTCGTAAATATTTATTTTAAAGACGGGACCGACATTTATTGGGCGAGGCAATTGGTTTCGGAACGTCTGACTGAGGCGAGAGAACAAATTCCAGAAGGAATGGGCGAACCGGAAATGGGCCCGATCGCAACCGGCTTGGGACTTGTTTTATTTTATTATCTTCATGATGAGACAGGAACACGAACGCCGGAAGAAATGCGGACGATCCAAGACTGGATCGTTAAATTTAATTTACAAACCGTCAAGGGTGTAACGGAAGTCTTGGGCATTGGCGGGGAAGAAAAACAATATCAAGTTGTTATTCAGCCGGACAAACTGCGCGCATACAATTTGACGCTTTCGGAAGTGATTGAGGCCGTTAAGAATAATAACCTTAATATCGGCGCGCAGTTTATTGAAAAAGGGCAAGAGGAGTATGTCATCCGTTCGATTGGTTTAATTAAGAACATGGATTATCTAAAAAACATCGTTATTAAAACGTTTGAAGATAATACTCGTATTTACCTTAATCAAGTCGCGGATATCAGAATCGGTGGCGCTGTCCGCCGAGGGTTGGAAACACGTAATGGCACGGGCGAAGTTGTCGCGGGGATGGTGATCAAGTTAATGGGGGCAAATACTTCCACAGTCATAAGAAACGTGGAGGAAAAACTGAAAACCATTAACGCGGCTCTTCCCGAAGGCGTGAAGATCGTTCCCTATTACGATCAAAAGACTTTGGTGGAGGCATGTGTCAGGACAGTTACGGAAGCCTTGATCATTGGGGTTATTTTGGTCGTGCTCATCTTATTGCTTTTTATCGGCAATATTCGTGGCGCAATTATCGTGGCCGGAGCCATTGTCTTTAGTGTCTTATCGACCTTTATTCTCATGAAATATTTTGGTATTTCCGCCAACTTGATGTCATTAGGAGGTTTGGCCATTGCCATCGGCATGATGGTGGATGCCGCGGTCGTCATGGTGGAAAATTGTGACCATCATTTTCGTCTGGCCGACCCGCAAGAATCGAAAGTGAAAATCATTGCGGAGGCATGTCGAGAAGTTGCCAGACCGATCTTTTTTGCGATCATCATCATTATCATTGTTTTTATTCCGTTACTTTCCTTGCAGGGAGTGGAAGGAAAAACATTCCGGCCTTTAGCCATTACGATTATGATCGCGATGTTTAGTTCATTGCTTTATGCGCTTCTTTTTGTTCCGGCATTGAGTGTTCTTATTATGAAATTCAAGAAAGGTTCGTCATTATCATTCGGTGAACGGGTGATGAATACCATACAGAAGGTTTATAAGCCGCCATTGGAATATTTTGTGAAGCGACGTAAATTGACGGTCATTGCGACCATTACCCTCGCTGTCCTCGGTGCGTTAACATTCCCTTTCCTGGGAACCGAATTTACGCCGGAACTTCAGGAAGGCACTTTAGTCGTCCGTGCGACGATGGCACCCTCAATTTCATTAAATCAATCGCGTGACACCGCGCTTTTGATTGAACAACAGTTAATGAAATTTCCGGAGGTGACGCAAGTTGTAAGTAGAGTGGGGCGCGGTGAAGTTGGAGCCCATGCTGATCCGGTTAATAGTGCGGAAATGTTTGTTACGCTGAAACCTAAAAAGGAATGGAAAACCGCCAAGACCCAAGAGGATTTATTTGAGGCTTTCAGTGAAAAGTTAGAAATATTTCCCGGCGTTAACTTAGGCTTTACTCAGCCGATTGCTATGAGTATCGACGAACTGCTGGAAGGGATTCGTTCGGACTTAGCCATTAAGATATATGGTGAAGACCTTGCTAAGTTAAAAGAAATTGCGGATCAAGTTGTCAACGTTATTAAAGAAGTTAAAGGCTCAGCGGACGTGCAGGCTGATCAAGTCTCAGGTTCGCCGCAATTAGTTATCACTCCTGATCCTCATAAAATAGCGCGTTATGGTTTGAGTATGGAGCAAGTTCAATCAACCATCCGGGCCGCTATCGGCGGGGAAACTGCTGGTCAGGTTTTTGAAGGCGTTAAACGTTTTGATATTCTGGTGCGTTATCGGGAAGAGGATCGCGCCAGCAAAGATGATATTGCCCGATTGCTATTGTCTGCATCCAACGGTGTCGCAGTCCCGCTTTCTCAAGTCGCGGATATACGCGAAGTTGTCGGGCCACGGCAAATCACCAGAGAAAATAATCAGCGTTTTATTGTTGTTCAATGTAATGTTCGCGGAAGAGATATGGGAAGTTTTGTTCAGGAAGGCCAAAAAGCCATTCAAAACAAAATCAAATTTCCTGCCGGATACATCGTCGAGTGGGGCGGACAATTTGAACTTCAGCAGAAGGCGAACAAAAGGCTAGCTGTTGTCGTTCCAATTACGCTGGGATTAATTTTTCTTTTACTTTATTCCAGTTTCAATTCTATTCCTAAGGCATTGTTGATTGTTTTGAATATTCCCTTGGCTTTAGTGGGCGGATTAATAGCCCTTTTTCTCTCCGGTGAGAACCTTTCTGTTCCTTCCTCTATCGGCTTTATTGCCCTTTTTGGGATTGCGGTAGGGAATGGTCTGGTTTTAGTTTCTCGAATCAGTCAACTACGGCTGGAAGGAAAAGAAATGATGGACGCTGCCATTCAAGGCGGATGCGACAGGTTGCGGCCTGTGTTAATGACGGCGTTGTGCACCATGATCGGTTTGATTCCTCTGGTTTTTTCGCACGGAACAGGTTCAGAAGTTCAAAGGCCATTAGCGATTGTCGTTATTGGCGGACTGATTTCATCAACATTCTTGACGCTATTTGCCATTCCCGCGTTTTACGGATGGTTCGTTAAAGAAGAAGCGGTAGAATTCTAAAAGGAGGAACACATGAAAAAGATAGAAGCATATATTCAACCGTTTATGCTCAGTAAAGTTGTGAATGCCTTGCGCGCCATCCATATTCACGGGATGTCTGTTGTAGACGCTAAAGGGTTCGGCAAAGAAAAGGATGAGAGTTATCCGCACCATAATGTAGATCATTTGACGGACTTCACACCTAAGACAAGGATTGAAATTGTGTGTCTTGATGAGGATTATAAAAAAATAATAGAAGCTATTCGCCAATCTGCTCACACAGGACGTAAAGGAGATGGTAAAATATTCATCAGCAATTTGGAGCACGCTGTCAGCATTCGTAATGGCAAAGAAAATGAAGAGGCAATTTAATTAACAAGGCTACTATGAGCGAAAATGGTAGTGCACTTTATAATTTATTTAATCAGAAAAAGAAAAAGTCAGGGAAAAGTAACGCTTCAGTAGAGGGGGTATAAATATGAGAAAGAATGCTATTGTTTGTGCAGTATTAAGTATTATAGTTTTCTCAGGTTGCCAAACTTTGGGCATGAAATTCAATGATGAGCATACAAAAGCACACAATGTTGAAATTCAAGTTGATCAAAAATTGAATAAATACATGAAAGGTGTAAGTTTGAGCCATCGGCTTTATGACGGAAAGGCTTTTCTGGCTTTAAGCGGTTCTTTGCAAAGACCTATTGGATCTTTCACGTCTTTATTAAAAGTTAATGCGAAGTTTTATGACGAGAATGGCCAAGTTGTGGCAGAGTCAAATGACAATGTACGTTTTAGTCGCATGGGATCGCGAACACATCGCCGCTATAAAGGTTCATTATTCTTAAAGATCGAGGATAATGTGACAATAAAGAAATGTGTTTTAGAGGTGACTGCGTAAACTAAACAATTAACCAATAAGAGGAGAATGTAAATGAAAAAGAAAGCAATCGTTTTTAGTATGGCAATTTTATTATTCAGTTCTATCAGTTTTGTATTTGCTCAAGAGCAAGTAAGCAATGAGAATGTTGTCAAGATTTGTCCAATCTGCGGCCCTGAAGCAAACATGATGGGCAAAGACGATATCGCCTTTGAATATGAAGGAAAAACGTATCACTTTTGCAGTCAAGATTGTTTAAAAGCGTTCAAAAAAGATCCTGAAAAATTTGCTAAGAAAATGGATGAGGGAATGAATGTCGAATCGCACGAAGGGCATGATCATAAATAATCGAGAGTCAAAATGACTGAACATCAAAATCAATGCGCTACTTGTAATCATAATGATACAAGGCAGGAGTTTGATGTAACAAAGAATGTATTTCTGATTGCCGTATCTTTGATTCTATTTGTTTGCGGTTTGATTTTTAATCGTCAGTTGCATGAAACGCCCGCTTTTGAATATGGACTCTTTCTTTTTGTCTATTTCCTAAGCGGGCGTTTTGTTTTATTAAATGCTTTCCGTAATATTATTCGTGGCCGCATTTTTGATGAAAATTTTTTGATGAGTATTGCGACCATTGGTGCAATTGCAATTCATCAGCTGCCTGAAGCAGTCGCGGTGATGATTTTCTATCAGGTGGGGGAGTTCTTTCAAGAAATCGCACTTAACCGATCTAGACGTTCCATCAAGGCTCTTCTTGAATTAAGGCCGGATTACGCGAATTTAAAACTCAATGGTGAATTTAAAAGAATTTCGCCTCAAGAGGTTAAAATTGACCAATTGATTGTGATTAAGCCTGGGGAAAAAATCCCTCTGGATGGAGTAGTCATAGAAGGTAGTTCGCAATTAGATACTTCAGCTTTGACTGGAGAATCTATACCTAGAACAATCAAGTCCGGCGAGGTAGTTTTGGCTGGGATGATTAATAAAACCGGCCTTCTTACCGTCAAAGTTACAAAGTCATTTGGAGAATCATCTATCTCAAGAATTTTGGAATTGGTTGAGAATGCCAGTAGCAAAAAAGCTGAGACTGAGAAATTTATTACTAAAATTTCGGCTTATTACACACCCGTTGTCGTTCTGATCGCTTTATTAATTGCTGTCGTTCCACCGCTGATTCTTGCTGGTCAAAGCTTCGACACATGGATTTACCGTGCGCTGGTTATTTTGGTTATTTCTTGTCCATGCGCGTTAGTGATAAGTATTCCATTGGGTTATTTTGGCGGTATCGGGGGAGCGGCTCGCAGGGGTGTCTTGATTAAAGGTTCTAATTTCCTAGACGTTCTTACAGAGATCAAGACAATTGTATTTGATAAGACGGGAACGCTTACTAAAGGTGTTTTTAAAGTAACAGAGGTTATCGTAAGGAATGGATTTAATCAAAATGAGATCCTTGAATTCACTGCAATAGCTGAATCACAATCCAATCATCCAATTTCTAAATCGATTGTGGAGTCTTACGGGAAAAGAATTGATTTGTCAGAAGTTTCGGGATTTCAGGAAATATCCGGGCATGGGATTAAAGCTATAGTTCGCGGGAAAGAAGTCATTGCCGGAAATGATCGTTTGCTTCACGCCGAGAATATTGAACATGATGTCTGCGAAGTTGTCGGAACTGTTGTTCATGTTGCTATTGATGGACGTTACTGTGGATATATCGTCATTTCGGATGAGCTTAAGGATGATGCAGTTCAAGCAATCGAGTCACTAAGAAATGCTGGGATCGAAAAGATTGTTATGTTGACCGGAGATAACAAATTCTCAGCGGGAGCAATCGCTAAACGGTTAAACATAGATTCATTTTATGCGGAATTGCTTCCAGAAGATAAGGTCAAGCACTTAGAGGAGATTCAAAAATCTCAAGGACATAAAGTTGCTTTTGTTGGAGATGGCATAAACGATGCCCCAGTTTTAGCTCGAGCGGATGTCGGCATAGCGATGGGTGCTTTGGGTTCAGATGTTGCGGTCGAAACGGCAGATATTGTCATTATGGCCGATTCTGTTTCTAAAATTGTGACGGCAATTGATATGGCTAAAAGAACCCGTCAAATAATTTGGCAGAATATATGGCTTGCTTTGGTTGTTAAATCAGTCTTTATTATTTTAGGAAGTTTTGGAGTGGCAACGATGTGGGAAGCTGTGTTCGCGGATATGGGCGTTGCCCTGCTGTCTATTCTGAATGCAACCCGGCTGTTAAAATAATGGCACAAATCCGGCACAAGAATTTTTGAGGTTTTATAAGTTTAGTTATTTGAAGAGGTTGTGTAGGAGCCTAGTTCTCTCATAACCTGAAGGTCACAGGTTCAAATCCTGTCCCCGCAACCAAATAAAAACCCAGTTTCCGACGAGGATTCTGGGTTTTTGTTTGCCTTGTGCAAATCTTCAATTACTGCCAATTTTGATGAATTTGGGCCATTTTTGATGTAAAGTTGGCACAAATCTGGCACATTTTTGGCACATCAAAATCCCCCCTTTGACACCCCATAGTTGCTCGGTCGAAATAATAGCGTGAAAAAGATAAGAGTGTTAAAATAGAAAATTATTATTAATCCCTTTTTGGGTTTTTATGAGAGACGCAGATAAAAAAATTAAAGAAGCAATTTCAATGGGTGAAAGAAATTTAGAGCTAATTAAATTGGCTCAGAATTTTTGTGCTCATATGAGATTGGAAAAAGCGAGAATGGGTGGTACTGGCATCGTTGAACAAATGACCGGGCTGCCAATTGGATCAATGTCTTGTGGTTGCAAATATGCACGTGCCAACGGTTTTAGTGGCGGGGATACTGAAACGATCGCTATAGATTTTTACGACAGGAATTGTGTTGATTGTGATAAGCGATCTCCTGTAGGCATACCAAATTTATTAAACTTAATTGAGGAAAAAAAGAAAAACGAATTAGAACGAAAAAGACAACAAGAGACGCAACAAGCAATATATGAAAAAACTAAGGCTGTTGAATTAGAGGCGCGAAGAATCGAAAGGTCTAAGCTGCGTAATGATGACCTCTCGAGGAACTCAATCCTTGATCTTATTGATAAAATAGATGGAGGTTCCCATGAAGATGCTGATAAATTAATTGAAACAGCAAAGATAGCACCAGATAAATTTGATTTGGATATTCAAAATGCTCTTTTTAGTCTCATAGATGGTGGGAATTTCTCTAATGTCGAGTCGGCCATAGAAACACTTACAATAATTGCGAATAATGGCCAATCGATTAATACGGATACAAGAGTAAACTTCAGTTGCAATGAACGGGAATTGATAGATATTGATCGATTAGTAGTTTCCTCGCTCAAAGCTCTGGATAGAGGTTCAGGGCATAACGAGGCAGCTACAGCAGTTGAATTTTGGCTCGATAAAAAACATGAAGTATATATAACCGACGATGTAATTGAAGGATTAATCCGCATCGCTTACCCTGCAAGAGAACCACTCTCATTTAGCGCCACTGTTTATAGGCCTAGCCCTTTGCAAAGAATATATGATATTTTTCCAGAAAAAGTTTTAGCTACTGTAAGAAAGCTTTTAGCAATCGATGAGAAATGGATTAGAGTTTCGGCTGCAGGAGCTGCTCGATATATCATAGAAAAAGATGCTCAGTTTGGAATCAATATAGCCGAAACTTTATTGGATTCGTTAGACTTATCCGATGATATGTACGACGGTGGATCTGCTCGAGTAGCTGCCATGCATACTCTGGGAAAAGCTCTTAGTGAAGCGCCAAATGAAATTGATAAGTTCATCCAGGGAAAAATTGAAAAAATATCCTCTCATTTAAGAGGGGATATTTTTTATGCATATGATGCGATCTTCCGAGAAGACAGGCGTGGAAAAAAGAGAGAGCTTCCAGAAAATCTAAGAAATTTGGTCATCAAAAGACTTTTGGAAACTCTAATACTCAAACCGGATGATGAAAGACTTGAAAAAGCAACGGATATATTGCAAGGATTTGAATATGGCCATATGGAATATCTCATCGGCCATGAAGATTTACTTTTGGGAGCGGCTGCACAAATAGCTGCGGAGTTAGACAATCCATATAGCTTGCTTACTGATCCTCGGCCAGATTCAATCAAGATGATGGAGTCGACTACGAGACGTATCCATCTTCAATCTGCGTTGGAAGTTATCATGAAGCATGTTGGCTATTTGGGGAAGATTCGACCTCTTACGATAGGTAATCAAGTCGTCGAGTGTATAAATAATTTAAAGGAGCACAGCGGCCATTTAAAAAGCGCGCTCATTTCTACACTCGGATATATTGGATCTAGCGCTCAAGGATTGCCTTTGGTCTTACCAAGTCTTAGTTCTGGATTCAGTGATTCCAATTCTTTAGTTCGTTCTTGCGCGGTTGAATCGTACGGTAATCTTACTTCCCATAAGTCAGTAAGTTTACCATCCTCTTTACATGAATTATTTTGTGCATCTCTTAGCGATCCCTATGTCTTGGTACATACGCGAGCCGTTGAGGTATTGCGAAAGTCCCGCCTCCCAGAGGAATATGTTCCTTTAATAAGGAATAAGTTAATCCTTCTAATGTTGGTTTATCGCCAAGAAAAGAATGGTGCAGATTTTCTAGCAAGATGCATTGATGAACTATTGAATTTAACTGACAGATTCCAACTTGTTGAATCGAAGCTTGCTAATTTTGTTTTAGGGATAATGCCTCTTATTTCCCCGTATGAGAGGGTTAAAACGTTCATTTTTCATCGCCATCAATTAAAGGAAGCGGAGAAATATTCAGAGCAAGTCGCAACTTTATTAAATGAAGAGTATCTTTATGGTTTAAACATAGGTGAAGCTATGGAGCTTGTTGGTGAATTACCTGTTGCAGAGGTGTTACGGATCAGGTCCATTCTTAAAGATGCAGCTAAGAAATTGATTAGCAATAATCTGTACGGCTATTCTTTGGAAATAATTGAGTTGTTATCAATTGCTTATTGCTGGGATGCGGCCCACGAGGTGGTTGAATTTTTTGTTAATTCCATTGAAGACACGACAGAAAATAAACCTTTGAGGTTGAAGGCTCTGGCTTATCAGTCCGCCGTAGGACTAGAAGTAGCAATATTATCCAAAGATGATGCAAAAGCGGAATATTATCGTAAGACGTGGAAAGAAAATCTAATAAAAATACAAAAAGACAATGAGACAAACGCAGACAGAAGAAGTTTTTTTAGAGGCATACGATTGCCGCGTTAATATTATTAACGGTATAGCTGATATGAAAAGCGTTGGGGAAAAGTGTTCCGCGCTTAATAATATCAAGTCTGATATCGATAAAATTATTGAGCTATTAGGCAATAATTATGTGAAGGAGTTTTATTTAATTTTTAAGAGTTTATTTACTGCCTATGAATTTCTAACGCAATGGGAAGAAGCTGTAAAGAATGCCGCTGAGAATTCAGGTCGATTTCACGAAGCGTATAAATATCACATCAAAGAAGCATTTAAGAAAATTAATGGGTTAGAACCTAATAAAGATTTGGTTAATGCAGCTAGCGGCATGGACAATATTGTTGTAACCGATGATATCGGGAAAGCCTTAAAATCTTTATCCGCTATCCCGTTGCCTTTACCAATTCATTGGGAAGAGGATCCGGAGTTAAAAAAACATTATCTACAAGAAACAAAAAATGCAAAACGAGAGCCGATGATAACGGCATTCTTAAATTTTAAGATTAATAATGAAAACCTTCAAGATCCACACCTTATCGATCCAAATACTTTATACGATTTAAATTTAGAAGTCCGAATAAACAGATGGCCGGGAAATTCAGAGAAGCTGGTAATTCAGCCATTATCAGATGTCACAGGAGAGAATTATCAAATGCCAACATTTGAAATATCAAAGAATGAAAAGAATAAGACTTATCACGTCTCGGGAAGAATGGCGATAAAGATTGGGCAAACATTTGAATCGCAACCGTTAGAGTTTGTATATCAGGCATATATTTTGCCAGGACAAGAAGTTATCGCTGTTACAGGAAATAACCGGATAAATGTGAGGAGTAATTCTGAAGGCAAGCTCATAATATCTGGATATTACGAGGCAGATAAAGTATTAATGACAGTAAGATCAAAAATAACGAAAGAAGCAGGCATCACTTCTGAGCAAAGAATCAACTTTTTGCTAGTGATGAAGCATCTCGCTAATATAGCTGGACAAGCATTAGCATCTAATGATTTCCCGGACGTTTGGGCTGAGAAAGACTTTCAGACGGAGATCAGGAAGCGATTGCGCGCTGTTCCTGAAATAGGAAGTCAATTGCTTGAGCATCCTAATGTCGCGGCTGGTATACCAGATTTGTTTTTCAAAAAACTGCAAATAGAACTGAAAACCCAGAACGAAAAGATAGTCACTTTAGATAATGCTCAATCATTTTCGCAACAGGGAGCTCAATATGTGGCAGGATCGGATAATCGTTTAGGAATTATTTGTATTCTGGATTGTTCTGACAAGAAGCTGGCTCCGGGATCATTAATGAATGACATTGGATTGATTTCTGTTCCAGTGCCAGGAATTATTCAGGGTGGTTTTCCTTTGATATTGGGTGTGGTAATAATTCGAGGTAATCTGGGGAAGCCCAGCTCATTTAGTAAGTAACTTAAGGTAGAAAGAATTTTGTAGGCTTTTTATATATCTTGGCTAGTTCTTGGAGTTGTACGAGGTCAATTCGACGTTGGCCGGATTCGATTTTAGAAATATAAGATTGGGTTCGCCCCAGTTTATCCGCAGCATCTTCCTGCCGCAATTTTGCTTCCTCGCGGGCTTTGATCAGTAGTCCAACCAAGCGCTGATGTTCTTTGGAGTAAATGGTTTTCTTTGCAGGCATAAGTATTGTCTTCCCCTATAAAAAATGATATATTCCATTATGTAATATGCCAAAATGGAATATGGAGGCATCATGCGAAATATTGCTCTGATTGTAATTTTGCTTTGCTTCATGGGGTGTTCGGCCACGGAGTGGAATCAATTGATGTGGGGTAATCCTAACGGGCCGCAGCCAGCCCCTAAACAGTACGGCGCTCTATGTATTACTTGCCAACGTGATTTTGTGGTGACTGAGCAGATTATTAGTGCTGGGAAGGGAGTTGTTTGTCCATATTGTGGCAAAGAGCAAGATATTCAGATGGCCATGAACCGGTACACATATCAAACCCAGCAGCAACAAGAAGTAGCTAATCAGGCTTTTTGGCAAAAGCGACAAGAGACTTTACAGCGAAGGAGAGAAGAAGAGCAGAAAGCAAGTGAGGAACGGAAAAAATGGTTGTTAGCTCCAAGTCAACGACAATCCACGCATACAAGTTGTAGCCCTAATGGGAGTGGTGGGTTTTCTTGCAATTCTTGGTAAGAATATTATTTAAAGAGAGCATTGAAACATGGTTTTTTGCAAAAATTTGTTGATTTTTATTTAAAATTATGGTCTAATTAAAATACGGTTGACAGTACCCGTATAAAAAAACTGGTCACTTCTATCCGTCGAAAAGGATCCTTGTTTAAGGGATTAAATGGACGGCTCTACGAAGGGTATCGAGCAGGAAATAGTTGAATCGCTCGGAACTCTTCGTTTTTTTATTTATTGGCCGAAGATTCGAGCAAGCGCTTGAGTCCTCGGTTTTTTTATTGTTCAAAAGGAGCCAAATGAGAAATGATAACTTTTTGAATCAGATTCGTAAGAGGCAAAAGTTAAAACTTAAGGATATTTCCAGTAAAACGGGATTGAGCGTTGGATATTTAGGAACAATTTTTTCCGGGAGACTTTCATTTGTACCTGAGCAGACCAAAAGTAAGATCGCCATGGCATTGGGTGTTTCAAAAAAATTTATTTATTAAGGCATGTGAATTTAATTTTTGGGCGCCTTTTTGAACTAAACAATTTTGACTAGACCTCATATATAAACGAAAGAGAAAAGATGCTCAACCATGCTTTAACCTATTTAAGACGAGGGTGGGCTGTATTCCAGGTACAAGTTAAAGAGCTGTTCGGGTGTAAATTCCATGCGTTCTTTCTTTGAGTTTGCGTTCGTAATAGGTTCCAATGGTGGCATCCTTTTGGCAGTATATTCTTTTTTCGCCTAAAGTTAATTAACCCTTCCGCTTGAGGTCACTGTCGCTGAAAAAATGGGGGAGCATACGGTCAAAGCGGGTTTAATTTCCAAATCAAATACTTCTGCGAGAGATGCGTTGTTGAAATTGAATCTTGTAAAAAAGTGAAGGCCTTATGTACAAAGTATTTTGGAACCAAGTAATATCTCCTCGCCGATTATCAAATGGACATTATATTGCCAACTGCCCACTATGCGGCGAAACAGACGGACATTTCTACGCTAATTATTTATCCGGCCAGTGGGACTGTAAAAAATGCCAAGCCAAGGGCAACGCGGTCACGTTCCTGCGGGATCACCAGAGGATGCCGGACGCCCAGATCGCTAATGAACTAAACCGATTAGGTATAGCCTCAACTTCTGAATCACAAAGGTTACCCCAACCCAAGAGCGAATACAAGATTTTTGATGAGAAGATGGTCGATTATTATTGTTCCCAATTATCCACGGACAAGAAGGCGGAATTTGCCGCGGAGCGCGGGCTGTCTGTTGAGATATTGGATAAGTACCGGCTGGGGATCAATGATATTGGCGAGTTCACTCTCCCCGTATTCGATACTCAAGGAAAGATTAGAAACATCCTAAGGAAAAAGCCGGGAGAGTCGACCATTTCAATTCAAGGCGGCGAAGGGTTACTTTTCGGAGTTGAGGACTTAATCGCGCCGGTTATTTTTGTAGTTGAAGGTCCGTGGTCGGCCATGGCCTTAAAAGAACGCGGATTTAAGGCGGTCGGGACTCCCGGGGCCGGGATTTTGAAGGATAGCCAAGTTGACTTGTTTAAAAGCAAGGAAGTCTATCTAATCCCGGACAACGACGAACCTGGCAGGAAGGGGATGGCGTCAATCGCCCAGAAGCTCCGCGGCGTTGCGGAAAGCGTTTATACGATAAGTCTACCAGTCCCGGAGAAGAAGGATGCCCGTGATTTCTTTAAGGCTGGTGGTACCGTGGACCAGCTTGAGGAACTTATCAAGCAGGCCCGAGAGAATCCGTCTGTGATGGCAGAGTCAGAAATTGAGAAGCACTCCAGCCATAAAAAGTTGTCACCCGTTCCCAGTTACGACGAATTTATTAAGCAAGAGTTCCCTCCAGTTGAGTTTTTTATCGGTAGTGTAGACGGAGGTGCCTTATTGCAAAAGAACGGGATTACCATGATCAGCGCGGAATTTGGCAAGGGCAAAACGCTTTTGGGTTTAAACATGGCTTGGGCCATTACTAAGGGCGTTGATATTTTCCTGGGCTTTCCCGTTAAGAAGGCCCGGGGGCTTTATTTGATATTTGAGGGCGGCAATTCGTCATTTCAGAAGCGATTAAAGGCCATAGGCGAAGGGGAGTCGAACCCGGACTTATACGTGAAGTGTATCGTTCACTCGTTTAATTTGACCCCTACCGGGAACGAGAAGACCGAAGACCAGAAGGAATTTGAGGAAGAGATTGAACGACTTAAGGTCGACTTTGTTGTTATTGACAACGCCGCGAATGTTTTTTCTGGGGATGAGAATGATCAAAAGCAAGTTAAGCCGTTTATGGATTACCTGATCTCGGTTAAGGAGAAATTCAGGGTGTCATTTATTATTTTACGGCATTGGAAGAAGACTCAAGCCAAGGGCGGTAGCCCAAAAAGGCAAATGGCAACAGGGTCAATATGGTGGCTTAACGCGGTGGATAACCAGATATGCCTATCGGGTGAGTCCATAGACAGTATTATCCTAAGCACCGAAAAGGAACGGAACTGTGCTTCATTCTCGCCCAAAGTGGTCACAATTACAAAGCCGGATTTACATTTTAAGTTTCTCAAGGATTTTGCCAGCAACGGTCCGCGCTATACCGAAGACAACACGCTCCTGCCTGCTTGGGAGAGTTTCGGGGCCACCCGGGTTAAGCAGACGGACTTGGTTGTCAAGATGACCCAGATTGTCCAGGCCGGTGGGGCTAAGTGTTCAAAACGGACAGCTAGTGGGCTTTTAGACAATAGTAAGCGCTTCTTTAAGACGCCTATCGTTCCCGGTAGCAGGAAATCTGGCAATTGGATCGCTTTAAAGCCGGATTCTGGTATTGAACTTTTTGACGAGGGTGAGGACAATGTTTCTTAACTTATCATGCAAAATTGCCGTCTGCACTATAAATGAACGTAAATTTGGTTTCTTAACGTATGGTGCAAAACGTAATTTTGCATTAGAACGCCACAAAGACGCAAACGGTTGTGGTGCGCATAAAGCGCACAAACAACCTTGCGATGAGGTTTCTTATGCAGAGGAAAAACACTATATAGGGAAAGAAACGTTTGCATAAGAAAAAAAGAGGTTTGAAAGGAGAACAATGGAGCTAACACCCTCGCATGAAATTTTTGCCCAGGAGTTGATCGTTAATAAAAGCAACCTAACGTCAGCGTATGCCAAAGCATATCCAAAGGCTTCTTATCCGTCTTGCCGTCAGGGAGTAAGCTGACAGAAATAATCGACCGTTTGCCACCGGGTCGCATGCGTTCTGATTACAGCAAAAAAAGGGACGCTTTGAGTTCTGTTTCTAGAGAAAAGGAAGAGGAATCAGAAAGAATAAGCGCGCTCGTGGATATAGCAAAACAAATGAACACGGACTGTTTTATGTGTAAAGAGGTCGTGGAGAAATTTGATCGCAATCAACCTTTAAGCGATGGAGATAAATATCATATACAATCGCATATCCCTGCGGTAGTCCGGTTGCGGGAATTCAAGGGAAAAGTTTTGGTGAGTATCAAATTATTGATTAACCACATATTCTAATTGGATAGGTTCCCGGATGGATCATGACCACAGAAGTTGCGCGCAAAAGGACAATAAGTGCGTGGAATTTAAGTTATAGTGCATAACTTACTTTATATCAATTAGTTAAGTGCTGGTTAACATAACCTCAACTATGCGTAACTCATTATATTCCATATCTTTACGATTTGTTGACGCGATTCCCAGCTCGGCGGTATGTAATTTTACTTAACTTCAATAACTGCATATATTTACAATGAAAAATTAGATAGAAAATATGATGGGAATACACGCGCACGCACAGGTAAGTACGTTTATAGCTGGACGCATGTTAGGGCAATTCCATATTTTAAAATTGGCAGGTTGCTACGATTCAAAAAGTCAGAAATCGATCGCTGGATCAACGAGCGCAGGGTTGAAGAAAGGATAATTTAGGAAGATTAGTTAATTTTAACAGTGAACGTTAAAAAAAGGAGCGAAAAATGGAATCATCTTTTAAATTGAGTGTAAGTACTTTTATGAGACCAGATCAAGATATTCCGAAATTGATTAGAGCAATGATGAATGATTTGGGGGAGAAAACACCTGATTTTAGCTCGATTCAAGAGGCACTGGACTGGTTGAATATGTCCACTGCACCTTTTAAGTTATTTCTAAATTTTATGTTTGAAGACTCCTTGGGTGAGCCGGGTAGGGACTGCCTCAAGAAAATACATACAAAATATGGAAAATCACTTATTGAGTTTACATTTGAAGAACTTAAAAACTTTTCATTGACGCCAGAGGGGGAAGAGCTTAAGCGGGTGATTTTAGTGCGTAAATATCCTATAAGATTTAGCCCCATCGATACCGAATCGCGTGAGGAGTATATTTTTGAGAAAGCAAAATTGGTGTATAAGCTGATTGGGGAAATTCATTCAGTGATTAAGGCTGGACATAATCCACGAAATTTACTGGCGAGCATGGAGGATTTTCTTTCGGAACCAGAGTATCGATATTTCTTCGAGAGTGACTATTAAGAATGAACTCATTTAAGCAGACTTGCGGGGGTAGTTCTTAGGAACTTCGATGGAAAAACGTTTTCTAAATAAAAAAGAACTGGCTGAGTATCTGGGCGTTAAGGTTGGCACCCTGTCCGTCTGGGTTTGCTATCGAAAGATCCCGTTTGCCCGTATTGGCAGACTCGTAAAGTTTGACCTGCGTAAAATTGATGCTTGGATAGCTGAAAACTCTGTTGAAGTTATGAACTGATGTTGGTATAATTTGGCGTAAACGCAATTATTGACAATGTATATACATAGATATACAATGGGAGCGTGAGATGTCGAGAGATGAACAGATCAATATCCGCTTAACTCAGGACGAAAAAAAGCAGATTCAGAAAGATGCCCAAGAGCAGGAAAGAACAGCCAGTAATTTGCTTTTGTGGTGCTGGAAAGAATGGCGAAAGTCGAAAGCGAAGAAATAGCATGAATGGTGTATTCCAAAACAAAAAGACTGGGAATTGGTTTATCGATTATCGCTTGCCTAATGGCAGGCGTCGGCGGGAAACCATTGGCACAAGCAAGAAGCTGGCAGAGAATGTTTTGAGCAAGCGCAAGGTCGGAATTGCCGAAGGAAAGTTTCTTGATGTTGTTAAGAAGGAGCGTATTAAATTTGAAGATTTTGCCCAAGAATATTTTACTATTCATTCCAAGCAGCACAAGAAGGGTTGGCAAACTGATTCGTTTAATATAAAAATTTTGAATAGGTTTTTTAAGGGTAAGTATTTATACGAAATCACGCCAGTTGATATCGAGCATTTTAAAATCGAGCGGCTCAAAGAAAAGGTTGGCTTAAAAACGATCTCTCTCTCGACTGTTAATCGACAGTTGGACACGCTGCGCGGGATTCTAAATAAAGCAGTCTCGTGGGGTAAATTGCAAACTAATCCCATGAAGTCAGTTCAATCACTTAAGGTAGCTCCGGGGCGACTTCGTTTTCTTGAGAAAGAGGAGATCGTCAAGCTCTTATCAAATTGTACGAAAAATCTGCGGCCTATTGTGGTCTTAGCTTTATTTACTGGTATGCGCCGGGGTGAGATTCTTGGTCTTAAATGGCATGATATCGACGTTAAGCGGAATATTATTACTCTGTTGGAAACAAAGAATAATCAGAAAAGAGAAGTGCCTATGAGCGAGCATGTAAAAACTGCTCTTATCCGTGTTAGAAAGCATCCAGATTGCGCATATGTTTTTTGTAATGAAAAAGGTCTACCAGTGCATGACATTCGCAAATCTTACTCGACAGCGCTGCGAAAATCTGGTATAAAAGATTTTCGCTTTCACGACCTACGCCATACTTTCGCCAGTCAACTGGTCATGGCAGGCGTTGACATCAATACGGTCAGGGAGCTTTTAGGGCATAAAGATATTACGATGACTTTACGATATAGTCATTTGGCCCCGAGGCATAAGCAACATGCCGTTGATATTTTGAGCAAGAAAATGGACACTTTTTGGACACTTGAGGCTAAGCCCAACAATGTTATGAAAAGTGATGTATCAGAAACCATTGAAAATAGATTAGTTACAAATTTCGGGGAGTAGCGCAGGTGGCTAGCGCGCAACGTTCGGGACGTTGAGGTCGTGGGTTCAAATCCCACCTTCCCGACCAGACTATAAATAAACGCGCTGTATAAGTTTTGCTGATTTAGGGAGTCCTTTTTAAGGCGAATTGCGCCATAGAGGCGCCAATCAAATGAGCCGTAAAAGGACTCCTTAAATCGACAAGTATAGATATTAAATTGCAGTCTGTTAGAGTGTCCTTCCAATTTCCTACCTTTTATATAATGCTTTTTTCATTGAAAGGAGCCGGATATGTCTGAAGTCAACATCCAACCGAACTTAGAAATCGAACGCAACTGGGCGATGCTGGCGCATTTTTTAGGGTTAGTCCCCATTCCTCTCGTTGGGATTTTAGGTCCGCTGGTTATTTTGCTAATTAAAAAAGGCGAATCAACTTTTGTTGAAACAAACGCCCGTGAAGCGATGAGTTTTCAAATTACCGTTTTGATCGCTGTCATGATCTCGGCTTGGCTGTGCCTCTTTTTAATCGGGTTTTTATTGCTTGGGATCATTTTTGTTGCGAATTTTATTTTGGTCATTAGCGCTGCGATCAAGGCAAAAAAAGGCGAAAATTTTCGGTATCCCTTTTCTTTGCGGTTCTTCTAGCGATGAAAGTCCAAGCGCATGTATATTTTTCGGGAATTGTTCAGGGCGTGGGATTTCGCTACACGACGCATCGTTTTGCTTGCGACTTAGGGTTGTCCGGCTGGGTCAAAAATCTTTCGGATGGCCGTGTTGAAATGATAGCCCAAGGCCCTCAAGAAAAGGTCGAAGTATTAATCAAAGAGCTAGAACTTCATTTTTCCGGGTCGATACAAGAGACGCACGTTTCGTATCTTTCTGCCTTAGATAATTTTAACGGGTTTCGTGTGATCTAGACATGGACAAAAAACAAGCCGCCCTGGAGATCAAAAAGCTTAGTGAGCAGATCAACGCTCATAATGAGCGTTATTATAATCTTTCAGATCCGACGGTAAGTGATAGCGAGTATGATGCGCTGTTAAAAAAGCTTATTGCTCTGGAAGAAAAATTCCCACTTCTTAAAGACTCGGATTCGCCTACCCAAAGAGTCGGGGCTGTTTTGTCCGCGGCCGGGCAAACGGTTGAGCATCGCACCAAGATGCTTTCGCTGGACAATACCTATTCGATTGAAGATTTAAACGACTGGTTTGGTCGGGTGGCCAAGGGGTTGAAGGATGAAACCTTTGAGTTTGTGGTGGAACTTAAGATTGACGGAGTGAGCGCATCTTTAAGTTATGAAAACGGCCGCTTTGTTTTGGGGGCAACCCGTGGGGACGGTGTAACGGGCGAGGACGTGACAGCGAATTTAAAAACAGTCCGCTCTATTCCGCTGAAGCTTCGCCATGAGCTGGGGCGGTCTTTGCCAAAGTTACTAGAAGTCCGTGGGGAAATTTATATTAATCGCAAAAAATTTTTACAGATCAATCAACAGCGGCAAGAGCAGGGAGAGGAAGTTTTTGTTAACGCCCGCAACTTGACGAGCGGTTCGTTAAAATTGTTGGACTCGCGTCAGACAGCCCTGCGCCATTTGGAGTGTTTTGTCCATTCATTTGGGACAGTGAGGGGCAGCGTTTCTGTGGAAACGCAGTGGGAATTTTTGTCCGTGGTTAAAAAATATGGTTTTATGGTTAATCCTGAAAGCCGTTTATGCAAAAATAGCGACGAGGTTATCGCTTTTTGTCAGAAGTGGCAAGAAGCGCGCGACACTTTGCCTTATGAAGTCGATGGGATTGTCGTCAAGGTCAATAATCTTTCGCAGCAGCAAAAGCTGGGCACGACTTTAAAAAGTCCGCGCTGGGCGGTGGCTTTTAAATTTCCGGCCCGTCAGGCGACGACCAAAATTTTAGCGATTGATGTGCAGGTCGGGCGCACCGGGGTTTTGACGCCGGTAGCCAAGCTTTCGCCGGTTGAGTGCGGGGGGGTGACGATTTCAAATGCGACGCTGCATAATTTTGAGGAAATTGCGCGTTTGGGTGTTGGCGTCGGCGATCGGGTCTTGATCGAACGGGCGGGGGATGTGATTCCTAAGATTGTAAAAGTCGTTGAGTCCGGACAGCGGCACGGCAAAGATTTTGTGGTCCCTGAGGTTTGTCCGGCCTGCGGCGGTGAAGTTGTGAAGATCAATTTGGAAGATGTGGCGTATCGCTGCATTAATGCGTCGTGTCCCAAACAACTGGAGCGGTCTATTTTGCATTTTGCCTCGCGCAAAGCGATGGATATTGAGGGCATGGGAGAGGCGCTGGTTAAACAACTGCTCGACAAAGGCTGGGTCAAAAATTTTGCGGATATTTATGCGCTTAAAAAAGAGCAGTTGATGCAACTGGAATTATTCAAAGAAAAAAAGGCCGAAAATGTATTAGCGCAAATTGCGAAAAGTAAAACACAATCCCTGTCACGCTTGCTGTATGCTTTAGGCATAGATAATATTGGTGAAAAGGCCGCTTTTGTCATTGCACAGCGTTTTGGGGAAATGGAAAATTTGCTTGGTGCAAGCCAGGATCAGATTGACGATATCCCTGAGGTTGGAGAAATCATGGCGCAGTCGGTGTATCGTTTTTTGCATCAGCCTTTGACAAAAAAACTTCTGGAGTCTTTGCAAAAAGCTGGTCTTAATATGAAAGAAACGACGCAAAAGCGCGCCGGCAAGCTTTCTGGCAAAAAATTTGTTTTTACCGGCGAGCTAAATAGTTTATCGAGAATGAAAGCAGTAGAAATGGTGCACAACTTAGGCGCGAAGGTGATCGATTCGGTTAGTCAAGGTACGGATTTTGTCGTTGTAGGAGACAACCCGGGATCTAAATATCAAAAAGCGGTTACTCTGGGAGTCAAGATTTTGGATCTTCAACAATTTATGGAGCTTTTAAATGAATAAAATGGATTTGCATAATTTTCGTTGGGTCGTTGTGCTTATGCTTGTTTTTGCCGTTGGGACAACAAGCGGCTGTGAAACATTGCGCAAAAAGTTTACGCGTCGAAAAAAGAATCAGGTCGTCCAAAATGAACAGGTTGCGATTTTAGACCCGATCGATTATCCGGACAAAGTCAAATCTGCCGACCAAGCTTATCAGGAGCATTATTCGCTGTGGAAAGTTTGGATGAGCGATTTGACATCGATCGTTGAGGATAATGCCAATGAAAAAAAGGTCCTTTATACTTTGGGCCAAATCAAAGAACAGTTAACGGCGATGCGCGCACTTTTAAGAGAGACAGCGCAAAATCAAATGGATGTCTATTTAAAAGAAGTTGATGATTTAAGCCTCGAATTTGAAAAATCTGCGGCGTTTCGCAGCAAATCAGCGGTTGTTTCGCGGATACGCACTTTGAGTCGCAATGTGCGAAACGATTTTGCGCCGCAAAAAGTTTCGCAGGGCTTAGCGGCGCTTTGAGAGCAGTTTTTCGAAAATCATGAAAGAGACAATTGAAAATTTTATTAACTATCTTTCCGTCGAACGTGGCTTGGCGCAAAATACGCTTTTAGCTTACCGGCTGGATTTGCAAAAGTATTCTAAACATTTATCCGAAAAGCAGATCACGTCGGTTTTGGAAGTTAAGCGCGAGCATGTGACCGAATTTATTCTTGCGCAAAAGCAGCAAGGATTGTCGACGACGACGATTTGCCGAAGTTTAGCGGCTGTCAAAATGTTTCATCGGTTTTTGGTCCGTGAGCATTTAGCGCCAACCGATCCGACGAACCTTGTCGAAACGCCCAAGCTCTGGAAACGCGTTCCCGACGTGTTATCGCAAGCAGAGATCGATGCGATGATCCGCGCTGCGCTTGGCAAAAAGCCCCAGCAAATCCGTGACCATGCGATTTTGGAATTGTTTTATGCCAGCGGGATGCGTGTCTCGGAATTAAGCCAACTAAAGGTTGAAAATGTCAATTTGCAAGTCGGATATGTTCGCTGTTGGGGCAAAGGAAGCAAGGAGCGGGTCATTCCCATTGGGATGCGCTCGCGGGAGTCGATCAAAAAATATTGCGATAGTGCGCGGCAAAGGCTTTTGAAGTCGCATTTGTCGTCTGACCTTTTTGTGAGCCGTTTAGGAAAAAAAATGACGCGCCAGTCTATCTGGCAGATTATTAAAGATTACGCGAAAAAAGCAAATATTAAAAAAGTCATCAAGCCGCATACACTGCGTCATACGTTCGCAACGCATCTTTTGCAGCATGGAGCGGATTTACGTTCAGTGCAGGAAATGTTGGGCCATGCCGATATTGCAACGACACAAATTTATACGCACGTGGATCGCGACCGTTTAAAGACAGTCCACAAACAGTTTCATCCTCGGGGTTAAAGTTATGAAAATTGAACTCGGTGGTTTGGATTCCAGGATTTTAACAGACTTGAAATCTGTCGGTCACAAGGCTCAGCAACTGGGTTTTAAAGCGTACCTCGTCGGTGGAGTGGTACGTGATTTGCTTTTAGGGCAAAAAAGTCTGGATTGGGACATTGTTGTCGAGGGAGAGGCGATTGTTTTGGCTAAAGCTTTTGTCCTCGGGATTGAAACCCGACTTGTTGCCCACGCGCAGTTTGGCACAGCAACTCTTAACTTCGCTGACGGAAATGCCATGGATTTAGTCAGTGCCCGCAGCGAACATTATCCGCATCCGGGGGCTTTGCCGGTTGTCAAAAAGGGAATCTTAAGGGAAGACCTTTTTCGTCGGGACTTTACGATCAATGCCCTGGCGGTCAGTTTGAACCCGGATTCTTTCGGAGAGTTGCAGGATTTTTACGGCGGGTACGACGATTTAAAAAATAAAAAAATCCGCGTTTTGCATGAAAAAAGTTTTGTGGATGACCCGACACGAATTTTGCGTGCTCTGCGTTTTGCATCGCGATTCGATTTTAAGCTGGAAGCTAAAACGTTACAGTTTTTAAAAGATGCCCTTGCCGTGCAAGCGCCGTTGACGGTCAAAGCGCCCCGGTATTTTGCGGAATTTCGGAAAATATTTTCTGAAAAATGCCCGCTAGTCTGTTTAAAACGCTTGGCGCATTTGGGCGCGTTGGATTTCATTACGCCTGGGTTTGTTGCTGACTGGAAACTTCTTTTACGTTTACAGAAGCGCGTTAGGCTTCTTGAAAAAACAGACTTTTATTTTGCAAAAGACTGGTCGGGAGTTTTTTTGCTCGCTTTTTTTGCCCGCGCCAGCCAAGATCAGATGAAACATTATGTAAAAAATTTTCACCTAACAAAAGAAGAACGCCTGCGTTTGTTTTCGCTTGATGAAATCCCCTCAATTGTCAGGCAGCTCAAGGTTTCGGATCTGGCTGCCAGCGACATTTATGAAATTCTCGACCCGCTCGAGCTGGAAATAATTTACTTTATTCGCATGACAACTTCGGTTAATATGGTTGGCCTGCGCGCCCAAAAGTTTTTGCAAAAATGGCGTATGGTAAGTTTGGAGATAACCGGAGAAGACCTTAAAAAACTTGGTGTTTTGCCCGGGCGGCAAATGGGTGCTCTTTTGCGCCGTGTGCTTTTAGAGAAGATCGACGGGAAAATCAAAAGCCATAAGGACGAAATAATTTTTGCCAAACGCCTGATGCTTGTCCCGTAAACTGGAGTTTAAAATATGGATCGTATCAAAAGAATCAATGAAATGATCAAGCGCGAGATCGGGATGATGCTTTTGGAGGATGTCCGTGACCCGCGTTTAAAATTTGTGACGATCACCGATGTGGTGGTCAGCAAAGATTTGCAGCATGCCAAAGTGTTTTACAGTTTTTTAGGCAGCGACAAACAAGCGGTGGAAGAGGCGCTTGAAAATGCGCGGGGCTTTATCCGGCGTTTGATCGGCCAGCGCGTGATTATGCGCTACACGCCTGAGATCACGTTTCTCTATGACAAGTCGATCGAATACGGGGACCGGATTGAACAGACGCTCGAAGAAATCAAGCGCCGTGCCGACGGTGAAAGTACAACTTAAAACAGCAGGTGCCAATGAGTTTAGCTTTGATTCTCCAAAAAATTTCGCAGCATAAAACTTTTATTGTGGCAACCCATGTCAATCCGGACCCGGACGCTTTAGCGTCGCAGCTGGCGATGGCAATCTTTTTAAAAGCGTTGGGAAAAAAAGTGATCCTCTTGGCCGAGGAAATTGTCCCGCAGCGTTACGCATTTTTGCCCAGCGCCGGGCTGATCAAAAAAGTTGATCCTAAAAAAAAGATTGCTTATGATGCCGCGATTATCGTCGATTGTGGGGATCTTTCGCGGGTGGGCGCGGTTAAAAAAATCCTTCAAAGCCCCAAGGCGATCATTAATATCGACCATCATATTACCAATGATTTTTTTGGGACGATCAATCATGTTGTGCCTCAAGCCTCTTCGACGGCAGAGATTATTTTCGATGTGCTTGAACAGGCTAAGTTTAAGTTGGACAAAAAAGTTGCGACTCTTTTGTATTTGGGGATCATGACGGATACCGGCTCGTTTCGTTTTGAAAATACGACAAGCCGTACGCATCAGGTTGTCAGCTGCCTGCTCAAATTTAATCTGCCGGTCAATACTTTTTACCAGAGATTGTATGAAACCGTGCCGCTCTCTGACTTAAAATCCTTTACAAAATTAGTCAGCAACTTTCATTCGCATTTTGATGGGAAGGTTGTCACCTTGCAGCTACGCCAGAGTGTTGTCAAAAAGTTTTCGAAAGAATTTGATTTGCGGGATAAAATTTTTTCTTATTTACGGACGATTAAGGGGGTTGAAGTCATCGCCATTCTGACCGAGCATGGTAAAAATAAAACGCGGGTCAATTTACGTTCGCAGGGTAAGGTGGATGTGGCGCGCTTGGCCGCCGCGTATGACGGCGGTGGACATAGCCGTGCCAGCGGTTGTGTTGTGGGAAAAAATATTTCTGAGGCGCCCGAAATTATTTTAAACGATTTAAAAAAACTTCTAAAAAAGAAAACAAAAGCATGATTGAAAAAGAAACGATTGTCCACAAGAATAATGAACGTACCGGAATTGTTGTATTAAACAAACCTTCGGGGATGACTTCGCATGATGTCGTTGCGCGCGTGCGGCGGATTTTTAGGATGAAGCGCGTCGGACACTCTGGGACGCTTGATCCTTTGGCCACCGGCGTTTTGGTCATCCTTCTGGGCAAATCAACAAAACTTTTTGAAAAATTTGAAACGTTCGACAAAGCGTATAAAGCTACAATGATTTTTGGAAAAAAGACAACGACCGCCGACATTCAGGGAAAAGTCACGCAAGAGTTGGCGTTCGAACATTTAACGCAAGCCCAAATTGAAAACACACTCAAAGAATTTGTCGGTCATACCGAACAGGTTCCGCCGATGGTTTCGGCTGTTAAGATCAACGGCCAGCGTCTTTATGAGTTGGCCCGCAAGGGGATTGAAGTCGCCCGTGTCCCGCGCAAGATCAAGATTGATAAGCTTGAGCTTTTGGATTTTAATATGCCGCGCGTAAAATTTTATTTGGAGTGTTCCAAAGGAACATACGTCCGCAAGCTCGCCGAGGATATCGCTGAAAAACTGGGAACTGTTGCTTGCATCGCGCAAATCGAGCGGACAAAGGTCGGGCCGTTTACGATTGATACCGCCGTTGATCTTCAGGATTTAAACGAAAAGCATATTCTCAATTGGGCCGGGTAGCAGTCCATGAAAATTTTTAAAGGGATTGCCTCTGTCAAAGGCAAATTTAAAAACTCCGTCGTGGCCATCGGCGTTTTTGATGGATTGCATCTGGGCCATCAGCTGTTGATCCGCAATGCCGTTAAGCGTGCAAAAGCCCTGGGCGTCAAAGCGATTGTCATGACCTTTGACCCTCATCCGGCCCATGTGCTTCGTCCCGAAAATCAACTTCCTCTTCTTGTATCTTTGCCGTTTCGCTTGAAGTTGCTTGCCGCTTTGGGCGTTGATGCGGTTGTCGTCGTGCGTTTTACAAAAACTTTTTCACATCTTTCTCCGCAGCAGTTTATTTTAAAATATCTTGTCAGACCGTTTTCGCCGCGCGAGATTATCGTCGGAGACGATTTTCGTTTTGGACAAAATCGCTCGGGCACGATTTCTGTGTTTATGGATGCGGGCCCAAAATATGCCTTTGAAGTTCTCAGCGTAAAGACAGGCAAAAAGGGGCATAAAAAATTTAGCAGTACCGCTGCCCGGGATGCGATTGCCGTCGGTAATTTGAAAAAAGCCTTCTTGATTTTAGGGCGGCCTGTTTCGCTTTTGGGATCTGTTGTTCGAGGAGATCAGCGCGGCAAAACTCTTGGCTACCCGACGGCTAATATGATTCCATCCGGCGAAATTTTGCCACCGCTGGGCGTTTATTGTGTGCGTATTGTTTTGGGTCGACAATCATTTTTGGGAATCGCTAATGTCGGGGTGCGTCCGTCGTTTCATAAAGAAGATCGTCAGAACGTCGAAGTTCATATTTTTGATTTCAAAAAAAATATTTACGGTAAAGAAATCTGCGTTGCATTTTTGCATAAAATCCGCAATGAAATGTATTTCCCATCGAGCAAAGACCTTGTCGCGCAAATTAAGCGTGATGAAACATTCGCACGAAAATGGTTCTCGCGCCATAAGACTTAAGATTTAAATCCGGCGCATTATTAATCTTGCAGAAGTTGATTTTTTTTTATCAATTTTCAAAACTACGGCTCGCCCTGCGATGTGGTTTTGCCACAACCTATTGTATTTATTAAAAATAGCTGAAATTTACTGTTGACAAGGTGGGGGGCTATTACTAGAATGTTGCATGTAGTGGAGCAAAGTGGTTTGTTGTGGAGCACTAACCTTTTTGTCGAGGGCGACAATGTTTTACGGTGAATACAATCATGGGATTGACAGAAAAGGCCGTCTGATTTTGCCTGCGCGTTTTCGCGAAATTTGCAAAGAATCCGGAATCGAAAAATTCTTTATTACGCGCGGTTTGGATAAATGTCTTTTTATGTTTACCGAGGAGGAATGGCGGATGCAGGAACAGAAGTTCAAAAATCTGCCGTTTACAAAACAAGAATCGCGCAGTTTTAACCGTTTGTTTTTTTCTGGGGCAATTTCAGTGGCGCCTGATAAACAAGGCCGTTTTATTATTCCGCAATATTTAAAAGATTACGCAAACATCAAAAAAGACGCGATTGTGATTGGGATTTCCAATCGTATCGAAATTTGGGATACCAAAAGCTGGCAGACATTTTATGAAACCTCCAGTTCAAGTTTTGAACAAATCGCCGAAAATATGATCAGTACGTAAAGAAAAGGACGAAGCAAGAGAATATGGTTCACTTTGCTTGGGAAGAAATTAAAAAGAGTATGGAAGATAAACTCGCACACATACCGGTCATGCATAAGGAAATCGCAGAGTATTTGCGTTTACCGTTAGGCGGGGTTTGTGTCGATGCGACTCTGGGGATGGGCGGGCATACGCGGCTTTTGACCTCCCAGGTTGGCCCGATGGGAAAAATTATTGCCATCGATCGTGACCGGCAATCGATGGAAACGGCAAAAAAAAATTTGGAACAATTTGCCGACCAGATTTCGTTTGTGCAGGAAGATTTTCGCAATATTGACCGCGTTTTAGACGGTTTAGGGATCAAAGGTGTCGACGGTGTTTTGCTCGATTTGGGGATTTCAAGTTTTCAACTTGACAATGAACAGCGCGGATTTAGTATAAAGGCCAATGGTCCGCTAGATATGCGCATGGACCAGGACAGCTGGCTTTCCGCCTATGATTTGGTCAATTCTTTGTCGGAAAAAGAGCTGTCTTTAATTTTAAAAGATTATGGTGAAGAACGCTGGCATAATCGCATTGCCCGGCGCTTGGTAGAAGCAAGGTCCCTTCGTCCGATTGAGACGACGAAGGATTTATCCGATATAGTCCTTAAATCGATTCCCTCGGGGAAAAAATGGCAAAAGATCCATCCTGCGACGCGGACTTTCCAGGCTTTTCGCATCGCGGTCAACCGAGAGTTAGAATCACTCGACGTAGCCCTTGGAAAAATTGTTCCATATTTAAAACCGCAGGGGCGTATTTGTGTCATTTCTTTCCACTCGTTGGAAGACAGGATTGTTAAGAATAAATTCCGCTTCTTTGCCCAGTCCGGCGAGCTTAATCTTGTTTTAAAAAAACCTTTAACAGTCAGTTCTTACGAAGAAGACGTCAACCCGCGCAGCCGTAGTGCGCTTTTGAGGGTCGCTGAAAAATCGTGAACTTTGTACGACTGCGGTCGCAAGGGTCGGCTGCCATTCGTAAAAAAATAAATTTTAGGGGGAGCTATGAAACTAATCAAATCAATTCGCGTGATGGTTATCTTGACGGGCCTGGCGCTGATCTACGTTTATATGCAAATGGAAATTGTCAGCCTTGCTTATGAAGGCAAGCGCAAAGAAAGACAGATTATTGAACTCAATGAAAGCACGGGAGCTACAGCATACAAGATTTTGCAATTAAAATCCGCAAATCATTTGGGGGGCAATCTTTTAAGTGAAAACTCGACGTTGCATTTTCAGGACAATGCGGCAGTTGTCGAGCTTGTCAGCAAAGAATCTTTCTCGTCGACAGAATCTACTGGCAGAACACTTATGCCTGCGAAATCAAACCCATTCTTAAATTTCTTCTTTAAGGCCCCACCCGAGGCGCGCGCCGAGGAAAAAACGGATTCATTAAAGCCGTGGAGAAGATCTCGTTAAGAAGGTGTTGTAAGACCATTACCAACAACTAAAGTCTCTTAAAGTGTACATCCAAAAGCGCTCTCTGCGATTTGTCCTTGTTTTTTTATTGCTTTTTGCAGGCCTTTCGTATTTTACTTTTCAATTGCTTTTGATCCAGTTTTTTCGCTCCGAACATTTGTCAGAGCTTGCGCAAAAACAGCAGAATTATTTGCTTCCTTTGGAGCCTGTGCGCGGGACGATTTATGACCGGCTTTTGCGGCCTTTGGCGGTAAACGTCACGGTTTATTCTGTCTATGCAAATCCTCGTCGGATGAAACCTGCCGAAAAAGATAATGCCGCCCGTCAACTGGCCGCAATCCTTAATGTCAATAGCAGCCAGATTCGCGAAAAGCTCAATCGCGAAAAGTATTTTGTGTGGCTTATGCGCAAGGTTCCTTTTGAACTTTCCGAAAAAATCCGTCACGCAAAGATCAAGGGTATAGGGCTTATTCGTGACAGCAAACGTTATTATCCTAATCAATCACTTGCGGCACATCTGATTGGTTTTGCCGGCATGGACAATAAAGGTTTGGAAGGCTTGGAGCTTATGTTCGACAAATATTTACGCGGGGAGCCAGGCTATTCACAGATTTTGCGAGACGCCAAACAGCGTGAACTTTTGATTGAAAAAAGTTTTTTACCCCCTAAAGACGGATTTAATCTTGTTCTGACGATCGATGAAACGATCCAATACATTAGTGAACGGGCTCTCGATAAAGCGTTTGCAAAAAGCAATGCGATTGCTGCAACGGTCATTGTCGTCAACCCCAAGACCGGGGAGATTCTCGCTCTTGTTAATCGTCCGACGTATGATCTGACAAATGTAGACAAATTCCCGACGGAAAACCGCATGAACCGTGCCATTTCGCTTGTCTATGAACCGGGGTCTGTTTTTAAAATTGTCGCCGCCTCTGCAGCGCTCGAAGAGGGGGTATTTAAAGAAACCGACAAAATCTTTTGCGAAAACGGAAGTTATAGCGTCGGCGGACACATTCTTCATGACCATCATGGACATGGGACATTGACTTTTAGTGAAGTTATGGAACAGTCGAGCAATATCGGGGTGACCAAAATAGCGCAAAAGATGGGACCGGCCACATGGTATAAATATGCCAAACGGTTTCGTTTTGGGGACAAGACGGGGATTGACCTTTTAGGCGAAGTCGATGGGTGGGTTAAGAAACCTTCGGTATGGTCTAAGACTTCGATTAGTGCTTTGCCGATTGGCCAAGAGGTCACGGTGACACCCATACAGCTGGTTGCGGCGATTGCCGCTATTGCCAATGATGGGGTTTACATGAAACCGCACATCGTTAAATACGTTAAAGATAATAACGATGAACTGATCGAATCCGTCAAGTCGCAAGCTGTTTCGCAGGTCATCAGTCCAGAGACAGCCAAGCGTTTGCAGGCTATTCTCAAGGGGGTCGTCGACCGCGGGACAGCCAAAAAAGCGCAAATCGCTGGGATTTCCGTCGCTGGAAAAACCGGGACCGCTCAAAAGGTCGAAAACGGCCGATATTCCAAGGACAGTTTTTTTGCGTCGTTTATCGGATTTGCTCCGGTTGAGAATGCACAGCTGGCGGTCATTGTGATGTTTGATGACCCGCATCCGGATCATTTTGGCGGGACGGTTGCTGCACCGGTTTTTCGTGATATTGTCGTCGACAGTTTAAAATATTTGGATTCAGAAATCATAAAACCATAAGAAAATTCTTAAAATGAAACTTCAGGAACTGCTCATCAATACGGATGTTGTTGTCATGGAGAGTCATTTCGATACCTTAGACGTCCTTTCTGTGACGGCGGATTCGCGAAAGGCGGTTGAGGCAAGCCTTTTTGTGGCTTTGCCGGGCCCCAAAACGCATGGTGAGAAGTTTATTGCGCAGGCCATTGCCCAAGGAGCAAAAGTCATTGTTTCAAAAGAAATGTCGGATTGCAGCGTAATTCCTGACGATGTTTTGCATTTGGTCGTTGACGACCCCCAAAAGTTTTTAGTGACAGTATTAAAAAACTTTTACGGTGAACCGTCAAAGAGTGTGAAGTTAATTGGGATTACTGGAACTAATGGCAAGACGACGATTACGTATCTTTTAGAATCTTTGTTTGCTGCTATCGGCAAAAGCTGTGGGGTCATCGGAACAATCAATCATCGCTACGGTGGAAAAATCATTAAGGCGGCAAACACAACCCCGGGCTTGGTCGATAATTTTGCGCTGGTTGCGCAAATGTCCGAGTGTGGGGTTAGCTATTGCGCTATGGAAGTTTCCTCACATGCCCTCGATCAAGGGCGGGTAGAAGGTTTAGGTTTTCGCTATGGCGTCTTTACAAATCTGACGAGCGACCATTTGGATTATCATAAAACCCGCGAAAATTATTTTTTAGCGAAGTCAAAATTGTTTACGGGTTTGGAAATGACCGGCAGGGCGATAATTAATATCGACGATGAATTTGGTGAGCGTTTGCAAAAAATGACCGCAAGCCCGGTGTGGACGTATGGGATTAAAACTGCGGCGGATTTTTGTGCCCGCAATATCAATCTGGGATTTGAAGGCAGCCGTTTTGATTTGGTGACACCGATAGGGAGCATTGAAATTCAGACAAAGCTTATCGGGTTACATAATATTTATAATATTTTGTCTGTTGCAGCTGTTGGAGTAGGCGAAGGGTTGACCCTTGAGAGGATCAAAAAAGGCATCGAGTCTTTAATTGAAGTACCGGGAAGGTTAGAACGCATCGAGGCAGGGCAAAATTTCTATGTATTTGTCGATTACGCCCATACAGAAGATGCGCTGCGCAATGTATTGTCGAGCATCCGTGCCGTTAAAAAAGCGCGGGTCATTGTTGTTTTTGGCTGCGGCGGGGATCGGGACAAGACCAAGCGTCCGCTTATGGCTAGCGTCGTCGAGGATTTGTCAGATTTTGCTATCGTCACTAGTGACAATCCGCGCAGCGAAGATCCTCAGCAGATTATCCGCGAAATTGTCGATGGGTTTAAAAAGAAAAATCTTAAAGTCGTTGCCGATAGAAAAACAGCCATTGCAGAGGCTTTATCGTTTGCCCAAAAAGGGGATGTGGTTATCATCGCCGGCAAAGGCCATGAGGATTATCAGATTTTTAGGGACCAGACGATTGCTTTTGATGAACGCGAAATTGTCAGGGGAATTTTAAATGGCAAAATTTAAAATTTTAGAAATTTTAAATGCGACTAACGGAAAACTTTTACAAGGTGATCCACAGTCTTTGGTGCATGGCGTGGTCACCAATTCGCGTCTGGTCAAAAAGGGCGATCTTTTTATTGCGATTGTTGGCGAAAAACATGATGCGCACAGCTTTATTGCGCAGGTGATCAAACAAGGCGCTGGGGCGATTGTCATATCGAACAAAATTGGGCCAGTCCCGGCATCGGTTGTGGTCATTAAAGTGGCTGACACGACCAAGGCATTAGGAGAGATTGCACGGCTTTATCGTCGGCGTTTTTCACTGCCGGTTATTGCGATTACTGGCTCGGCCGGCAAGACGACGACCAAGGAAATGATCAGTGCTCTGCTGCAAAAAAAATTTAAGGTGTTAAAGAATATTGGGACTGAAAATAATCAGTTCGGCGTTCCATTAACATTGCTTAAGCTCAAAGCCAGCCATCAAATCGCTGTTCTGGAAGTCGGCACGAACACCCCTGGCGATATTGCATGGCTCTCGTCGATCGTGGTTCCAGATGTTGCCGTGATAACCAATATCGGCGAGTCGCATTTAGCGCAGTTGACAAGTCCGGCGGATGTTTTTATTGAAAAGCTTGACCTTATTAAAGCGCTGCCTAAAAATGGGGTTGCTATTATTAACCGCGATGACCCATTTTTGCAAAAAGTATTGCGGCTGTATAAAGGGAAAGTTCTCGCCTATGCGATAAAAAATTCGGCAAATTATCAGGCCGGTTCGATTACGTTTGATCACATGAGAGTGGAATTTTCACTCGCGGGGGGCGGAAAGATTATTTTGCCTGGAACAGCGACGGCCAATGTTTATAATGCCTTGGCTGCAATCGCGGTGGCGCGTTTATTTAAAGTCAGTTGGAACGATATTAAAACGGTACTTAAAAAATTTTCGCTGCACTCTGGCCGGCAAACGACGGTCAAGGTGGGTCAAATTTTGGTCATCGACGATTCGTATAATGCCAATCCGGTTTCGTTTCGCAGCGCCTTGGAGGCTTTAAGTCATCATTCATCGACGGGTCGAAAGATCCTTATTTGCGGCGATATGCTTGAGTTGGGAAGTCAAGCGAAGCGTTTGCATGAAAATATTGGCGAAGCTGCCGCAGTGGTGGGGGTAAACCGGATTATTTCATTTGGAAATTTTTCGAAAAACATAGGTCTGGCAGCAAAGAAAAAAAATCCGGCAATTGAGATTTTTCACAGCCCAAAAGAAGAAGCGGTTTTAGCACAGATCAAAAAGTCTCTGGGGCCGTCAGACATTGTTTTAGTTAAAGGTTCGAGGGGAATGCACACTGAACGATTTGTCGAATTTATTCGAACGGGTTTTAGATAACACAGGAGAACAGAATGTTTTATTGGCTTTCGGAGTTTAGATCGGTATTTTTTGAATTTAATATTTTCAAGTACATCACGTTTCGTGCGGCGATGGCTGCGGTAACGACATTTGTTCTGTGTATGATTTTTGGTCCCTTGTTTATCAAATACTCCAAACAGCGCGCGATTCGGGAACGGGCCAAACGAGACGATTGTC
This sequence comes from uncultured Planctomycetales bacterium, assembly GCA_964474085.1. Lineage (GTDB taxonomy): Bacteria > Omnitrophota > Gorgyraeia > Zapsychrales > JANLHA01 > JADLGJ01. Next base: position 55,210 of record CAYYRJ010000008.1, read on the forward strand.
CGGCCTTAGACAAATTCCAAACGGCCAAGGAAGGCGTTCCGACGATGGGCGGGATTTTTATTATCGGCAGCATCTTGATCTCGGTGCTTTTATGGGCAGATCTTTCTAATCGTTACATTATTTTGACATTTTTAACATGCTTGTTTTTTGCTTTGCTCGGTGGACTGGATGATTATATTAAGTTAAAACAAAAAGGGAAGCACCGCGGTTTGCGGGCGCGCACGAAGTTTGTTTTGCAAGTCCTTTGGGGCATGGCTATCGGCGCGTATCTTTATTTGAATCCCGGCCTTAATACTCAGATTGATGTCCCGTTTCTTAAAACGCTTGTCGTTGACTTAGGGGTCTTGTATGTGCCGTTTGTCGCGCTGGTTATCGTCGGAGCGACGAATGCGGTTAATCTTACCGACGGGATGGATGGGCTGGCGATAGGCTGTGTCATGATTGTCAGTGCGACACTTTCGGTGCTTTGTTATGTTTCGGGGCATTTGAAATTTAGCGAATATTTGCTTATTCCCTATTTGCCAGGGGCAGGGGAGCTGACAATTTTTTGCTCGGCTATTCTTGGCGCGAGTTTAGGATTTTTGTGGTTTAATTGTCATCCGGCTTCAGTCTTTATGGGGGATGTCGGTTCGCTGCCTTTAGGCGGAAGCTTAGGGGTTATCGTTATTTTTATTAAAAAAGAACTTTTGCTTGTTATTTTAGGCGGTGTTTTTGTCGTCGAGGCTTTATCGGTCATCTTGCAGGTTGCATCATTTAAAACGCGGCGCAAACGGATTTTTAAAATGTCGCCGTTTCATCATCATTTGCAGTTAAGCGGCTGGCCGGAATCAAAAATCACAATACGTTTTTGGATCATTGGCATTATTCTGGCTCTGTTAACGTTAACAACTTTAAAAATCAGATAATGAATTTTAAAAATAAAACAGTTGTTGTTGTTGGGGCAGCCAAAAGCGGGCAGTCGTCGGCGAGGCTTTTGCATCGCTTAGGGGCGCATGTCAAAATTTCCGAAGCAGGAAAGCCTGATACGTCTGACAAAGAATTCTGTCTTTGGGCCCAACAGAACAATATGGCCATGGAGTTTAACGGGCATACGAAAGATTTCATTCTAGAGAGCGATGCGGTTGTCTTAAGTCCCGGTGTGCGTAGTGACGCTTTGCCGGTTCTCTGGGCACGCGAAAAAAATATTCCTGTCCTCGGAGAAATTGAATTGGGCGCTTTGGTTTGCACCAAGCCAATTATTGCGGTGACGGGTTCAAATGGCAAAACAACGGTTTCAACGTTGATTAGCTTGCTTATTAATGCCAACGGTAAAAGGGCGTGTTTGTGCGGCAATGTTGGAACTCCATTTACGGAATTTGTTTTAGAGAGCGATCGATACGATTATTTTGTGACGGAGATTAGCTCTTTTCAGCTGGAAACCATCCAAACCTTTAAGCCCCATATTGCGGTTCTTTTAAACTTTACACAAAATCATCTCGACCGGCACAAAGATATGGACGAGTATTTCAACGCGAAAAGACGTATTTTTGAGAATCAGGACCACAATGATTTTGCTGTTTTAAATGCGCAGGACATCTGGTGTAAAAAAGCGGCGAGCGGCCTTGAATCACGGATTTGTTTTTTTAATCAGGGCGAATTTTCTTCGCAAGGAATTATTAACCCTAATCATTTAGCGGTCCTTTGCGTGGCCAAAATTCTCGGCTTGTCTTTAGAGGTCTGTTTGCAGGAGCTAAAAAATTTTAAAGGCGTTGAGCATCGCATGGAAAAAGTACGTGTTCTTGACGGCGTTGAGTATATCAATGACTCAAAGGCAACGACCGTTGAGGCAGGGCGTTGGGCTTTGGAAAGTACAAGCAAGCCGATTGTCATGCTCTGCGGTGGACGGGACAAGAACTTGGATTTTGCGCCGTTGCGTGCGTTGGTCGCACAAAAGGTCAAAAAGATGATTCTTTTTGGGCAAGCGCGCGCTAAATTGCGGATGGCTTTCGACGGGGCGGTGAGCTTAGAGGAATGCGAAACGCTCGAACAGGCCATTGCCGCAGGCCGGCAGGCGGCCATCGCGGGCGATGTCGTGATGCTTGTTCCTATGTGCACTAGTTATGATAGTTTTAAGAATTTTGAAGAGCGTGGGGCTGCGTTTAAACAGATCGTCCGGAATTTGAAGTAAAAAAAGTTCATTAGCCTATGCGACAACTGCGGATTTCTATTGCCACAATTTGTTTGGCCCTGATTTGTTTAGGGGTCATTATGGTTTATAGCACCAGCGGCATCAATGCGATGCAGCGCTATGGCGACAGTTTTTATTTTCTCAAGCGTCATCTTGTTTTTTTAGTTATGGGATTTTTGTGTGCCTGCGGGGTTATGGCGGCAGATTATCGGGATTTGCGAAAAATCATCAAGCCGCTTTTGTTATTTACACTGTTTCTTTTGGTTCTGGTCCTTATTCCGCATATCGGTTCGGTCAGTAACGGAGCACGCCGCTGGTTTAAGTTGGGATTTTTTAATTTTCAGCCTACCGAGTTTGCAAAATTAGTCATGCTCGTGTATGCCGCTGATTTTTTAGCTCGTAAGCCTAATGATGTCAAAAGTTTTCGCCGCGGGTTTTTGCCGCTAATGATTGTTTTAGGGACGTTGTGTGCGCTTATTTTAAAACAGCCGGATTTAGGCAGCGCCTTTTTAATCGGGTGCGTTGTGGTGATTATGTTTTTTATTGCCGGCGGACAAATCTGGTATTTTGGCATACTCGCTCTGATGGCTATCCCCGGGTTTTATTTTTTGGTGGTTCGTGTGGCGTACCGCTGGGCGCGGATTGCAACGTTTCTGGACCCCTGGCAGGATCCGCAAGGAGCTGGTTTTCAGTTGACTCAGTCCCAAATCGCGTTTGGCTCCGGTGGGCTTTGGGGTGTGGGATTAGGGCACAGTATCCAAAAACTTTTTTATTTGCCCGCGGCGCACACGGATTTTGTTCTTTCGATTATCGGCGAGGAAATGGGATTTTTGGGCGCGTTTACGGTGATCCTTTTATTTGGTACTTTTATTTGGCAGGGGGCACGCATTGCCAAAAGGGTCAAAGATCCGTTCGGCTATTATTTGGCCTGCGGGATTGTGACAATTATTGGCCTTCAGGCGGTTATCAATGTTGGAGTGACGATCGGTGCTTTACCGACGAAGGGTTTGCCGCTGCCCTTTATTAGTTACGGGGGGTCGGCCCTTGTTGTAAATATGATGCTTATTGGGTTGTTGTTAAATATTTCGCGGATTGAAGATTGCGCATGAAACCTTTAATCCCAAATTTTGCATTACAATTAATTGCGCGACGATTCGTCGCGCACAAAAAGAAAAATGCAAAATTTGCCTTCGGTTGTCCTGCAGGGACAAGGTTAACCCCGCACGTCTCGACTTCGTCGAGACATGAGGCCCTTCGGGCGGATTTTACTTGGCCAAGCAGGAGCTTGGCCAATGAAAAATCCGGGTTAAAAATTGTCTTAGCCACCGGCGGCAGCGGGGGACATATTTTCCCGGCGCTAGTTACCGCACAGCAATTAAAAAGCCGCGGGCACACGATTATTTTTGCCGGAAGCTTCAAGCATTCGGGCGCCAAAATTCAATCTGCAGGTTTTAAATATTTCGAAATTCACGCAAAAGGATTTTCGATGCGTTCGCCTCTGGCTGTTTTTCAATTTATTTTGGCGGCAGCGCAATCTTTTTTTGAATCTCAGCATATTTTAAGGCAAATCAAGCCGCAGATCGTCGTCGGATTTGGCGGGTATGGCGCTTTTACAATTGTTTTGGCCGCTTTTTTGCAACGAATCCCGACAATGATACAGGAACAAAATGTCGTTCCTGGAAAAGCCAATCGTTTGCTTTCGTTTGTTGCCCGAAGAATTGCCGTCGGGTTTAAAGAGGCGCAAAGCCGTTTTCCGGCATCCAAAGTTTTGGTGACCGGCTGCCCGGCAAGGGCGCTTCCTGCGGTGATTGACCGCAATGGCGCTTTTGAAAATTTTGGTTTTGCCCAAGGCTTAAAGATCATTTTTGTTTTAGGCGGCAGTCAGGGAAGCCGGCGGATCAACGCCGAGTTTATAAAAGCCGCCGAAAGATTGAAAGCCAAAATGAATTTTGGCGTCATTCATCTTTGCGGTGCAAATGATGTCGAGCTTTGCAAAGCCGCTTACCAAAGGCTCGGAATTGCCCACTGGGTAGCCAGTTTTACCGACGAGATATTTAAGGCGTATGCCATTGCGGATTTAGTTGTCAGTCGATCCGGGGCAATGACGGTAACGGAGCTCGCGGCGTTTTGTTTGCCGGCGATTTTAATTCCCTACCCTTACGCCGGTGGTCATCAGAGGGAGAATGCCTTGGTTTTGACAAAGACAAAGGCCAGTTGTTTGATCGACGAAAAAGATTTAACGACCGACGTTTTAGAGAAGGCTTTAAGTCAGATGTTAACGAATCCCATCCCTAAAGAGCAAATTAAAATCGCGTATGAAGGCATTTATCGTCCCGACGCTGCTTTTGTATTAGCCGATGAAATTGAGAGGTTAAAGGCGTGAAACAGTGGAGAAATTATCTTCAAATTTTTTCTCGAGAACAGTTGCGGGTCCCCCGCTTTGCGGGACTTACGCTGCCCCTGCGGCACCCTACCGTCCTCGCAAGTTGCGGGCGGCAGGGTACCCGCCTTCGGGTCACCCGCCCAATGAGTTTAATATTTTTTGTGCTGGTGTTATTTTTTCTATTAAGCTCGGCCGGCGCAGAAGGCGAGTCATGGAAGAAGTATGACTCGCGGTATTTCGTGATTTATTACAAAAATGCACCGCTGGATTTTGTCGAGAATGTCTCCGAAACCGCTCAGGAATTGTATGAAGAGATCCCGCGCAATTTGGGTTTTATCCGTTACAAGGGCTGGATGACGGACGAGCGGGCGGCGATTTATATTTATGATGACCAACAAGAGTATCAGGCGCATGCAAAGAATATGGAATGGTCAGCCGGTCAGGCAATTGTCGCGCAGAAAGAGATCCGGACTTTTCCGTCGGCGGCTGGCTTTTTTGATTCAACGCTTCCGCATGAATTAGCGCATATTATTTTTAGAGAGTTTATCGGCAACACACCGGTCCCCGTTTGGCTTGACGAGGGAGTTGCGATGTACCAGGAAAAAGCCAAACGCTGGGGAGCCAATAAAGTTGTCGGGCAAGCGATCAAGAAGGGCCAATTTATCCCCTTATCGCAATTGACTGCGCAGCGATTAAGCCAGGAAAAAGACAAAGAAATCATTAATATTTTTTATGCCGAAAGTGCGAGTATTGTGTATTATATGGTCGTTGAATTAGGGGAGGCGCGTTTTGAAAATTTTTGCCGCAAATTAAGCCAAGGCATTAATTTTGAGCAGGCTTTAGATGAGAATTACGGCCGTTTTCGCAATATTGAAGATTTAAACGACCGTTGGGTCGAATATCTTAAATCACAAATCAAAGAATAATATTTTATGCAATATCATTTTATCGGGGTTGGCGGGGTTGGTGTCGGGACTTTAGCGTCTTTGATGCTCGACAAGGGCCATACGATTAGCGGGTCGGACGTAAAAGAAAGTGCGCTTTCTGTTTTGCTTCGCAAAAAAGGAGCTCAAATCTTTATGGGCCACGCGGCCACCAACGTCGGGAATGCGGATTATGTTGTTTACTCTTCAGCGATTGGCTTTGACAATCCTGAGCTGCAGGTTGCCCGCCAAAAAAAGATTCCGATTCTAAAACGCGCTGAGCTTCTAGCGCAGATTATGGATAATCATATCGGCATCACAATTGCCGGTGCGCACGGAAAAACAACGACAACTTCGATGATTTCGCATTTGTTGCTCACCGCTGGGCTTAATCCCACAACAGCGGTCGGCGGAATCCTCAATGGCGCATCTTACAATGCGAATTTAGGCGGCGGAAAATATTTTGTTGCTGAAGTTGATGAAAGTGACGGGTCATTTCTTTATTTTGCTCCGCGCTATTCGATCGTGACGAATATCGATTTTGAACATTTGGATTTTTATCAGACATGGGAAAATATCGTCAAGGCCTACGAGCAATTTGTGGCGCGTACTTTGCCCGACGGGCTTTTGATCGGGTGCGGTGATGACACGCGTTTAAAGGAAATTCTTTTAAAAAGCAAGCGCAAGTATTTGACGTATGGCTTTTCGCCGGTCAATGATTTGCACACACAGACGATGCGTTTTGTCAATAATGAGTGTTGCTGCTGGGAATTTGACTGCCTTTTTAAAAACCAAAAGCTGCCGCGTTTTGAATTGACGATTCCCGGTCAGCATAATATTCTCAACGCAATGGCGTGCATTACGTTGGGGTTAGAGCTTAAAATTGATCCGGAAATCATTCAGAAGAGTTTGCGAAGTTTTTCTGGTGTTAAAAGGCGTTTTGAGCGAAAGGGGAATTTTAATGGGGTTGAAATTGTCGATGATTACGGCCATCATCCGACGGAAATCATTGCAACGCTCAAGGCGGCCCATTCGGTTAAGCAAAAGCGTTTGATTACCGTTTTTCAGCCGCACCGTTTTAGCCGGACAAAATTTTTGATGGAAGATTTTGTCAAAGCTTTAAGCCAGAGCGATGTTTTGATTTTGACCGATATTTATGCGGCCAGCGAAGAGCCGATTGCGGGAGTCTCATCGGAGATTTTGATGGAAAAAATTTTGCAAGCCGGCAAAACAGAGGCGCTGTATTTGAAAAAAGAAAATATCGTCGAGCATCTGGCGCGTATCGTCCAGCCTGGGGATTTGGTCTTGACTCTTGGCGCTGGTGATATTTATCGTGCTGGCGAAGAGTTGTTGAAAGAACTGCAAACAAAAACGGTTTTGGAAAGACAATAGAATGACAACCAATCATCTAGAAGCTGCGCAGTTAGGACGTATTGGGGTCTTGATGGGCGGGTGCTCCTCGGAGAGCGAGATTTCCTTAAAGAGCGGCAAAGCTGTTTTTGAAGCTTTAACGAATGCCGGCTGTGATGCTGTTGCGTTAAAAATCAATACGACAAACCCGGATGAAATTTTAGCGCAGATCGCCTTAGCTCAGATTGACCTTGCTTTTTTAGTCTTGCACGGAAAATTTGGTGAAGATGGGACAATTCAAACGATTCTTGAAAATGCCGGTATCGCTTACAGCGGTTCGGGACCGCAGGCAAGTCGGCTGGCGATGGACAAAGCCTCGACGCAGATGCTTGTTCAAAAAGCAGGGATCAAAATCCCGGATTTTTTTATTCTCGAAAAAAAAGATCAGCCTCATGCGTTAAAGTTTTTGGGAAATTTTGGCGGTTGTCCTGTCGTCGTTAAACCATCCTGTGAAGGCTCAAGCATCGGGATTACGATTGTTCATCACAGCCAAGATTTTTTGTCGGCGGTAGATTCGGCCTTTGAGTTTGGAGAACGGATTTTGGTTGACCGTTATATTCAGGGCAAGGAAGTTACAGCCGCAGTTTTAGGGACAGAGGCTTTATCTTTAGTTGAAATACGCCCTAGGGGGAAATTTTTTGATTTTAGCTCAAAGTACCAAAAAGGCATGAGCGATTATATTGTGCCGGCAGAAATTGATGCGAATATCGCAGGTCATATTCAAGCGATGGCGCAAAAAGTTTTTAAGCTCGTCGGTTGCCGGGACATGGCGCGGGCCGATTTTATTGTTGATCAGAACAATCAAGCCTATTTTTTGGAAATCAATACGATTCCAGGATTTACCTCGACGAGCCTTTTGCCGATGGCCGCTGGGCACAAGGGTTTGAATTTTACGGATCTATGTCTACAAATTGCCGGGTTTGCCTGCGCACGGCGTGTTCGTCAGAAAGTAGTTTAACGTGGCTAAAAAAAATGAGTCCGCTGGACAAAAAATTGCTGGCATAATTTTGCAATACTTTATTATTGTTGTCTGTATTGCCTTTGTGTTTTTTAGCGCTGTCCAGGGCATGTATTATTATTTGCGCACGTCCCCGATTTTTAAGATCCGTGAAGTTGTTTCCGATCAGTCGCTATTGTTTATCCGCACCCGGACATTGGACCGGTTGATTGGGCAAAGTATTTTTGACGTCGATCTTTATGCAGTTCAGCGGCGTTTGCAGGTAGAATATCCGCAAATTGATCATTTGCGGATTTATCGGCAATTTCCAAACCGGATCTATGTTGATGCGATTAGGCGGGATCCGTTTGCGGTGATTTCAACAAAACGTCAGCAGATTTTGATCGACAAAGACGGGATTGTTTTGTCGCTTAGCGTTGGGGCCAATCACAAATTGCCGGTTATCAGTGGTTTGAGTTTGGAACAAAATGCGCTCGTCGGCAAACCGCTGCGGCATGGGGATGTAGCTTTAGCGGCGGCGATCATTAAAAATATCAAGGAAAATTCCCATTTAGAATCGATGCCGGTCGTCAGTTTGGATTTGACAAATCTTTCGCAGATCCAATGCGTCTTGGCCAATGGGATGAAAATTCTTTTGGCTGAAGATAAAATCCAGCAAAAAATTACGATGCTTGGGATCGTCATTTCGCAGGGCAAAATCAAGCCCCAAGAGATCAATTATATTGACTTGCGGTTTAAGGAACCGATTCTTAATAAGAAAATAAAAGATAAAAACGATAATTGAAGAAATTCTCGACGAGGTCTGTATGCTCAAAAATTTTGTGTCACGAAAATATTATTGTGGGTTTGATTTAGGATCGCTGAGCGTCAAGGCCGCTCTGATAAAAGATTTGGACAATCAACCCTCAGAGCTTTTGGGTGTTTACGAAATGAAAACCGCAGGGTTTAAGAACGGAGCGCTCACCGATTTAAGCGAGCTTGCCGAATGTGTGCATTTGACCATTGGGGGTCTTTTGGGAAAGACGGGGATCAAGTTAAAAGAGATTCATCTGGGCGTTGGCGGCGAGATGCTCCAGAAGCATTATTCCAGCGCGCTTATCCCGCTTTTAGAGCGCGGGAGCAAAGTGATTTCAAACAATGATCTGCGAAAGGTCAAGGAGCAAGCCAAAATTTTAGGGGCTGGCATTGAGGAGGATGTTCTTCATAATATTGCGCAGTACTATAAAGTCGATGATGTCAAAACGACGCTTAATCCGATCGGGTTATACGGTCGAAAAATCGAGATCAACACACTGCTGCTTTTAGTGAAACATATTCAAATGCAAAATTTGGTCAAAGCGGTCAATCAGGCGGGGTTTGATGTGGCCAATATTTTTTATACTTCGTATACGTCCTCGCAGGCGTGTTTGAGCGAATATCACCGTCGACAGGGTTGTGTCTTAGTTGATATCGGTGCGATCATGACGGATATCCTTATTTTTCATGATGGATTTTTGAAATATGTAGTTAACATTCCTCTTGGGGGAGAACATTTGACGCAAAGTATTGCCAATCGTTTGGACATTCCATTTGAACTGGCCGAAGACATCAAGAAATCTTACGCGTTTGCTCTAAGTTCTCAAGGGCATAGCGATGAAGAAATTTTGATAAAGAATTCAGACGGGTACACGCCGATCAAAAAAGAAATTATCGCGCAAGCCTTGGAGCCGGCGGTCGCGCGTTTTGTCGACTTGGTTTTGCAGGCGATTAAAAATTCGAATTTGGAAAACGAGATCAAAGCAGGAATGGTTATGATTGGCGGCGGTTCGCTTTTGCCGGGGCTTGAGGAGCGCATTGAACAAGCGGCCAAAATGCCAGTTAAGGTGGGCAAAATTAATATTACAACGAAACGGTTGCCTTACGCCGCTAAGTATTGTGCGGCTGTTGGTTTAGCGTTGTCGGGGTTATCTTATGCCCGCGGACGTTTAGCCGCAGAAGAAGGAAATTTAGGTCTCAAACAAAAAATTTCCAACAAAGTTGTCGAGTTGTATCAAGAGTATTTCTAAATTCGAGGCGAGAACTCTCGCCGAGCATTTAGTCCTGCGAAGTCCAACGCGTCGCACTTGGACGAAGCAGGATTAAATTCGACGTGGACTACCTCGAGGGGACTCCCCTCGAATTTAGTTTTCAGGAATATAAGTACAACGAAACCCTAAGTTCGCGTAAGCGCTGTTCTCGGGAAATATCCATGCCGAGTATATTCCGCCACGGCGTTCATGTGCTCCTGTTTTAAAACGGCGGGCATGGCTGTCGGGATCTGGCCCCGGCTGGTAGGATCTTGGTTCATCAAATTTCCCGCCCCGAAATATTCCCATGTATGTGAAAGAATCGAAACGAATTAAACCAAAACCAAGCTGGTCATAGTAAGGTGTCGCATAAGTATTAGCTGGAAGAAAAGCCAGTTTGTTTGTTGATGCTTGCGGATCTGGTGGAAAAAGAAAAGGCGTTATGCGGGGATATTCTTCAATAGGGCCATCATTGTAGTCATCAAGCGGCAGCTTATTGAACTTTGTATCGTTGAGTTGATAAATTTCTGTATAAAGTCCAATACCCGAGGAATCTAGTGTTCCGCCCGCATCTACCCACGAGTTCATATTTCCAGCCATATCCCAAATCTTTTTATTAGTAGTTAAAGGATTCTCAAGTAGAAAGATTCTTTTTTGCCAGAAATCATCATGAAGTTTATCTGTGCAATTAGGGTTGTGTGTGCCAAAGCACGGATCTGCGTCTGTAGGGTCAGCCGCCAAAAAATTTTGACCAGTTTCACAGCCCGAAGGAGCAGGTGAAGCGCTACAATCACCATCGCTGTGCCCTGTTGGAATGTGGCCCGCGCCCACGGCGTCTTCAGACCAGTTTTGCAGATTATTTTCAATACTATAAGCGACTGTCATCCATTCGGCGTTGGTGATCAGATGAAATTCTCCCGGAATTCCAGCTTTATTAAGGTTCCTACAGGCTTGTTGAGCTTGTGCTAAAGTAAGATTTCCCCACGGCATATCTTCCGGACGCGATTCGGGCTTATAATTGTCGATATCTCCCAAGTTGGGATTATTGCGTGGACCATCACTATCTCGGTGGGGCGCCCCTGATGTTTTATAAACCGGTTTCATATGATATTTAGAAACGCAAAAGTCTTTGATGGTTCCCGCTGCTGGGTTTCTGGGGATAGGGACAAATCCTTGCGGACAGCAAGGGACATCGGGAATACTGCCCATATAGACCCAGTTTGCCCCGTTACAATAACGCATGACTCCTAAATCGTTATCATACTCTTGTTGTCCTGTGATAACGCAGCCATTGACACTTATGCCGCAGATTAAATTAAACTTTCTAGCTCCATCACAAAATTCCATGCGGTTGGTCGTTGTATTATATGTTTGTTGGCCTTCTACCGAACACGTTCCAATCGATTTCTGGTGCGCAGCCGGAACGCCAGCTGGTTTCCATTCTCCGTCTTTGAACCGTTCCATCTGTTGGGTGTCCGCATTATATCTTTGTTCTGAATCAGCATTTGCTTCTGGTAATACGGCAGGTAAAGATAAAAAAATACCGGCGGTCAAAGTAAAAATCAAAAATTTTATTTTCATCGTCAGAATCCTTTCAATTATTCGGCTTTCGTCGGCTTTGATAAAAAGAAATATCCTTGAGGATCGTTTTAAGCCGTGTGACTTCGCTAAACATATAAAGCATCCAAAAAGAATTTAAAAGCATCAAAATAATAATGATATGCGTGCCGGCGTTTTGCTGGATCAAGAGTTGTTCGACCACATTGCCTTTGGCAGAGTCGTGCGCAATATCAATGGTGCGAAACGTGTTCATCAAAAAAATGAAAAAAATGACGACGAGGATAAATTCAAAAAAGAGAATATAAAAATGCCGCATCATCCAGCGGGAAGCTTGCGTGTCCCATTGCCTAACTTTATTCATAAAATCTGAAAATGCCATCAGGATTCCTTATGTTTAAGGTGTTAAAACCGGTTCTTTGATTGTCCGGGAATTTTTTAAGGATTCGATTTGCTGTTGTTGCTCATAAATTTGTTGGGATTGCGCTTTTAATTGTTGGCCAAGGGTTTGATTTTGATTTTTAAGTTCTTTGACCGCTTCGATCAAAGGGGCAATTAAAGACGGATAATCAACAGCTTTTGCGCCCTCTTGACCATAAACAGATTCGGGAAATATTTTTTCGACCTCTTGCGCGATAACGCCGATATGTTTTCGATGATCTGTTTGCTGCGCATTGTCTTTCCATTCAAACGAAACCCCATTAAGACGTGAAATTTTGTCGAGCGCATTTTGGACCGGAGCAATATCTTTTTTAAGTGCTGCATCCGAGGTCAGGATTAACGCGGTGGCCCGGATATTGCCGTTGACATCGAGTCTTTGCTCAGGCGCTGGTGTATTAATCCCGACCCAGCCATTGGCCGTGATAGTCAAAACATCCCCATTGCGAGCGGCAACGTTGTTTGAGCTGATCATCACATATGGCAAACTATTGGCGAACAAGGCCAAAGGAGGATAAGTGGCGTTTCCGGCCAGTTCAAGAATGGCTGAAGGTGAGGTATCGCGTATGCCCAAATAACCGTTACCGTTTAAATGAAATTGTTCAACCGGATTTGCTGCGGCCGAGCCGTCACGCAAGAAAATTCCGAATGAAGATTGCAAGGAACCTGCAGTTAAATTTTCAAAAAGAGCGCGAAGGATCACATGATCCCCGGCGGTTCCAGCAAAAGCGATTCTTCCTCCGGGGCCTTGTCCGGCATTAACTAGCGTAGACATATTTTGTAGGCGTATGTAAGTCGGTGAAACAGCAGGATTGCTGGCGCCGCTTAAAATGTGCAGATAGCTTGTCGGATCATTCGTTCCGATACCGACATAGGGTTGGCGCACGTCGACATTTCCGTATAGCGCAAAATCTCGTAAGTAGTATTGATCGATGTCAGCAATGCTGTCGAACTTTAGTAGATTTGCGCCGACAATTGTTCTTTCCCAGAGGCCGTTACCTACGGGCACCCAATTTGATGTCTGGCATTGATTAATAACATTAGTTGTATTTGGAATGTACAATGTCCCTTCTTGTTCATCTGTGCAGGTTGCTCCAAGCGTATCTCGCGGCACAAGGCGCAGCCGATCATAAGCGCCATAAGGGGCTGGATAATAGGAAGTTAAGGTGATGGTGTTGGTTGTTGCGGCAGCAAAAGCGAACGTCGAAAGATTTAACCCTAAAAAAGCAAGGATAAACAAGCGCTTCATCAGAAACTCCTTTATAGTAAATTATATTAATGATACATAGTATTTAGTATAAAATTAACTTTGTCAAGGCACATCAAAAACAAAACGACTTTTTTAAAGAAATATGCTTCCAAAATCCCGATTTTTAAAACCAACCCTTTTAACCCTTGTGCTGGTGTGTGTTTTTTGGGCTTATTGGCCGTCGCTTTTTAATGGTTTTGTTTCTTGGGACGATAATCTTTATGTTGTTGAAAATGAAACCATCCGCCATCTTTCGGGAACGTCGTTAAAAACGATTTTTACGACCGATGTGTCGCTTAATTACACGCCGCTGACAAGTTTGTCGTTTGCCGGGGAGTACCATTTCTTTAAATACAATCCGTTTTATTATCATCTGGACAATTTGCTTCTGCATTTGGCCGTTGTCGCGCTTGTTTTTATTTTAGCGCTGCGTTTGTCTTTGTCGTTAACAGTAGCGGCACTCGCGGCGCTTTTTTTTGGCCTTCATCCGATGCATGTCGAATCCGTCGCGTGGGTTACCGAGCGAAAAGATGTCCTCTATGCGTTTTTTTATATGCTGGCATTGGTGCTTTATTGGAATTATTTGACGGGAAAGTCAAGGGTTTCTTATTTTGGAAGTTTGATTTGCGGATTGTTGAGTATTTTGTCTAAGCCGATGGCTTTGAGTTTGCCGCTTGTGCTTTTTGTCCTCGACTGGTTTTGGGGACGAAAACAAGATCGAAAATTATTTTTTGAAAAGATCCCCTTTGCCCTTGTGATTTTTCCGATCGCTTGGCTGACCTATAGTCTCAATGCGCGCGTCATTGAGCTTAAATTTCCCGACGCTGTTCTGACTTGGGGCTGGACACTGACGTTTTATTTGAAAAAATTTGTTTTGCCGTTTGATTTTTTGCCATTGTACGAACTGCCGTCTCCCGTCACATTAAGCAATCCGGAATTTATCGGCGCGCTGATTTTTGCGATTTTTATCGTTTCGAGTCTAATTTATTTTAGAAAAAACCGATGGCTCGTGTTTGCGTTTCTTTTTTATTTTGTTTCGATCTTCTTTCTGTTGCGGTTTGATAGCAGAGCAGATCTTTGTGTTGTGGCGGACAGATTTATGTATTTGCCCAGTGTTGGATTTTGTATTTTGGCGGCTGTTTATTTTCGACGTTTATTTTTTTGGAGTAAAAGTCAAAACAAGTTATTTCCTGTCGGGCTTTGTGTGATTGCGTTTGGCTGTCTATTGTTTTTGGGCACAACAACGTTTCATCAAACAAAAATTTGGGGCGACGGGATTGCGTTTTGGAATAAAGTCCTTAAAAATTATCCAGCCAACGCGCTTGGGTATAATCAGCGCGGGCTTGCCTACAAAGAACGCTGGGATTTAGAAAGTGCATTAGCCGATTATTCTCAAGCCATTGCGCTTTTGCCGGCGTATGATTTTGCGTTGACGAATCGCGGGATTGTTCATAAAGAAATGGGAAAATTTGAGCAGGCATACGACGACCATACGCAGGCAATTGCGGTCAATCGGGATTTTAGTGAGGCGTATCTTAATCGTGGAAATGTTTTGTTTTCGGCCGGAGATTTTAAAGCGGCGATTGCTGATTACACGAAAGCCATTGGCACAATTGGAGTTTCGGCTCGCCGAAACTCAACGGCCTATCGCGCAGAAAGCTATAGCCGTCGAGGTTCAGCTTATTTTTTCATGAAAGACTATGGGAATGCTTTGAGCGATTTTAATGCCGCCTTAGAAATAAATCCTGACAATGTTGTCGCTTTGGATAATCGTGCTATTATTTTTAGTATTCGGCGGCAAAAAGACAAAGCCTTGGCGGATTTTGAACGGTCCTTGAAACTTGTTGGCGGCAATGCGGTCAATTATGTTAATCGCGCCCAGCTTTTTTATGAAAGCGGGGATAAAAAATCCGCTTTGTCGGATATCAATTTTGCTTTAATTTTAAAGCCGGAATATCAGCGAGCGCTTGAATTAAAATCGCTGATTGAAAAACAATGATCACCAAAAGGAGAGATCTATGAAAGTTTTTATTTTAGCTATTATTATTTTAGCGGTTGTTATGATTCTCTCGATGAAAGTTTTTGCACAAGCGCCAGCTCAGGAAAAGAATATAGCGTCGGATAAAAGCGTAAATGTTTTTTCTTTTACAATGAAAGATATCGACGAGCAAGATGTGAACCTTGCTGATTTTAAAGGAAAAACCCTGTTGATTGTCAACACAGCTTCCAAATGCGGGTATACGCCGCAATACGCTGCGCTTGAACAGTTATATCAAGAGTACAAGGATCGCGGCTTTGTTGTGCTGGCTTTCCCAGCCAATAATTTTATGGGGCAGGAGCCGGGAAGTGATAAAGAAATCAAAGATTTTTGTCTGCTCAAGTATAAGACGACGTTTCCGGTTTTTGCCAAAACAAGCGTTAAGGGTGGAGACATCAATCCGTTGTACCGATATCTGACGACTCAGGCGGGGTTTGACGGCCCGATCAAATGGAATTTTAATAAATTTTTGGTTTCGCCTGATGGAGAAGTGGTTGCCCGCTTTGATTCTTCCGTTGAGCCCAAAGCGTCTGAACTTGTCGCGCAGCTTCAACAAATTCTTCCCCAAAAGTAGATTTAAAAGGAGCACGTCATGCCGCATGCGATTCTCTTAATATCTTGTCCCGACCAAAAAGGGATTACGTCGTCTGTCACGTCGTTTGTTTTTGAAAACGGCGGTAATATCATTGATGCCAGCCAGCATATCGATGAGCAGACCAATACTTTTTTTATGCGGATCGAATGGTCGCTCGACGGCTTTAAAATGGCAAGCTCCAAGATTGCAACGGCTTTTGAGCGGATCGCCAAAAAGTTTGGCATGAGCTGGGAGCTTTATTTTACGGGTGAAAAGTTGCGTGTTGCGGTTTTCGTTTCGCAGCATTTGCATTGTCTTTATGATCTTCTCTTGCGTCAAAAAGAAGGTCAATTGTCTTGCACAATTGCCCTGATTGTCAGTAACCACCCTCAAGCGGCTGTTGTCGCAAAAGCTTTTGGAATCAAATTTGTCCACATGCCGATTAATCCGCAAAATAAAAAAGCGCAGGAAAAGCGTCAGCTCTCACTTTTGAAAAAAGAGCGCATCGAGCTTGTCATTTTAGCCCGCTACCATCAAATTTTAAGCGCGGATTTTGTGGCGCATTTTTTCAACCGCATTATTAACATTCACCACTCTTTTTTGCCGGCTTTTGCAGGTAAAAATCCTTATGATCAGGCGTATCAAAAAGGCGTCAAGTTGATTGGTGCGACCAGTCACTTTGTTATTGCGGCGCTTGATCAGGGGCCGATTATCGAGCAGGACACGGTGCGCATTAGTCATCGGGATTCCATCGACGATTTAAAGCTTAAAGGCCAGGACTTGGAAAAAATTGTTTTAAGCCGCGCTGTCCGCTGGTATTTGGAGCGCAAAATTTTGACCCTTGGGAACAAAACGGTTGTTTTCGATTAGATGTTACTTAGTATCGAGTTTTTTATGCGCTTCTAAGTTGATGCTGACAGCAACTTCATCGCCGAGAATGTATCCGCCTTGGTCCATTTGTTTGTTCCATTTGACCCCAAAATCCTGACGATTAATTTTGGTTTGGCCAGAAATGCCGATGACATTGTCCCCGCTCATCGGGCTTTTGATTGGGCCGGATATCGTTAAGGTTAAACTGATAGGTTTTGTGACGCCCTTGATCATCAGCTCTCCGGCAACGGTCAAAGTGTTGCCTTTGCTTGTGACAGCTGTGCTTTTAAAAGTGATCGAGGGATTGGCATCGGCGTCGAAAAAATCCGCGTTGCGCAAATGGGCATCGCGCGCTTCGTTTTGCGTGTTAATGCTTTTTGTTTCGATAGTAGCTTCTAGTTGTGTTGCGGTTGGGTCTTTGGCGTCGAGCGTGATCGAACCGCTAAAGGTTTTAAAATTTCCCTGCACATCACTGACCGTTAGATGCTTGATCGAAAACCCGATATTCGAATGGACGGCATCGATGACGTAGGTGTCTGCAGCGAACGTGGGGACAGCCGTTAACAAACTCAAAAAAACAGCAAAAAAATAACCGTGTAATGTTTTCACAAAGTCCTCCGTGGTTTATGGTTGAATAATTATTCCTATTTAAGCGCGTAAATCCGCAAAGTCAAATTCTATTTGTTTTGCAACAAAAGAAAATATTTCCTGTGAATTAGAATCGTTTTGCTAAAATGCTTTCCGGCAATTTTACAGTTTTAATTTTTGAGGGAAAAATGTTAAGGTTTTTTAAAGAATACCGACAGAAAAAAGAATTTAGGCGAGATTTTTTGTCGTTTTTTTTCGAAGCGCAATCTAATTTGGAACAATACTATGTGATGTTTCAATTAGGACGTTTGCGGTTTTTTTCTCTCGACGCTTGGCAAAAGATTGGCGGCCGTCTCGATATTGCCTGGGATCATGCGGTTAAAGAATACATCCACCGGATAGCCGAATATAATCGGGTTCTTAAAGAGTACAAGGATTTTGAACTTTGGTACAACGAAGATTTGGACCATAAGAATCAGGAAAACGGACGACTGTTGCATAAGAAAAAAGAATTAGCACAAGAGCAGTTTGCTGGCCTGGAGGAAATTATCAAGCCGGCGGTTTCCGCGCTTTATGACCAATCGCTGCGGCAGAAGTTTATTAAACCTGTGGGGCGAACAACTTAAAAAGGCCAGCAAATGATTTCCCTTTCGACAGCTTGGAATTATCGTGCCGGTGTTAGTATGCACGATCTTTTAAATGAGATCAAACAAACTGGTGTCACTGCCGTCGAGTTGGGCTATAAAATCACGGCGGCCCAATTAGAGCAGGCGTTTGCCTTATTAAAAGAGATGGATTTGAAAGTTTCGAGTGTCCATAATTTTTGTCCGCTTCCCGACGATTATCCTTCGGTGCGCCATGCGTCGAATTATTACCGTTTAACAGCGCTTGATGAAAATGAGCGCAGGCTGGCTGTTGTTTGGACCAAAAAATCTGTCGATACCGCATTGCGTTTTGGCGCTGGGGTCGTCGTCATCCACGCAGGAATGGTTGAAATGCCGGAAGATTTGTCAGAAAAACTTTTTAAAACGTACAAGGTTTCCGACCAGGGTGCTCTCGCTTTTGAAGAGCTGCGCGGGCGGTTTCTTAAAGAACGCCAAAAGGCCGCAGGCCCATATATCGATGCAGTCATAAAAAGTTTGGCAGAACTTTTGCCTTATGCTCAGGATAAAAATATTAAGATTGGCTTAGAAACTCGATATTATCCGACGGAAATTCCGAATTTTGAAGAAATTGGCCAGTTGCTGGCTAAGTTTCACAGCGGGGGTTTGTGGTATTGGCATGATGTCGGGCATGCGCAGGCTAATGACATTTTGGGGATTTATAGTCATCAGGAGTGTTTGAAGCGCTATGAAAAAGAGTTGATTGGGTTTCATTTGCATGGGATTAAAATTTTGCGTGATCATCAGGCGCCGCTGGTGGGCGATTTTGATATCAAGCAGGTTTATCCTTTTATTAAAAAGCATCATATCAAGGTTATCGAGTCGCACGCCTCTGCGACAAAAGAACAAATCTCTGTGGCTGTCAATGAATTTTCAAAGCTGGAGTAATAATCGATGAAACTTTATCTTGTTCGGCACGGCAATGCCGTCGGAGGAATAGATGATGTCGCGCGGCCTTTAAGCCGTGAAGGCATTGATGAAGTCAAAAAAGTTGCGGACTTTTTGAAAAAGCATGATTGCCAGCCGCAGGTCATTTATCACAGTGTCCGCCTGCGCGCCAAGCAGACAGCCGAGATTATTCATCAGCGGCTGAAGGTCAAAAAGCTTTTGCTGGAACGCTCAGGCTTATCGCCGGATGATCCTGTCGCAGAAATTGCTGATTTTGTCGATGAGCAAAAAGATGATTGTATGTTTGTCGGCCATATGCCGTTTATGGGGCATTTGGTTTCGCTTTTGGTTTCGGGAGAAGAAAATCGCAACCTCGTTGCGTTTCCCACCGGAGGGGTGGCGGTTTTAGAAAAAAAGAATTCCGGCCCGTGGCTGATTACCGGGATGATCGATCCCAAAATTTTGTAAATAGGCTATGAATGAAAATCAGATTTTAACGGTTTCGCAGTTAAACGGATATATTAAGGAAGTCCTTAACATGGGATTTCCCTCCGGCGTTTGGGTGTGCGGAGAGATTCAGGGCTTTAATCGCAATCGGGACAAGTCCCATGTTTTTTTTGAGCTTTGCGAAAAAGACCCGATTTCCAAAGATGTCTTGGCGCGCATAGGCTTGGTGATTTTTTCCGGTCGTAAGGCGTATATTGAACAAGTTTTAAAGAACGCCCAAAACGCGTTTAGTCTCAAAGATGATATCGAAGTGAAATTTTATTGCCGGGTGGATTTTTATCCGCCGCATGGCGTTGTAAGACTTATCGTCGAGAATATTGACCCGATTTATACGCTGGGCAAAATTGCGCAAGAAAAGCAAAGGCTTATTGCGTTATTAAAGGAAAAAGGGACGCTTGAAAAAAACAAGCAATTGTTGTTGCCGACGGTTCCTTTAAATATTGGGCTTATCACGTCTTATGATTCGGCTGCGTATAATGATTTTATTTCCGAACTTAAGTTAAGCGGCTATGCGTTTAAAATTTTTTGCCGCAATACGCTGATGCAAGGCAAGGCCTGTGGCGATGATGTTTGCCAGGCGCTTAATGAGCTTTCGCTGATTAAAAATCTCGATCTTGTCGTGATTACCCGTGGCGGAGGCTCGATTGCCGATCTTAGTTGTTTTGATAGCCAGGCCATTGCCGAAAAAATTGCTGGGTTTCGTTTGCCGGTTTTAAGCGGGATAGGCCATGAGATTAATATTACGATTACTGATTTGGCGGCGCACACTTATCAAAAAACACCGACGGCAATTGCGCAGTTTATTGTTGGGATTGTTAAGAATTTTTTGGACACCGCAGAGCAGAAAGTCGAATCTGTTATTAAACAGTCGATCGAATATATGGCCGACGAAAAAAAGCGGCTGCACTCGCAGGCTTTGGATATTGCGGCGGCGACCAATGACTTTTTAAAACAGCATCAGTCCGGCTTTGTCCGTCGAGAGGAAAAAATCACAGCTTTGCCCGTGCAATTTTTGGAAAAACAAAAATTGAAGATT
This sequence comes from uncultured Planctomycetales bacterium, assembly GCA_964474085.1. Taxonomy (GTDB): domain Bacteria; phylum Omnitrophota; class Gorgyraeia; order Zapsychrales; family JANLHA01; genus JADLGJ01. The sequence continues at coordinate 75,503 of CAYYRJ010000008.1, forward strand.
TCTGCTGCGCAAACGGCTCTGACTAAAGATCTTCTCATTCGGTTTAAGCAAGAAACATTGCGGTTAGAGAATTTTTACCGTTTGGTCAAGCTCGCCAGTCCGGACAAAACTTTGCGTCGGGGCTTTAGCATTACCCGTTTAGCCGACGGGACGCTTGTGCGCAGCGTCACGCAGGCCAACATAAACGATGCGCTTGTTGTCGAGTTGTCCGACGGAAAGATTAACAGTGTCGTCAAGTCAAAGGGAGGGGCAAAGTGACCGAAGTTAAATATAGCAAAGCGATAAAGAAGCTCGACGAGATTTTAGCCAAGATTGAAACACAGGAGATTGACGTCGATGAACTGGCTGACAATGTCAAAGAGGCGGTCGATCTTTTAAAAGTCTGCAAGAACAAAATTGAAAAAGCGCAGCTTGAGGTCAAAAAAGTTGTCGCAGGCTTTGCGTCTGAGGACATTGATGACGAAAAAGACTAGTTTTTCAAGCCGCAAGTTAATTAAATTTGGTTTTGCTGTTTTGGCGGTTGTTGCCGCGGTTTTTGCCAACGTTGTCGATAAACCGCAGCACCGTCAGGCGCTTGTGGTTAAAGTTTATGATGGTGACACCGTTGGTTTGTCCGATGGACAAAAGGTGCGGTTGATCGGGATTGATACGCCTGAGCAGTTTGAAAGCAATAAACTTTTTGCCGATGCGGGTAAAACTGGTCAGGATGTCGCTGTTATCAAAGCGATGGGCAAGAGGGCGCATGAATTTACCAGCCGCTGGGTTTTGGGTCAGAGCGTGCGTTTGGAATTTGACCGTGAAAAGCATGATCGATATGGACGGCTGTTAGCATATTTGTACATGCCGTTTCCACATCCGCCTTTGTCGGATTTGCCTCGCGCGGGATATATTGTTAACATCGACGGCAAAAAGTGGTATTTTGTCAATGCGACAATTGTCCAGTCCGGGTTTGCCAAACCGATGTCGATTGCGCCCAATGATAAATATAAGGAAATCTTTCAGGCGCTTTACGAGCAGGCGAAGGAATATCATTTAGGGTTGTGGGAACAAAAAGTTTCTGTCAAAACATCGCGCAAGAATCATAAATAATGGTATGATGCGTTTCGTTTCGAGATCGTATATGGCTAAAAATATCACATCCGTTGGGGAGTTTTTGAGCAGCCCGATTTTTATGGCCGTTGTGGCCGTTTTGGTTGTGGGGGTGTGTTTTTTTGCTTTGATTAGGCTTTATTGGGTCTGGTACAAGAAAAACATTTTGCGTTCGAAAAAGGCAGATGTTGCTGGACGAACCCCAACGCTTTTTGATGTCCGTCAGCTTTTAATCAGCGGTCAAAAAGAGGCGGCGGTAAAGGTTTATCGTAAAATTTTTAATGTCGAACAGAAAGAAGCGCAAGCAGCCGTCGACGCGCTCGAGAAAAATTTGCGCCCATAGCTCAATTGGATAGAGCACTAGTCTTCGGAACTAGGTGTTGGGGGTTCAAATCCCTCTGGGCGCGCATTCAAATTCACCCTTTCTTAGGGTGGATTTGAATGCGTTAAGATAAGTTGAACCTATGGCGAATGCCATAGGTTCCGACCGAGTGTAACGAGGAAGCCCCTAAGCGGCAAAGCCGCTGGGGAAATCCCTCTGGGCGCGTATTTTTTGAAATTGTTTTATTTTAATCAAAGTTGATCAACGTGAATTCTGGCCAACAGTCCTATTTTATTTCCCGTTTTGTTATTCTATTCTCACTTTTGATTGCTGTGTGTTTGGGGGCGGCGTTATGGAATATTAACCCCTGGCCCACCGACGCTGAAACGTATTATTTGCCGGCGGCGTTGCGCATCCCGCATATTCAATATCTTTCCGAAATCCATCTGACCGAAGGCATCGAAAAAGTTCGCTGGCTGCATGGCAAGGAATTTTATGTGGTCGGAATTTCACTTCTTCAGTTTATGCTCAATGATTTTGAAAGCCTGCGTCCCTTTATGCTTTTGGGCCTTGCTGCGATTGCGATCTCTTCGATTTTAATTTTTTATATTGCTCGGCGGCTGTGGGGAGAATGGATCGCTCTGGGGTGTTATTTTGCGTTTGCATTCAGTTTTTGGCCGTACATTTATATTCTTTTTGCCAAACATCAGACCTTGGGGTTAATGTTCTTTTTGTTTTCGGCTGTATTTTTGCTCAATTCAACAAGGTTTCGTTTTGGGCCGGCATGGTTTTTATTGTCGGGCTTAAGTTTGGGCGCGAGTTTCTTTTCATCGACGGTCAGCAGTTTGTATATATTTTATTATTTTGCTGTTTTTTTCTTTGTTTTCTTTTCGGAAAAATATAAAAGTTTTGGAAATCTTGTCAAAAGTCTGTTCGTGCGTGGACTTTTGGTCATCGTTGGAACTGTCGGTGTTTTTATTTATGTGAATTTGCCGGATGTTTTTCTCAACATAAAAAATTGTGCCCAGTATGTGCATATCAGCGGGGCGTTCAATCATTTTTATTATAATCAAGTAGCGTTACAGCAATGGTTTACCCATATTAACGTCGGGGAGATTAGAGCTGGCTGGATATGGGTTTTAAAATATCTTTTTTTAATCTTGCCGGTTTTGCTGCCCGTATATTTTGCGGGTGTCTTTTATTTGTGTGGGCGTATTTTTAAAGAAAAATCTTGGGGTTCGCGATTAAAAATTTTGGGCGTGGTTCTTTTGAGCATGTCTTCCCCGGCGATGGCGGATGCGGCCAAAGTGGCACAGTACGGGTCGAATTATTTTCCAACCATCGTCGGCATTATTCTTTTGATCGCGTATGCGTTAAACGACTTGGCTAAAAAAATTGATTTTAAAGATCCGCTTGTCGTGACAAGGGTGCGCATTTTTTCTCTCGGGTTTTTGGTGCTGTATGCGTCGATGAATCTGTATACTTTTGTTAACGATGTTTATGTCCCTCGCATGGCCACGACGTTTTTGTCGGAAAAAATCAAGTCGTTAGGCGTTGATCGTCTGGCGACTTATCGCGTGCATTTTCATCGGAATCAATTTGTGTTTTGTTTAAATGCAAAATTGCGCGAAAATCTCCATTGGTATGGCATCAAGTCTTTGGATCAGCTGGAAGAAGGCTATGTGATTGTTCCGCCATCGACGGGAGATTCGATTTATGTCGCTTCATCAACGTCCTATAATAATTTTGACAAAGACCCTGTTTTAGTCGGTTTTCTTCGCAATGATTTATTAAAGAATTGTGCGGTAGCTTCTTATCGGACTTTGGCTAGCAGCCGGATTTGGCAGCAGGAAGAAGAAATTTTAAGTTACCGCGACTTGATTTTAAACCATCGGTTTCCGCAGGATGCGCTGGGCCGCGTTTGGCTCTTGGATGCCGCCAAGGTCAAGGCGCAAAAGGAAAACATTAAATTTTCTTTAGAAGATCGTGTGCTTTTGTCGGGCAAAATTAATAATATCGGGACTGCCGAAAAGTTTTATATGTTCGAAGGCCAGCGTCTGGCGATGCGTCAAACGACTGTCGTGCGTTTTCTTTTGACGCAGGTCTGGAAAAAAGGTAACCCGGATGATTCACTGGTTGCGTCAGTTTACCGGACAGACCCAAACGAACCGATTTGGCTGCCTGTCGGCAAAAATTTTACTTCGCAACCTTTGACGGCGGAGGAAATTAAACCCAAGAGCGATGAGGGCGTTGCTGTTTTTTATTTTAAAGAGCCGCTTGTCCTTAATCGCGGTGTTTACAATTTTGTGATTTACCGTACGGGAAAGCCCGACGACAAGAATTATTATCAGATCGACAACAGGCATTTTGCCGTCAAGTAAAGATTGCGAAGAAAACGCAATTTGCTTCTTTACATTTTTTAAACATTTATATATTATACCGGTTATTAAACCCGGATTTTGCATTGGCCTCGCTTCTACGAGGCAAAGCAAAATCCGCCCAAAGGGCCGCATGTCTTAACAAAGTTAAGACGTGCGGGGTTAATCCTTGTCCCTGTGGGACAACCGAAGGCAAATTTTGCATTTCCCTTTTTGTGCGCGACATATCGTCGCGCAATGTGGTGTAATGCAAAATTTGGGATAAAATTTAATTTTGCTTCTGATCGCGGGCCTAATGCATTTTCAACAGATAGAACTTAAACAAACTCCCCTTTATGAGCAGCATGTTTTGCTCGGGGCTAAAATGGTTGGCTTTGGCGGTTGGGACATGCCCTTGCAGTATGAAGGGATTTTGGCTGAATATGCAGCAACCCGACGGGAAGTTTCGGTTTTTGACACTTCGCACATGGGCGAATTTATCGTCACGGGCTCTTTGCAAACCTGTGGCTTGGATCGGTTGGTTACGCAGCGTTTAGGTGATTTAGCGCCCGGCGCTTGTCGGTATGGCGTTTTATTAAAGGAAGATGGCGGCGTTTTAGATGATTTGATTGTTTATCGTTTAGCACAAGAAAAATGGATGATTGTCGTTAACAGCGCGACGATAGAAAAAGACGCATCGCAGTTTGCCAGCCATCTAGCCTCCGAGGCGCAATTTTCAAATATTTCTTCCTCGACGGGGAAATTGGATATCCAAGGCCCCAAATCGCGGGAGCTTCTTTCGCAATTTATTAAAGGGATTGAAAAACTTTCCTATTATACCTTTGGCGAGTTTGACGTTTTGGGGACACAGGCAATCGTCAGTCGCAGCGGTTATACGGGTGAATTGGGTTATGAAATTTATTTCCCTTGGGAGCAGACTCCTGCTTTGTGGAACAAAATTTTGGCGTTGGGCGCTAAACCGGCGGGTTTGGGAAGTCGTGATGTTTTGCGCCTGGAGATGGGATATAGCCTTTATGGCCATGAATTAGGCGAGGATATTTCTCCGCTTGAGGCTGGCTTGGAACGATTTATCGACTGGGAAAAAGATTTTATCGGTAAGTCGGTTTTGGTCAGTCAAAAACAAGCCGGGTTAAAGCGCAGTCTGATCGCTTTTGTTTCAGCCACCCGGCGTTCGCCGCGCAGCGATTTTGAAATTTATTCAACCGACAGTAAAAAAATCGGTCATGTGACCAGCGGAACCTTTTCGCCGACGCTTGAAAAGGGAATCGGTCTTGGTTTTGTCGAACCCGGATACGCAAAAATCGGGGAAAAGCTTTCCGTCGGTCAAGGACAAAATCGTTTTGAAGTCAGCGTTGTGGCCAAACCATTTTATAAACACGGAACTTTCCGCAAGTAAAAAGGAGTCAAGTACAATGGAAGTGATCGAAGATTATTTTTACACGAAAGAACATGAGTGGGTCCGTATCGATGATAATATTGCGACCGTTGGGATTAGCGAATATGCCCAATCCGCATTAGGCGATATTACCTTTGTTGAATTGCCCGAAGAAGGGTTGGAAGTTGAACAATTTGAACAGTTTGCGTCCGTTGAATCTGTCAAGGCGGCCAGCGATATTTATTGTCCTATGTCAGGGACCGTCATTGAAGTTAACGAAGAGCTTGATTCATCACCGGATTTGGTTAATCGTGATTGCTATGAAAAAGGGTGGTTGGTTAAAATCGAAATTTCAAATCTTGAAGATAAAGCGAATTTGATGACATCGGTCGAATATCAAAAATTTTTAGAAAGCCTGGAGTAATTTTCTTGAATCCTTATATCGCCAATACGCAGGACGAAATATCGCAAATGCTTTCTGTCATAGGGGTTAAAACCATCGACGATCTTTTTGCGGATATTAAGCCTACTCAGCGGCCTAAAAGTTTTGATATTCCCTCCGGCAAATCCGAAATGCAAGTCGTCGAACACATTCGCCGCTTAGCTGCCAAAAACCGCGATGACCTTGTGCTTTTTTTAGGCGGCGGGTATTACGATCATTATGTCCCTTCGGCCGTCAGCGCCCTTATTTCGCGCGCCGAATTTTATACCGCCTACACCCCATATCAGCCTGAATGTTCGCAAGGGACTCTGCAAGCGCTTTATGAATATCAGAGTGCGATTTGTGCCTTAACGGGAATGGACGTGTCAAATGCGTCTATTTATGACGGGGGAACGGCGCTTTATGAAGCGCTTATGATGGCGGTGCGTATTACCGGGCGCAAACGTGTCATTATGGACGGGGGAGTCAGTCCAATTTATCGTACGATTTTGCGTACGTACACCAAAAGCCTTGATATCGAATTTTTAGAAACCTCGGTCAGTCACGGTCAGGCAGATCGGTCGGCCATTGCCAAACATCTGGACACAAATACCGCTGCGATCATTTTGCAGAATCCGAACTTTTTTGGAACCATCGACGATCATACCGACATCATAGCCCAGGCGCATGCCAAGGGCATTTTGGCTATTGCCAGCGTTTATCCGATTGCGATGGCGCTTTTAAAAACGCCCGGAGAAATGGGTGCGGACATTGTGACTGGCGAAGGACAAAGTTTGGGGCTATCGTTAAATTTTGGCGGTCCGTATTTGGGTTTTATGACCACGCGCAAAGAATTTATTCGAAAAATGCCCGGGCGTATCGTCGCCCAAACCGTCGATTCGTATGGCCGGCGGTGTTTTGTCAATACGCTTCAGGCGCGCGAACAGCATATCCGTCGGGAAAAGGCGACATCCAATATTTGTACAAATGTCTCGTTATGCGCTGTTCAGGCGTCAATGTTCATGTCTCTTTTAGGAAAAGAAGGGTTGCAACAGTTAGCGCAGCTGAATTTAGACAAAGCCGAGTTTTGCCGCCAGCTTTTGGAAAAAATTCCCGGCGTCCAAGTCAAGCGCAGTAACCCGACGTTTAATGAGTTTACGGTTTGTCTTAACAAAGATGCTAATTTTGTGATTGAAGCGATGCTTGCCAAGGGTTTTGCCGCTGGGTTTCCGTTGGGCCGCTATTATCCGGGCATGGAAAACTATATGATTGTGGCGGTTACCGAAAAGCGGACACGCGAAGAAATTGAGCGTTATGCAGAAGCTTTAAAGGAAGTGCTCAAATGAAACTTATTTTTGAAAAAAGTGTTCCCGGCCGACATAGTTTTGGTCTTCCCTCAAGTGACGTGCGCGTCAAATGCCAGGTTGAGACCAAATATTTGCGTCAAGAGCCTGCAGCGCTGGCGCAGGTTACGGAACTAGAAGTTGTACGTCATTTTACGCAGTTGTCGCGGCTTAATTACTGTATTGACACCAACTTTTATCCGTTGGGTTCGTGCACGATGAAATACAACCCTAAATTTACCGAACGCGTCGCTAACCTAAGTGGCATGGCTGACCTACATCCTTTGCTGCCGCAATTGCGTCAGGGAGAAACGTTAACCCAAGGGGCGCTTGAAGTTTTGTATGACTTAGAAAAACTCCTCTGCGAAATTACCGGGATGGACAACTATACGCTTCAGCCTTTGGCCGGTGCGCATGGCGAATTAACCGGAGTTATGATGATGGCCGCGTATCACAAGGCCAAAGGCAATAACAAAAAATATATTCTCGTTCCCGATTCCGCACATGGAACAAATCCGGCGACGGCTGCCATTGCCGGGTATGAAATTATTACAATTCCTTCGAACGAAAAAGGCGTCATGGACTTGGCCTTGCTGAAGGAAAAAATAACGCCGGATGTTGCTGGCCTTATGATCACAAACCCGAACACGGTCGGTATTTTTGACTCGGATATTGATCAGATTGCAGAAATGGTTCATAGCGTCGATGGGCTGATGTATTATGACGGGGCGAATTTGAACGCGATTTTAGGCCGTTGCCGGCCTGGGGATATTGGATTTGACGTGATGCATTTAAACGTCCATAAGACTTTTTCGACGCCTCATGGCGGAGGTGGACCTGGCGCCGGACCGGTGGGCGTTAATAAAAAGCTCGCCAAGTATTTGCCGATTTCGCGCGTTGTCAAACGTGCGGATGGAATGTTTGCGCTTGATTATGATTATCCCGACTCGATCGGTTATGTCGCGTCCTTATATGGAAACTTTGCTCTGCTTTTGCGCGCGTATGCGTACATTTTACTTTTAGGCAAACAAGGCTTGATCGAAGCGAGCAATCACGCGGTTCTTAATGCGAATTATTTGCTCAAGAAATTGAAAAATAATTTTGACCTTCCTTTTGACCGGATTTGTATGCACGAAGTTGTCTTGTCGGCGGGCAAACAGGCATCGCGCGGCGTTCATGCGATAGACATTGCAAAATATCTTATCGATCAGGGCGTTCATCCTCCGACGGTATATTTCCCGCTTACGGTCAAGGAAGCGATTATGATTGAGCCGACCGAAAATGAATCGAAAGAAACTCTGGATGATTTTGTTGCGCTTATGCTCGCCGCGGACGCTCTTAGTCAAAGTGCGCCGGAGAATTTTAAGGATTTCCCAAAGACCATGGCGGTCAGCCGTCCTGACGAAGTTAAGGCCGCACGGGATTTGAATACAAATTTTTTTCAGAAAGTTCCATCCGACGCTTCCGCAAAGAAATCTAAGCAACCTGCAGCCGCTTAATTGAAATGATTCCGATCCGGGTTGATCATTTTAAGGATATTTCTTTTGCGGATCCCAGCGAGAATATTCTTTACGATGATGTGCTTTTGAGTTTGGCCGAAGAAGGCAAACTGGGGAACACTTTGCGGATTTGGGAGTCGCCTGTTTATTTTGTTGTCTTAGGTCGAACAGGAAAAGTTGAAGAGGACCTCGACTTAGAAAACCTCAAGGCGGACGCTGTGCCGGTTTTGCGTCGCAGTTCAGGTGGCGGAACGGTAGTTCAAGGTGCCGGCTGTCTTAATTATTCTTTTGTCCTTTCCAAGGAAACGACCCCGGCTTTAAACGATCTGCGAGGTTCGTATCATATTATTTTAGAAGGAGTTTTGACGCTATTATCCAACTTGAATATTAACGCCGTATTTCGTCCGATTTCGGATTTGGCCTTGCAAAACAGTGAAAAGAAATTTTCCGGAAACGCACAGCGGCGCGGGCGAAATTTTATTCTTCACCATGGGACAATTCTTTATGATTTTAATCTTGGACAAATTTCGCGTTATCTTAGGATGCCCAAAGATGTTCCCGAATACCGCAAGGGCCGCTCGCACACGGATTTTGTTACAAACATTACGTCGACAAAAAAAGATTTGATAGCGCAGTTTAAAAGTTGTTACCCTCCATCCGATAGTCAGATTTGTACCAAACCAACCTCTCAAGAACAGGATCGACTTTCTGAATTTGTGCGTTTGCGTCCCTGTGTTTTAAAATTTTAGACAGCAAAAAGTTTAAAAATTTTAAAGAGTTTGCGTTGACAGTCTTTATGCGCAATCTATAATAAAAAAGAATTTTTAAAAATCAGGAGCGGTAGATGAAAAAAATTCCTTTTTTATTTTTTGTGATCGCCTTGGCCGTCGGTTCGGCAGTTTATGCGCAGTCTCAGGCTAAGGATAAATCCTCCGACGTTAAAGAACCAAAGCCGCCGGCGCCAACTGCTTTTTGGGCCAAAGAGTTGCCCAAGGTCACCTCAAAAATCGAAAAACGTTACGATATCAACCGCGACGAGATTTTGCAAACTTCTGAAACAAAAATCTTTTTGCGCGATGTTCTGGCCGAAGTGGCGAATAAGACTAGTTTTAATGTTTCGGACAGCGTTTTGTTAAAGGCCTACGATAAAAATAAAGACGGGATTATCAGCAAACTTGAGGTCGACGAAATCAAAAAAGATACTTCTTATTAAGGTGAAAATGAAAAAATTTTGCTCGGTTCTTTCTGTGTTTTTTGTTTTTTTCTTCGGTTCTTGTCTGGCGCAAAGCCAAGAGACATCTTCCTCCCAAACGCCTGTTGCCCCAACCCTTCCCGCAACGGCCATGACCCACGAGGATTATTTAAAGTTTTTCGAAAAGGTTTATGACACGATGGATAAGAATTACTACTATCCTGTTTCTCGTGACGTCTATGATCGTTTTGTTAAAAAGTTTGATCAAAAAATTTATTCGCGATTAAAAACCGCGGGTAAAAGTGCGGATTTTATCAAATGGCGCAGTGCCGCGTATCTTGTCGAGGCGATGAAGTCGTCGGAAGATATTTTTTCAGCCTTTATGCCGCCTAAGTTTGCTGAAAAATATGAAAAAGAAGCGCTCGGCAAAAAAATTGATTTAGGGATTGAAGGCAAGCTGACGCCCGACGGATATTTGCTCAGCAAGGTTGAAATCCGTTCCGATGCCTACGAAAAAGGTTTGCGCGAAAAAGATGTGATTCTTAAAATCGATGGCGTTTTAGTCGGGACTTTGACTGACAAAAAAATCATTGATCTTTTAACGCCGCTTGAGAATGCCAAAGTTCTTTTGGAGTATCGCGACAGTGTTAAAAAAGAAATTCATAGTATCGAAGCGATAAGCAAAGAGTATTTTAAGCAATTGGTCTTTATGGTCCCTGTCGATGTGCCGGGCGTTTATTGCTTTAAAATTGAGCATTTTAACCGTATGACCGGTGAGGACATGACGCGGCTGATGGATGAAATTTTATCGTACGGGGACTCGAGCTTGATTATTGACTTGCGGGGAAACCCCGGTGGCCCGCCTTTGGCGGCGCAGGAAATTTCAGGGTTCTTCTTAACGCCGAAAGAACAGTTGACATATTTTAAGTGGAAAAATCGACCGCCGGCCAAGCTTTATGTCCCGGAATTTCCGGCAAAATACCAATATCGCGGCGACATTGCAATCCTCGTCAATGAAAAAAGCGGAAGCGCCTCCGAGCTTTTTAGCGGGATTATGCAGTGGCGTAATCGGGCGATTGTTATGGGTAAGAATACCGCCGGACAAGTTTTTTTAAAGAGTATGTTTAACTTTGATGATAATTCGATGCTGCTTTTGGTGACCGCGCGCGGTCATCGACCCGACGGGGAAGTGTTTAGCTTTGGCGGTGTTGTTCCGAATGTGCCTGAGCCAGCGGATTCGAGTGATTTGATCCATTATGCCGCAGAATATTTAGTGGCTCACAAGGCAAAAGCCAAGTAATCGGCCTATGAATATATTTCCGATTTTTGTCGTTTCGCAGGTGATTGCCATTAGTGTTATTGTGGTGATTTTAAAGCGAATCCTAGACGGAAATTTGGCCGATTTAGCGATAGGTCAGCTCGAGTCAGGGCGGGTGAATTTTAAAAAGAGTTTTGATTCACCAAACGTTAAATTTGTGGTCATTACCCACAAAAAAATTGATGAGATTTATCGGGATCGAATTTTAAAAGCATTGGCAAAAAATATGGCCGGCAAAGTCGAGGTGGATTTTCAGATCGATGCTAAAATTTTGGGCGGCATGATTATCCGTTTCGGTGATAACACGGTGGATTGCAGTTTGATTGATCGTTTGCGGCGGGCGCGTTGAAAATGGCTGATCCTAAAATTCTTGCTATTTTGCCGGCTTTTAATGAAAGCGGCAATATTGGTCAAACCGTTCGTGAATTGCAAAAGCTTTCTTTTGCTCTCGATATTTTGGTTGTCGATGATGGCTCGGTTGATCAAACAGCGCAACAAGCTCAACTTGCAGGTGCCAATGTCGTTTCGTTGCCGTTTAATTTGGGAATCGGCGGGGCTGTGCAGACGGGATTTTTGTATGCGCTTGCGAATGGTTATGATTTTGCAGTGCAGGTTGACGGCGACGGGCAGCATGATGCAGAGTATTTAAGAGTGATTTTAGACCCTGTTTTGAATGCAAAAGCCGATATTGTCGTTGGAAGCCGTTTTATGCCTGAGGATCGCGCAGCGACGTCCGAAGGAATGCCGAGCCCATCTGGGCCAGGCGTGGGCCGTCAATCTAGCTGGCGCTCATCGGCGATACGCCGTGTAGGAATTCATTTTTTTGCATGGTTGATCAGTGGTTTGACGGGGTTTCGTGTTACGGACCCGACGTCGGGGTTTCGTGCGTTTAATACAAAAGCGATTGAAACATTTGCTCAGAATTATCCGCAGGATTTTCCTGAGCCGGAATCGATAGTCATTGCCCGTTGTTTTGGGTTGCGGTTGATGGAAGTTCCGGTGCAAATGCGCAAGCGAGTCTACGGGCAGAGTTCGATACGGTATTTTAAAACGTTGTATTACATGATTAAAGTTACCGTCGCGATCTTGCTGGACATGCTAAAGAGTAGTAAATCGGGATACCATGTCGTCCCGATTGTCGAAAAAGGAAGTTTAAAATGAATGTTCGTTTGCTTTCAATCATTCTTGCCGTTTTGTTTTTCTTTTTGGTTATTGACCTGATCCGGCGCGAAAAATTAACGTTCAAATACGCTGCCGGTTGGTTGGGCGTGACGGCTTTGGGAATTCTTTTGGCGATTTTTGATAAATTTTTAGCCGGATTTGCGGCAAAGCTAGGATTTCAGCTAACAAGTAACTTTATATTTTTTACGGTTTCTTGTGGCTTGGTGTTTTTAAGTCTTGTTTTAACAATTTTTCTTTGCCAGCAGAATAGTCGTAACGACCGCATGGCTCAAAAGATTGGGTTGTTAGAAAATGAAATTCAGGCAATGCGTAAAGATGGGAAAAAACAATAGCGTGACAGGAAAGACTCTATGTCCCATGCGAGTTTGGCGAGCGCCGATTTCTGTCGCATAGATCTAAGTTTTAGTCTTGGCGCGAGACATTGTTTGAGCAGGGGGCATAGAGTCTTTCCTGTCATACTCAGAGATGAAAACCATTCAAACACCACAAGATAGCGATTGGGACCAATTTTGGGGACGCAGCGAAAGCCAGCGATTTTCCAAGATCAGTTGGTCTAAGCGCCGCATACTTGCAGTCCTTAAGGCCCGTTGTAAGCCTAACGATTTTGCTTTGGACGCCGGGTGCGGGAGCGGATTTTTTACAAAGTTTTTTTGTGATCAAGGCATGGTTGCGACAGCCTTGGATTACTCCGAAAATGCCCTTCAAATGGCCCGCCAGGCCACAGTGGGACAGGCAAAACTTGTTGTTGCAGATATGGTTAACGATTCTTTGCCCCAAGTTTTATCTGAGCGGTTTAACGTCATTTTTACCGATGGTTTGTTTGAGCATTTTTCCACCGAAGACCAAAACCGAATTATGCTGAATTTGATTTCTGTTTTAAAGCCCGGTGGCTATATCGTTACGTTTGTTCCCAATCGCTGGTCGCCTTGGGAATTGATCCGCCCATTTTTTATGCCGGGAATAGAGGAGAAACCCTTTGTCTTGCAACAACTTGTGGATCTCCATCGGCGCAACGATCTTGCCGTTGTGCAAAAGGGCGGCGTTAATGTTTTGCCGTATCGTTTTTCACCCGAATTTTTGGGGTCCGCCTTCGGGATGCTTCTTTTTACAGTTGCTAAGAAAGTCTAAAGATGATTTCCGAAAAAATCAGTATCATTATTCCGGCGTATAATTGTGAAAAAACCATTCGGCGCACTTTGGAAGCGGCGTTGACCGCAACCAGTGCGTTTCGAAATGCAGCGACTCTGCGGACCGAAGATCGTTATGCCGAAATCATTGTGGTCGATGATGGTTCAACGGACAATACCAAAAATGAAATTTTAAAATTCCCGACGGTAAAATATTTCTTTCAGCAAAATGCGGGCCCTGCCGCGGCGCGCAATTCTGGGGTCTTGGAGGCGCGTGGCGATATTTTGTTTTTTACCGACTCGGATTGTTTGCCGCACAGCGATTGGCTTGAAAGTATGATGCCGTATTTTTACAAACCTGACATTGTCTGCGTCGCTGGCAGTTACGGGATCGCCAATCCTCAGAGTCAATTAAGCCGTGGTATTCATGGGGAAATTCTTTTTCGTCATCGGGTCTTGATGCCTCAGTTTCCGTCGTATTTTGGCAGTTTTAATTTTGCGATTAAAAAAAGTATTTTTCAAGAAGTTGGGGGGTTTGATGCGTCCTATCGCCAGGCCAGCGGCGAGGATAATGATTTAAGTTATAAAATATCGTCGAGAGGTTACAAGATTTATTTTGCCAAAGACGCGCTGGTCGACCATTTTCATACGCAATCGTTGGGAAAATATTTAGCCGAACAATACGTGCACGGTTTTTGGCGCGCTCAAATGTATCAGGACCACCCGCGAATGGTTCGTGGGGACGGGTACACGTTTTGGAAAGACAGCGTCGAGGTTGCCTTGGTTTTGATTGCTTATTTATCAATAATATTAATATTTTTAGGATTTTTTAATTTCGCCGTGTGGAGTTTGGCGGCAGCTTGCTGTGCGTTGGTCGGGATTAATATTTTTTTTGGGATACGATTTTTGGACGTTTGGAGTGATGGATTGCGGTTTAGCGATGTGATGATTTTGCGCGCTTTTGCCAGAACTAACGGATTTTTGGCGGGGCTTATAAAATTTTTACAAAAAAAAGAAATCAAGTTCCAAAAGAATTAGAAATTATTAGTGTTACGAAAGAATTTGCGGATTTTTTAAAAGTTTTTTTTATTTTTTTTGCCCTCCCTTTTTTCTCCTCGGAAAATCCTCTTTTTTTGTAAATTATCAAGCAAAAAAAACTGATTAACCAGTTGTAAAGACAAGCACTTATGTTAAAATCAACACAAATAAAAAATTGTTTTTGTGTAGCCCGAACTATATACTTTTAACAGACTGTATTTGGTCTTTATTACTTATTTTCTTTTATGGCTTATTTTACAATATTAGGGTTTGACAAAGAGCCGTTTTCGACCAGCCCGGACCCCTCGTTTTTTTATCTGACCAAAGAACACGATACCGCATTAACCAACATCCTCATCGAACTGCATTTAAAGCGCGGACTTTCTGTTATTTTCGGTGACATCGGCACCGGAAAAACTTCGCTTTCCCGTCTGTTGGTCCAGGAACTTAAAAAACGTTCGAATATGTTATTTCATATCGTCCTTAATCCGGTTTACGAGGATGAAAAACAATTTTTGACGGCACTCGTGCGCAATTACGGAATCGATGTGCTGTTTAATATAGATCCTGTTAAGGCTGATGTTCTGGAATTGCGGGATGTTTTTGAAAAATTCTTGATTCAAAAAGCGATCGAAGACCGCCAGACGGTGGTACTTATCGTCGACGAAGCGCAAAAGTTGGATATGTCTATGCTTGAGACTTTGCGGGTGCTTTTGAATTTTGAAACCAACGAATACAAACTTCTTTCACTGGTGCTTTTAGGGCAAGTTGAACTGTATCCAAAAATCGTGAATATGCCCAACTTTATGGACCGCATCAGTTTTAAATATACGCTCAATCCTTTGGACGTCAAAGAGACCCGCGAGCTGATCAGTTTTCGCGTCAAGGCCGCCGGTTACAACAGCCGGATGGACCTTTTTTTAGACGAGGCGATCAGCGAAATTTATAACTACACCCGTGGCTATCCGCGCAAAATTACAAAGCTCTGTCATCAGATTTTAAAAGAGTTGATTTTGCAAAACAAGCATGCCGTCGACCGTATTTTGGTGCGTGACGTCATTGCCAAAGAAGAACAGTATAAGCTTGGCGCTATCGATTTTTCAGCGAGTATTAATCAAAATAACCCTGTGCCGACGAGAATGCTGGGCCCGGGATAAAATTTTATGGCAAAAGAAACCGCAGAATCAAAACTGTTAAAACTCATCGAAGAAGCTGACGCTAAGGACACGCCGGCGAGTGCCTCTGGTGCAAGTGCTTCTGCGGCAACTCAAGCCAGCCAGGTTCTCAGTTCTGTTAGTAGCGTCGGGGTCCAGTCGATCCCAATTCCGCCTTTTATTCAAAAAATTCTCGCCCTTTTTTCAAAAGGTTCCAGCCCTTCTGCCGGTTTTGGACTGCGTGTTGTCAATGCGTTTTTGGTGTTTTTAATTTTTATTTTTGGGTTTTTCTTTGCGCAGGATTTTTCAAGGGGGATGAAAGAATCTCAAGCTCAAGTTGCCTTTGAAATCAAGCAAGCCGCAGATGACGGCAAATTAGTTGCTTTGCCGACGGTAAATGATGCGGATAGTTACATTGAACAAATTAGTAAACGCAATATTTTTAGGCCGTTTGAAAAGAAAGTGGAAGAAATAAAAATTGTTGCGCCAGAAGAAAATCAACAGATTAAGGACAAAGTGACCAATTTTAAGCTTGTTGGGATTTCGTGGTTAAGTACGCCCGAAACTGCGACAGCCATGATTGAGGACAAAAGTACGTCGGTAACACATTTTTTGAAAAAGGGTGATGACTTGGAAGGCGTCAAGCTGGATGTGATTTATGCGGATCGTGTCGAGTTTTCTTTTAACGGTGAAAAATTGACGATGAATTTGTAAATGCAGGGGTTGGGGGTTAGGGGCTAGAGGAAAAAATGAAAAAATTTATAAAAAAACAAAGTTGGCGTTGGATGATGAGCCGGGTGATGATTTTAATTTTGTTCGTCAGTTTTGTTGGGACGAATGCTTTTGCGCAAACGCCGGCGAAATCAGAGGCTCTGCCTGGCTCGTCTAACCCGCAAGGGACGCCTGCGGCCGCTGGGCAAAAATCTCCCGCTTTAGAAACACCTGCGGCCAATGCCCCAGCGTCGTCGACTTCGTCTTCATCGTCAGCGCCTGCGACCTCTTTTGATCAGCTTGGTATTCCCGGCGGCAGCGAACCGCTTGCGATCGTTGTTGATGTCCCGACGGTTCCTTTGGAAGAGCGTCTGCTGCGAAAAATTACGCTCGATGTTCGGGACATGAGCGTGATTGATGTCTTGCGTTTTTTGGCTTTGCGGGGAGATTTTAATCTGGTGACTTCCAGCACCGTGCAGGGCCGCGCAACATTTTATTTAAAAAGCGTTTCGATTAAAGATGCTTTAAACATTGCGGTTTTGTCAAATCACTTGGCGTATGCGATCGAAGATGAGATTGTCCGAATTATGA
>CAYYRJ010000009.1:0-89345 GCA_964474085.1 uncultured Planctomycetales bacterium
CGACCTTCACTTTTTTCATCTGCGCCTTATTGTCGCTATCGACGGTAAAAACAAATACATCATCGCTTTTCATAATGAGTGCTGTCTCGGGCACGACCAAAGCTTCACTGCGAATGCTCACGATCAGATTAAGGTTAGCAAACATCCCGCGCACCAATTTTCCGTCGGGATTGGGGATTTTGGCCTTGATCAAAGCTGTGCGGTTTAATTCGTCGACTTGCGGGTCAATAAAATAAACTTCGCCTTTAAAAATTTCATCCGGGTATGCCGCCACAGTAACTTCAATCCCCTGAGCTTCTTTGAGCTGGCCTAAAAAACGTTCGGGGATATTAAATTCCGCCTTCATCGGGTCCTGTTTGATCAAGGTCGTCAAAAGTGTACCTTGATTGACAAACTGGCCGATACTCACCTTTCGATCACCAGTAACCCCATCAAAACTTGCGGTAATCTGCGTTTCTTTAAGCTGGGCATTGATAAGCTCGACTTGCGCTTTACGCGCTTCTAAATCAGAACTCGCCTGATCAAATTCCTGTTGGGAAATCGCATTGGCCTTTATTAGAGTAGATAGTCGTGCAAAAGTTGTTTGGGCCAGCCCCAAATTCGCCAAAGCCTGCGCTAGGGAAGCTTTGAGCTTATCCGCATCGATCACAAAAAGCGTCTGGCCTTGTTTCACAGGCTCTCCTTCCAAAAAACCAATTTGCGCAATAACGCCGGCAATCTGATTCTTGATCTCAATGGACTCATCGGCCTGCAAGTTCCCGACGAGAGAAATTTTTTCTTCAATTTTTTTCGCTTTCACCGGCTGTGCCACAACGCTGGTGGCAAAGCCGCCCATGGCCCCTGCGGCCCCGCCTTTTTTAGGCCCACAGCCAATAGCCAAGGTTAAAAAAACGCACCCGGCTAAAACAAAAATACAATTTTTAAAACGCATAAACATTCCTTATGTTAAAACCACCGATACGCCGTAAATTGAAGAATAATCTTATCACATTTTCTTAAAAAGGGGGGATTGAACTTTTTTACTGCACTTAGAACGTCAATTCCCCTTCACAAAAATAGTTTTTAAATTCCCTGATCTTTGAATAAATGCATTATTTTGGTCATACCCCACCCCTGCCGCAATTGTTATGTATCCTGGTGTAAAAGGAGAAAATTCAAATTTTATTTGTCCCTTCTGATTAGTTTTTAAATCAGCTGCATGATCTTGCCAGCCGATGGCCTGAAATATTGAATAATTAACAATTTGGTCAGAAATGGTTTTATCCATCGCATTTTTGATAGTAATGGTCACTTGTACCTGTTCATTTGGAGAATATTCTTCTTTGTCCGTATCAATGCTCACGCGATACCGCGCAACTTTATCAAGCAAACCTATCCAAAAGTCTTGGATTTTTTTGCAAAGAATCTTTTTATCGCGCCCCAAGGCTTTGATTTCTATTTGATGTTTTCCGTCGGATAATGTCGATATATTAACAGTTTCTTCCCACCAAAATTTTCCAGTCTTTTTTAATTCTTTCCAGCCTTGCTGATCAATTTTATACAAGACAAAATTGACCTCTTCTGTGGTATAAATTTCAAGTGGCATTGTCTTTTGATAAAATTGTGTATGCTTGGGTTCTATAACAAGAGCCTGATTATACTGCTTAAGAGCAAAAAATGCTGCACGGGGAATTGCTTTTCCATCTTTGTCATAATCATTTATCCCATAATAATCTTCAGGGTCGTTATCATGAACAGATTTACTACCCGCCAGCCACCAGGCATCCGTCCAAAGAAAAGCACACGCTCCCGTCGCCCCAGATTGAATGATCCCGTCGTACATTTCAATATCTCCCTGAGCCTGTTCTTTAAAACTATTGCCCCCATACCCATAATGACTGCCACCTTTACGCATTAGGGACACTGAAAGCCCAAATTCCGTGATAATCAAAGGCTTCCCACGCGATATATTTTCTTTAAGCCATCGGATGTACCCCGGATATCCAAAAACATTTGTAACTATACTTGGAGAATAAATATATGCATTGAAAGATACAAAATCCAAAAAAGAATGATCAATAAATCCCATCGGAACCCAACTGGCGAACGACACAGGCTTGTTAGGATCTATCGTTTTGACAAACCCAGCAAGGTCTTTTAAAAAATTCTCTGTTTTTACTTGGCCGGCGTCCCGAACTCTTTCCATCGGCGGCTCATTCAAAAATAAATATCCAAGAACATTGTCAAAATCCTTGGCCCATTCCAAATCTTTGTTTAAAAGTTCCTGCGCATAATTTAACGTATCCGGGCTCGTATAATCTTTGTCTTTATCAAACCAAATTCCGTGTAAAACAAACAAGCCATGCTTTTGGGCCAGCGTTTCGATTTGCAGACTTAATGCCCCAGCCGTCCGGATCGTGTTAAAACCGGCCTCTTTTATCAGCCGAAAATCATCATCCACTAAATCCAAATTGACCTTGTCCCCATCGGCGGGAGATTGGCCGGGGCGATAAGCATGGTAATTGATCCCTTTGACAAAAAACTTTTCGCCGTTGACATAAAACCAGTCATTCTTTATTTCTACAGAATTGGTAGCGAATGCTGAGCACATCAATAAAAGAAAAAAAACACTGCTTGCTGAAAATACCCTTAACAAACGAAAACAATTATCCATGTTTTGTCCCCCCGTTGATTGTTTTGTGTATCTCTTTATGTTGCTAACAATTTTCTTTTGAAACAATCAACCGCTTGAACCGTTTTTCCAAAGCTTTTCTCGCATTGCCCGCGATAACCCACGAGCAGTTTTATTTCTCGGAAGAATCATTTTTTAATGACTCCCCCTTTTGCAATTTTCTTTCCTTCCACCGTAAGCCTTCGTTCTAATTTTTTGATGTCCTCTTGCGCAGGGAGCGCTTCTGGCCGTATTCCGCTTTTTCCTAACAAATCGCGAACATCTTTATTATTTTTAATATGCTCAGTGCTTATCTCTTGCTCGCCATGAAAATTATTCTTTTTTGTATTAAAACTTGTGATCTCAGCGGCTAAATCTTTGGCTTTGATCGTGATCGTCGGCAAAAAATCAGCCAGCGGCCTGTTCTCCGGTATCTTTAATTTTTTCTTCATTCCCAATGTTGTATATCCACCAAATAACACATAATCACCCTTACTGCGTAATCGGGCAAAACCCTTACCGTCAACACCGCGCTCATACGCAATTCCAGAAAGCTCTTGTTCGGTATCTGCCAATTTTTCACGCGCTCGTAACCGCTCGACCAATGCTATGCGTTCTTCCAATAATTCTTGCTTTCGGGTTTGAATAGCAAAATAACTTTGGGCAAAAGCGATTTGCTCTTTACGGGGATCACCATTTTGGGCTATCAAATAGCAGGCATAGCGAGTTAACATCATATCCTCTACTTGACGCTCACTTCCAGATCCCAGCGTCACCATTTTGTTGACGTCAACAAAATGGTCAGAAATATTCTGGCGCGAATTTAAACATGCCAGTTTGGCTTTATCAATGACCTTTAAAAAATTTCTCCATTCTTCATAATCCAGCAATTTCTGTAAATCACGCGCCATCCAGTATTCAAAATCATTCTGAATATACGCACAGCCTTCAAACATTTTGTTCAATTCAATGATTAATTCTGTTTTCATCACCTGACTCCTGTTTAATTGGGGTAGGTTATGGATACGGGGAATTTTCAAAAGTCGTTTTACCGGCAATAGGATTGAAAACTTTTCCATTCTTTAGCCGTCATAATCGGTGTCGTATTCTCGTTCTTGAATTTTTCGGCCATTTGCGAGCGGTTTTGGTCAGAAGGATGGTCCGAAAGCAAGGCCGGCACCGATGAGGATTCTTTCATCCGTTCAAAGAAATTTTTAAACCCTTGATTATCAATATGCGATTTTTGCAAACGCAATAATCCGCCCTGGTCAGCCTGTGTTTCCTTCCATTTTTTTAACAGCCGTACCGATGACCATAAACTCAACTAAGCCGCCGGCTAAAGTCGACAGGCCGCTTTTGATTCCTCCTCCTACCCCTAAAGAAACAACATTGTTGCCTATGCAAAGCTGCCCGGGCAGATAATTTAATTTCTTTAAACAATAAATTTCATTACCCGAAAGACCTGTGACTTTGGAATGTTGTTGGATCGGCATTGTCAACCTCCCTTTAGTAGGAAAAACAATTTTATACAATTTACAAGTTTATCAGCTAATGGCCTTTTGTGATTCCTTTTGATGCAAATAATTTTCTTTTGAAACAATCGGCCTCTTGAGCCGCTGTTCCAAAGCTTTTCTCGCATTGCCAGCGATAGCCCCGCCAGCACGATATATACTTAGCTGCTTAAAAGTATATGCCCTTGCGAGGTTGACACCCGCTCATAGCCGACTTTGGCCAGCCAACGTTTAAAAGGTTCGGCTTTGGGCCATGGGATCGATTGGATGATGCGAAAAATGCCTTCAGTGTCGACACAGTCTGTTTCACGCATTTTCCCATCAGGGGCTAACAATTTCAACCCGTGACAATTTGTCACGACTTGACTTCCCTCTTCAATTAAACGCTGTTTTAATTTTCTCCAATACGCACAAGCATCACTACTATCAGTGAGGGCTTCAACGACATCCGCAATCGAAAACCACCACTCATTATTATGCAGTGTTTTTCTAATCTTTTTGTCTTTGAAAATTGCGATGTTCGCGGCCATGATTTGCTTCTGTTCTTTGTTGTTCCCCATGTCTAACTCCTTTATCATTTGGGGTAAGTTAAGGGAAGAGGGGAGTTAAAAAATAAAAAAAATTATTTGAAAACGGCTGCCACCTTAAGCCGCTGACCGACGGCAAAGGCGTGAGCGTTCATAGGCTTAGCCGACTGCGGATGAATTTCTTTTAACAACAACGCGTCTTTGCCGGTGGCAACACTAACACCTTCTTTAGTAATCGCCAAAATTGTTCCCGGTGCTTGCGAAAATTCCTCGCGAACAACCCCACTTTGAAGAATTTTAAAAATCTTTCCCTGATACGACGCAAAAGCACCCGGCCACGGCAGAAGACCACGAACAAGATTATGGATATCCTTCGCGGATTTCTGCCAATCGATACGTCCTAACTCTTTGCTTAATTTGGGCGCAAACGTAACTTGATTTTCATCCTGCGGCATTAATAAAAACTTCCCGTCGGCAATTTTCGGAATTGTCCGACACAAACACAAAGCACTCGCTTGGGCCATACGCAAACGCAGGGATTGCGCTGTTTCATCATCAAGGATAGACATTTTCTCCTGCACAATGATTTCGCCGGCATCCATTTGGGGACTTATTTTGATCAGCGAAAAACCTGTTTCTCGCTCACCGCTTATGATCGCCCAATTGATCGGTGCCGCGCCGCGGTACTTAGGCAGAAGCGAGCCGTGGACATTGATACAAAATATTTTTGGAATCTTAAGAACGCTCGACGGCAAAATCTTTCCGTAAGCGATCACGATAAAAAGATCCGCGGCAAGACTTTTAAGATGTTCTAAAAATTTTGTGTCTTTCAAATTTTCAGGTTGGAAAACAGGGATATGGTTCTCTTGCGCGATCTGTTTAATCACAGAAACGACAACCTGCAAACCCCGTCCGCTGGGACGATCCGGCTGGGTCACGCACGCGACAACGCAAAACCCTTGCGCCAAAAGTTGAGATAAATTTTCTGCCGCAAAATCATCACTGCCAAAAAAAATTATTTTCATGGATTGACATCAATCGTTAATATAACGTCTTTATGTTTATGAAAATCTCCCAAAACCTGCTCGACGGCTTTAAGCATAGATTTAACCGTTTTACCTTTGAGCATTATAGTGTATCGATACTTATCGCGCAATTTTGGTATCAAGTCCGGCTGGGGGAGCGCGATTTCAAAATCTTTATCCGCAAGAGATGCAATCTGCTGATAAAGTTTAACTGCTTGTGCGGAGACTTGTTCTTCAGATATAGAACGCAAAGACAGAGCAATAATCTGCGCATAGGGCGGCAGTTTTAATTCCCGACGGGTTTTAAGCTCCGACCGGTAAAA
Organism: uncultured Planctomycetales bacterium; assembly: GCA_964474085.1. GTDB lineage: Bacteria > Omnitrophota > Gorgyraeia > Zapsychrales > JANLHA01 > JADLGJ01. Next base: position 6,037 of record CAYYRJ010000009.1, read on the forward strand.
TTCTTCTGCATTGATCGAGGAGGCAGAAATGATTGCCGGATGCCTAAGGTTACGCGTCTGGACAATCAACTTTTCTTTGGCCGCTTGCCGTAAACGGACTAAAAGCGAAAACGCACGACTAGCGGCCCTAAAGTCAATACGGTTAATTTCCCCGTCAAAATCCAAAACGGCAATGAGCGAAAAATGCGCTCGATGCAAAAACGGCATCACCGCGGATGTGGCGATCATAAGATGAGCGTCATTCGAAAATGTCTTTGAACCGCTGTCAAAGGTGGCAATCAATGCTTGCGGATAAATTCGGGCCAAATCGCTTTCTAATTTTTCGATCCCCACACCCATCGAACGCAAATACGAACCCTGGCATTGCGGACAAATCTTTGGAAGATCCGACGACAAACCGCAACGGTGGCAAACCATTTTTTTCTTCGAATACATAAAATTCAAAATCGTCTCACAGCGCTCGCAGCGCAAAACAAACCCGCACTGGTTGCATTTCGTCAACGTGCTAAATCCCCGGCGGTTTAAAAACAACAGCACCTTTTGACCGCGCAAAAAAGTTTCCGTAATCGTGTTCTGCAAAGGAAACGACAAAAGCATATTCTGATACTTGTAATTGGCCAGATCAATGACCTGCAAAGCGCCCGAATGTTTTTCTTCACACACCTGCCAATCAGCTTTTTTTTCTTTCAGAATCTTCCAAAGTTCAGCCGTCGGAGTTGGTGTCACAAAAAGCAAATCGCAAGACTCATATTTTTGCCGCCAAAAAGCAATTTCACGCGCATGATAAAACGGTGAAGGCTCTTGTTTATACGCAGGATTTTCCTCGTCGACAATCACAATCAGGCCTAAGTTGGGCATCATCGCAAAAACAGCTGAACGCGTTGCGCAAACAACCCGCACGTTCCCTTCTTTGACGGCCAACCACTGCGCCAACTGCTCTTTAACGCCCCCCGACCGGTCCAAAACCGAAACTTTGCAAAGCGCGACTTTTTCCAAAAACTCTTGAGCAACCCGAAGCTGTCCGGCTTCCGGGACCAAAAAAATAACGCCTCGCCCCTCTTCTAAGACAGACTTGATTTTTTTTGCAACTACACAGGCAGACGCCTGCAAAGAGCCCTGGCAAAACAAAGTCTGTGGTTTATTGGGATTTTCTACTTTAGCAGGCGGCGTCCAGACGATTTGTTTTTTTCCGCGCAAAATAACTGGTAAGGCTGCTTCAATGGCTTGACCTAACGAACAGGCGTAATACTGCGAAAACTCGTTGGCAAGTTTTAGAAATTTTTCATCCATCGTCGGGATATTGTCCAGAAGCTGCACAATCGGTTTTAAGCGAGGGAAACGGCTTTTTTGCAATAATCCAACAACGTACCCAACACAAAACTTAGAGCCAAAGGACACATAGACCCTCGACCCGACACGGGTATCCTCCAAAAGATTTGGAGGTATCACATAATCAAAAGGACCGTGGACCGCAAGCCCAACAACGACTTGGGCAATAGAATGGGGCATGAGGTATTGTAACGTGAATTTTTATTTAATCAACGCCGGTACTTAAGCGTGTATTTCTAATACTAACACGATCTGCGAGTTAAGCCGACTTGGGAAGCCCTTTTAAGGCGAATAGCGCCATAGAGGCGCAAAACAATTGAGCCTAAAAGGGCTTCCCAGGTCGGCAAATAAAACTTGCACATGGCGTACTAGTAATTAAGATGACACAGGCTCATGATGTCCTTGACTGCGTTAGGACGGGCAAGTGTTTTGATTTTTTCTTTTAATTGAGCATATTCCTCAGCTGAGGATTCCAGACGTTTTAATTCTTCGGCCATTCTCGAAATGCCGCACCCGCTAATCCCGACGCCATAGTAAGACAAAACTTTGACATTATTGGTTTCCTGTCCGGGAATCGCGTTGAAAAAGATCATCGGCAATCCGCTGACAAGCGCCTCGGAGATCGACAAGCCACCAGGCTTGGTGATCATCACATCGGACAAAGCCATCATTTCATGCATATTATCGACGAGACCAAAAATCTTGATCGTCTCGCTTGCCAAGCCCTTAAGCCGCTGGTAAAGATTCTTGTTGTGCCCGCAGATGACAACCACCTGAAAATCCTTGATCTTTTGAATAATCTCCTCGATGGGCCCAATTCCAAACGAACCGGTCGCAATCAAAACCGTAAAACGATCCAGCTTCATATTCATCTTCGTACGCAGCTGCGCAACGCTTTTCGATTTTGAAAAGTTTTCATGCGTCGGAATGCCGGTCACAGCAACTTTTTCTTTTGGGATCCCCATCGAAATAATTTTTTCTTTGGTCCACGGACTGGCCACAGCGTAACAGTCAATACCTTCTGACAACCAGATACTATGCACATCAAAATCGGTCACAACCCCAATAATAACAGGACGGATCTTGCCGGCTTTTTTCAACGCTCCGGCGACTTCATTGCCTAAAAAATGCGTCGAGATAATATAGTCAAAATGTTCTTTTTGCAAATAAGCTTCAAACTGGTAGGCATTGATAAAATTATAAATCCGCCGCAAGGCCCTCACTGCAGAACGCAAAAACGGAATATCAAGCAAAGCAAAAAAGAAACCCCACAAAGCCGGAGTCCAGGTGATCAAAAATGTATACACCCCGCCGTAAGCTTTCTTAAAAAACGGGTTGGTATAATCGAGTGAATCGACAAGGGTCACGTCACAATGAACGCTCGACATTTTTAAGCCATGATAAATCGCCTCCGCCGCTTTGCGATGACCAGCCCCAGCGGTTGCATACACAACAAGAATTTTCATTTGGATTCCTTATGGGGTAAATTTTGGTCTGCGGGATTTTTGTTTCCCGTTTCCTAAAATAATGTCGGTCGCCTCGAGAAGATCCTTGACCGTATAATCCGGCCGGACTTTCCAGGTGCGAACCGTTTGACGGTCGCTCATTCCTGAAAGGACAAAAATCGTTTTACAGCCTGCGTTTTTCCCGGCAGTCACATCCACCTCGGTGTCGCCGACAAAATACGCATGGGCCGCATGGGTAATAGGTTTTTTTAACAGCGAAAATGCCGCGCGGATCGAACCGATATTAGGCTTGCGGCAATCACAACCATGTTGTGTCGTATGCGTGCAATAATAAGCTTTTTTGATTTCTCCGCCGTTCTCTTTGACCTGTGTAATCATCCGGCGGGTGATACGGTCAAGCTTGTCCTGGCTATAAATCCCTTTGCCGACACCCGCTTGATTGGAAACAACAAAAACCGTATACCCGTTTTCTTTAAGCCGCCGCAAGGCGTCAAGAGCGCCGGGAATAAAATGGAATTCCTTGACCTTGGTCACATAATTGCCATTGCCAGGAAATTCATTGATAACCCCGTCACGGTCTAGAAAGACGATTTTTTTGCTCATAGCAAGACAGTATACTTGACACATCGGGCGCTTATCAACACGAAAGGCAGAAATTTTCATCCGATAAAAACGCTAATAAATCTTAAACAAGCGCCTTTAACGCATCGCAAACATAAACAATTTGCTCTCGGGTAATATGCGGAAACATCGGCAACGACAAAATTTCCGACGAGACAAGTTCAGAGACAGGAAAATCCCCTCTCTTATACCCAAGTTCTTTGTATGCTTCTTGCAAATGCAGCGGGATCGGATAATGGATAAGAACGCCAATCTTTTTATCCTTGAGGGCATCAGAAATAGCGTCACGGTTTTTTGTACGTATCGCATACGTTTGATAAATATGCGTGCGGTCTGTTTTTGTCGATGGGACAATAATCCCTTTGACGCCCTGCAGTTGTTGACGATAAATATCCGCCATTTTAGTGCGCATATCATTCCATTGATCCAAGCGCTTTAATTTCGCCGAAAGAATAACCGCCTGGACCGTGTCGAGCCGAGAATTAAAGCCTTTGATTTTGTGCTCATAACGTCCTTCACGGCCATAATCACGCAGCATCAAAGAATTTTTATAAACTTTTTCATCGCTGGTGACAATCATTCCCCCGTCGCCAAAAGCCCCTAAAGCCTTCGTCGGATAAAAACTAAAACACGACACATCACCCAAAGACCCGATGCGCTTGCCTTTATAACGAGCACCATGCGCCTGCGCTGAATCTTCAATGACCTTAAGATTATGTTCTTTGGCCACAGCCAAAATTTCGTCCATGTTCGCCGCTTGGCCGTAAATATGCACGGGGATAATGGCCTTGGTTTTCGGGGTAATCGCCTGCTTTATTTTTTTGGGATCCAAATTATACGTTTCGGGCTCGATATCGACAAAAACCGGTTTAGCGCCCAGATAAGAAACACACAAAGCGGTCGCAATAAAAGTGTAGGGCGGCAAAATCACTTCATCGCCTTCCTTAATATCCAACGCCGCTAAAGCGATGTACAAAGCATCAGTGCCGGAGTTGACTCCGACGGCATATTTGGATTCGCAGTACTTGGCAAAGTCAGATTCAAAATCTTTTTCTTCTTTGCCTAAAATAAAATTGCCCGCTTCAAAAACTTTTTTTAAGCCCGGCTCAATTTCATCTTTAATAATTTTGTACTGCTCTCTAAAATCAACAAACTGGACTTCCATAGCAGAACCTTTCGTGAAGTGTTTTTCATTGTTATCTTAATAGAAAGCGGCATTTTACTAAATTCCCCATCTGTTTGCAAAGAGATTCCTCAAACTTCAAAGGAGACTTTTACTGACACAATTCCTGATAAACCGCTAAAGTTTGTTCTGCGGTTTTTTGAAAAGAAAAATTTTGCGCCCGATTTAAAGCTCTCTGCTGCATCAGTTTTTTAAGCTTCACATCGTCCATTAAGCGCACAACAGCGTCGGCTATTTCATCAGGGTTATACGGATTAATCACCAAAGCGGCATCCGCCGCAATTTCGGGGCATGAAGAAACATTAGACGTCACAACCGCAGCCCCACAGGAGAACGCTTCTACAAGCGGGAACCCAAAACCTTCATAAAGCGATGGAAAAACAAAAATTTCACAAAGGTTATAAAGTGAGCGCAAATCCTCGTCAGAAACATACCCTAGAAAAATAACGTCATCTGTCAAATTAAACTTCTTGATCACCTCTGCCAAACCTTCAATCATCCAGCCTTTCATGCCGCTGACGACGAGCTTTCCCTTAAATTTATTTTTTTGCTTTAAAATCGACAGGGCCAAAAGCAAATTTTGCAAATTCTTGCGCGGTTCAATGGTCCCGACAAAAAGAAGAAACGATTCGGGGATCCCGCGTTTTTTTAAATCCCCTCTTGCCTTTTGCCGTTGCTGATCATCCAGCGGATAAAAAATATTTTTGTCCACTCCCTGATAAACCAGGCAGACCTGACCATCTTTAACAGCATAATGCTGTTTTAAATCATGACTTGTGCTATGCGAGCAGCAAATGATCCGATCCGCCTGCTCGACAACTTGGCTCATCTGCTTGTGCATCATTTCACAGGATTGCGCATTTTGCCCGTCGGGATAAGTTTTATAAACCAAATCATGTACGGTCACCACAATTTTTGCGTTGGGGATATTGATAAAATCAATGTTAGGCGAATGGTAAATATCGACGGGATTAAGAATTTTTGACAAGCCTTGGCCAAACCAATCGACCTTTACGCTAAAGTTGTCCGCTGGTACGCGTGGGATCCGGCGCTTAAAATCAAAATATTTTTTTTGCGCGTAGAGCCAATACTCGTTCTGATGGTCGATTTCACTTAAGGACTTGACGAGATTATAAGCATAGCGGCCAATACCCGTATAATTCTTAAGAAGAAAAGATCGGCAATTGATCGCAATGCGCATGAGACTAGACTTTATGGCCTTTAAGGCGAAGAAATTTTTCTGTCGTCTCAACGACGTGGTCTAATTGCGAAAGCCCGATGTCCTGATGAATCCCAAAATGAAAGCCGTGTATCGAACAATATTCCGCCTGCGGAAAATCCCCCAGCTTATATCCTAAGAACGCATAACTTTCACACTGCGTCGGGATGGAGTTAAAAAGATTGCGCGAATCAACACCTTCATGGTCAAGGTAATCGACGAATTCGTCTTTTGTAAAATTAAGATTTTCGCGCAAGATCACCGAATAAGCATGAGGTCCTATCTTTTCACCCTTTTCTTCCTTGATCGTTATAAAAAACGGATCAAACTTTTTAAAATGCTCGATCAAATAAAGCAGATTCCGACGACGACGATCTAAAATATCCTGATAAATTTTAATATTGCCCAAGCCGACGGCCGCTTCCAGCTCATTCATCTTCGCCGAAAAACCGATCCGTTTAAAATCAAATTTATTGACCATGCCGTGATTGCGCAAAGAGCGCAGAGCTTCCGCCATCGCCGGATCATCAGTCGTCACAATCCCACCTTCGATCGTCGTAATAATATGCGCCGCATAAAGGCTGTAGGCGGCCATCTGCCCAAATGTTCCTACAAGCTTGCCGTCAATCTCTGCGCCATGCGCTTCGGCCGCATCCTCAATGACATAAAGCTTATGTTTGTAGGCGATTTCCATGATTTTTTTCATGTCCGCCGGCTTGCCCATCAAATGCACCGGCATAATCGCGCGCGTCTTAGGCGTGATCGCTTTTTCAATTTTGTCCGCGTCGATATTCAAGGTCTCGCATTTAACGTCGACAAACACCGGTTTAAAGCCCGCTTGAAAGACCGCATTGGCGGTCGCCACAAAAGTCAAAGCCGGAATAATAACCTCATCGCCACGCTTAGCGCCGTAATCATAGAGAACCGCCAAAGCCAAAGCATCAGCATCCGTACCGCTAGAAACCGCCACCGCATCTTTTGTCCCAAAAGTTTTGGCAAACTGCTTTTCAAACTCTGCCACATATTTACCGCGGGTGACAAACTTTGAGTCAAGCGCTGCATCAATGAGCTTGCGCGCCTCGTCGGTAATCGACACTGTGCCAAACGGAACGCGATACTGGGCCTTAACCTCTACACTGTGATTTTTATTTTTTGTTTCCACGGTCTGCAACCTTTCTTATCAGTTCTTCGGCATTCGAATAACGATCCGGCGTGCCGATGTCCAAAAATTCATTATCCACCACAAATCCTCTGAAACACTCTCCAAGTTTCGCCGGCAATAAAGGAAAAAAATCCCTCTCAATCGAAAATTTTCCCGTCGGCATCAAGTCAAAAATTTGCTTTTCAAAACAATACACGCCGATATTAACAAATCCGCCGCCTGGGACATCTTTTTTTTCTTCAAAACCTGTGATGACATCCCGCTTACCCAAAAGAATTGTGCCATAATCGCGGCTGTCAGCAATCTTGGAAACCGAAAGCGTCGCACGATTTTTTTTTGTTAAATGATCCTTTAAAAACGCATTGTAATCCAGCGCACAGAAACAATCGCCGTTCATCGCAAAAAATTGGTCAGATTGTACAAAAGTTTGCGCATTTTTAATGGCACCACCTGTGCCCAGAGGCTTTTCTTCCTTCGAAAACTCAATGGTCAGCCCCAAATCGTTCTTGCGATAATAATTTTCTACCTCTTGGGCCTGAAAACCCACCGCTAAAATGATCCGCTCAAACCCTTGTTGCTTTAAATACCGCAGAATTTTGTTTAAAAACGGCTCATCCCCGACGGTCGCCATTGTTTTTTGCGCCTGACCGATTGTTGAACGCAGTCGTGTGCCCAAGCCACCACAAAGAATAACCATGTCCGTTTTTGACAAGTCCATTTAACCCAAATTTTGCATTACAACCTAGCGCGCGACGATCCGTCGCGCACAAAAAGAAAAGTGCAAAATTTGCCTCCGGTTGTCCCACAGGGACAAGGTTAACCCCGCACGTCTCGACGTTGTCGAGACATGCGGCCCTTTGGGCGGATTTTGCTTTGGCCAAGCAGGAGCTTGGCTAATGCAAAATCCGGGTTTAAGAAACCAATCCTGTGTTAGGTTGATAAAAAATAATTTGGCTGCCTAAAGTTTCAAATTTAAATGGGATTTCGAGCAGATTTTTAAGCCGCTGACGAATTTTAGGCTGCAGCTCTGGGGCCGCAAATATTAAAACAAATCCGCCGCCGCCGGCGCCCAAAAGTTTTCCGCCCAAAGCCCCCGCATCTTTTGCTGTATTATAAATCTCGTCGATATGAGGTGTTGAAATTTTCTCCGAAAGACTACGCTTTAATTGCCACGACTCATCAAGCAACTTTCCAAAGTCCAGAATATCGCCGCTTTTAAGGACAGCGAGCGCGTGTGTTGTTAAACCATAAATTTCATTAAGCTCCTTAACCTTGCTGGGAGTATTTTTAATCTGATGCGCCGCAATCTCGGACGCCGTGCGCGAGAATCCGGTAAAAAACATCATCAAATGCGACTGTAACTCTTTGAGTCTTTCTGACCCGACGGTAACAAGCCGTACCTGAAGATGATTCGGGCCCCCAAACTCAATAAAATTAAACCCTCCGTACGCGGCCAAAGTCTGGTCTTGGCAGCCGACATTCTCTTTGATCAAATCTTGTTCAATATGAATCGCTTCACGGGCCAATTGTTCCTTCGTCGGCATAATTCCTTTAAGCGCGTAAAGGCCGTTTAAAAGCCCGACGGTAAAAGAAGAACTCGAGCCTAAACCTGTTCGCGCCGGCAAATCCCCGTCATGATGAATTTCAATGCCGTCGTGAATATTTAAAAATTTCAAGACTTCGCGCACTGAAGGATGATCAATATCTTCGACTTTCTGCACATGTTCGGTCACCGAATAAATAATACGCGATTTATGCTCAAAAAACGGAGGCAAATAGCGGCAGGTAATATAACAATATTTGTCAATCGTCGTCGCTAAAACAGCGCCTTTGTGTTCTTGATACCACGCCGGATAATCCGTTCCGCCGCCAAAAAACGACACGCGAAAGGGTGTACGAGAAATGATCATACAAGCACCTTGGGTTCTAAAATCTTTCGTTTGAGTTTGATTTTTGTCGAGCGCAGCGTTTCTTCAACAGCAAGGTCTCCAAATTTTTTTTCGAGCAAATTTAAAAACTGCGGCGAAGTATGATACTGCATCCAGGCTTTATCCCTAAATTCCAAAACTTGATCGGCTGTTAAATATTTGGTCGGTAAAGGCTGAGCATTATAAGAATGTTGCGAAAATCCCGAATACGAATCCGGCAATTTCCATCCCGCCTTGCGCGCCTGTCCGTGCAGAGGACTGCCCGGATAAGCCATCGCCGAATAAAAGTTCGCTTCTTCCGTATTCATTTCAAGAGCTAAATCAAGCGTCATTTGCATGCTGGGAATATCATCTTCGGGAAGACCAAAGATATAATTGGCAATGACGTTAATATCGTGCGCCCGGATTTTTTTGACGACATCGCGGATGTCGACGTCTTCAAAACGGCCCTTGGTCACATCTTTACGCACGCGCGTGTTTCCGCTTTCAATGCCTAACGCCAGCCAATTGACACCGGCTTTTTTTAAAATGTCCAGATACTGTTCCTTGACCGTATCTACCCGCGAATAGCACCAAATATTAAATTTGTACCCTCGCTCAATGATCAGCTCACAAAGCTTCACAAAATGATTCGCGTTAAGGACAAACAGCTCGTCGGCGATTTTGATATTGGTAATTCCTTCATCAGCAAAGAAATCAAACTGCTTAATAATAAATTCCGGGTCCCAATAGCGGAAAACAGCGCTGCCGTCGGAGAATTCATTCTCCTGACGATTAATGATATTAATCATACAAAAAGAACATTTCATCGGACACCCTAAACTCGTATAAAGCGCGACAAAAGGCTGGCGCTTGATATGATTCGAATAGGAATGCCATAATGATGTCCGATAACGTTTCAAGGGCAACCGGTCCCAGGCAATGCCCGGAAGATCGTGGGGCAAGTTTTCTTTCGGCACAATCGGCGAAGGCGGATTCAAAATAATTTGGCCATCGGCCCGATACCCTAACCCTAAAACTTTATCGAGATTATCCTCAAGGTTAGTGCGAAGCAAATTTGAAATCGTATAGACCCCTTCGTTCTGGCAAACAAAATCAATATAACTGTGCCGCTCAAGAACTTCCCGCGGCAAAGCGGCGATATGCCCGCCGACAAAAAGGATTTTTGTTTCGGGAAGGTGCTTCTTGACAAGATCCGCTAAAGCAATCGCACCATCCATATTTTGAGAGCTCGCCGAAGGCTGCTGACCGTAAACAACAAAGCACGTCACTTTCGGATTAAGATCAGAAATATATTGAGTTGATTCAGCGTCGGAAAAAGAAAGCGCTTCGCTGTCTAAAATCGCAGCGCGAAAACCTTCTTTTAAACAGTGTGACGTCAACATGCCAGCCCAAATCGGCGGCTCAATGGCCGAATACACTGTACTTAAATCCTGATAAACTTTATACGACGCATTCGCTTGGACAAAAAGAATATCGAGCTGTTTAAATGTTGGCATATTGGTTCCTTTTAATGATCTGATACGCTTTAACCAACTCTGTAATTCCCGCCGCTAATGATACCTCAGGCTTAAATCCGGTTTTTTCAATCTTGTCATTGCTGACAATATAATCGCGCTTATCCGGATCTTCACCGATGGTCGCCTCAACGAAATAAAAATCTTTGACCTGCTTTTGGATTTCTTGGCAAAGCCCAAGCTTGCTGATATTCGCATCACTTAATCCGACGTTGTAAGCCTGATTTTTCATCTTGTCAAAATTGTGAAGGCTATGGCTAAACGCTTTGGCCACGTCGCGCACATGAATAAAGTTGCGATTAAAATGCGCTTCAAACAAAACAACAAACCGGTCATACACGGCGCGATAGACAAAATCATTGACGAGCAAATCCAAACGCATCCGAGGCGAAACGCCGAAAGCCGTCGCCAAACGCAAAGTGATCCCGTTTCCGGCCGCAAGAATCGCTTGCTCAGCTTCGACCTTAAGCTTTCCGTAAAGCGAGATTGGCCTAAGCGGCGTTTCTTCGGTGCAATGCTTACCCTTTTCGCCGATGCCATAACCGCTGTTGGTCGTCGGAAAAATAACCATCTGATCTTTACTGCGCAATTGCAAAATCATGGTGACCGCATCCAACAAAATCGACTGCGCACCAACCGGGTCCTTGGCGCACAATGGCGCCCCTGTCAAGCACGCCAGCGGAAAAATCGCGTCGGCATCCTTGAGAAGCCTGGTCATCAAATTTTTGTCGCGCGTATCTCCTCGGACAATTGTCAATTTAGGATGATAACAGACGTCTAAAAGCGACGTTTGGTTATACATAAAATTATCGAGCGCAACAACCTCATGGCCTTCTACCAAAAATCGCGGAATCATCACAGAACCCAAGTACCCGGCCGCGCCGGTAATTAAAATTTTCATAAAACAATATCCTTTCTTAACATTCTTACTTTAATAATAATTTTATGGTTCGCTATAAGCCCTTCGGCTCAAAGGAACGGTCCCTGGTTGATGTCCCGCCTAACGGCGGGAGAAAATCAGGGCTGCGTTCAATTCGCCTTTAGGCTTATAGCAAACCAAGCACCCCCAGATCACATCCATTAAATCGTCCGGTTAATTCCTTCTTTTAATCCCACCTTCGGTTTCCAACCCAACGCTTTGATGCGGCTGCTGTCTAAAAGTTTTCGCATCGCTCCGTTGGGTTTAGAAGAATCAAAAACAATCTTTCCCTCATACTCAAGGGCAGAAGCAATCAATTTTGCCAAATCTTTTATCGCAATATCTTCGCCAACCCCGACATTGATCAACTCTTGGCTCTCGTAATTTTCCATCAAAAAAACACACGCACTCGCAAAATCTTCGCTAAACAAAAACTCGCGTTTAGGTTTTCCCGTTCCCCAAAGTGTTACGGACTTTTCATTCTTGGCGACGGCCTGCGAAAATTTTCCTATCAGCGCGCCCAAAACATGGCTGTTTTCGGCATCCGTATCTGCCGCCGGCCCATAAAGGGTCGCCGGAACCATGGCAATGGCGTTAAACCCGTATTGCCGGCGATACGCGCGGCACATTTCAACACCCGCAATTTTAGCGACCGCATAAGGCTGGCTCGTCGCCTCCAGAGCGCCGGTCAAAAAATATTCTTCTTTGATCGGTTGGGGAGAATTCTTCGGATAAACGCAGGAGCTGGCGATATACAGAAGTTTTTTTACTTTGGCTTTGTAAGCTGTGTGAATGATATTGTTTTGACTTTGCAGATTTGCGTAAATAAACTCCGCGCAAAATTCCTGATTGGCCTTAATCCCGCCGGAAAGCGTGGAAGCTAAAAAAACATATTGCGGTTTAACTTTTTTAAAAAAACTTTCAACCTGCCGCTGATTAAAAACATCCCACTTCTCAGGCCCGGCGGAAATCACATTTTTAAAGCCTTGGCTGGTTAAATAATCATAAAGAGAATGTTCAACGATGTCGTTGTGTCCGACGATGAGAATACGCGATTGCTTTTTCATTTCAAATTATAATAATTCCCGTGCTCAATAAGCAGTGTCGAGCGGCCATCTTTTCGCTCAAAAGCATATTTATAGGCTGGAAAAATTTCTTCGGGCTCCTCCAGCTCGACAACTTCAATTGTTGAAAATAATTTTCGAAAAGCATCCGCGTAATTGCCGATATGTTGATGCCCCGGATGAACCGGCGCGTCAGGCCCGGTCGCCACACGAATAAGCGTCTTGGGCATCAGCGTCCCACCGCTAATCGCTGGAATTTTGTCGAGCATGTTCGTCATATCAGACGTCGCCAAGAGCAAAAAATTCTGGCGCGGATAAACACTGATAGGAATATAGCCAGCTAACGCCATACCGATAGTAAACTGCATTTGAAAACTTTCATTAATCGGCATCTCAAGCGTGCGGTCCTTAGGACAATCGCGCAGCGTCTGGAACATAAACGTCCCCGGACCGGCAACCGTCTGCCCGACGAACATCGCCTTATCTTGTGTGGCCAACCATTCCATCGTCCGTTTTAATTCGTCGAAATATTTCATTTCAAAAACCTCAAAATTTGATAAGTTTCCCCAACCCCGAATGCGGATAGCCGTTGACGTATTTAAAATAAATAATTTTTGCTTCGTATTTAGTGCCTTTAAACCACGGGTCTGGACTGCCCCAAACTTCACGGGTATTAGTCATCACGCTGACCCCATTATCGCAAACGATAAACTTGACCGGCAAATCAAAGTTATAGGCATATTTAACCGCTTCGAAGAAAATGCCTGTTTCCGAGGACATTTCTCCGCAAAAAAGAAACGCACAGCCCTTTTTATTCTGGTTTTTAAGCGCCCAGGCGACTCCCGTGGCTGTTCCCATAAGACTGCCAACGATGCCGGAACACAAAACGTTATACTCCGGGAAACACAGCGAAATACTTTTTCCCTCGACAATCGCTTGCTTGACCATATCGCGCGGCACACCTTTAAGCAAAGCCAATTCATGCGAATCCCAAAAGCCAAACACATAATCGTCATCGCCAATATTTTCTTCACGAAAAATCCGGATCAGCTCATCCTCGCGGCCAGCGCGCAAATGGACCGGAGCACGGATCGCACCGGTCGCAAAAATTTCAGCAATTTCCTGTTCAAATTTTATAATGTCGTCTTTGGTCAATTGTGTTTTCATGATGGGGGTCATTATGAAATACCTTTAGATTTTTGGCAATGTTTATCCTGTTTTTCTTAATTTGCCGCTATAGCCTTCTGCTTTAAACCAATCGAGCGTTTCTTGCAAACCTTGCTCAATATCTACTTTCGGTTGCCAGTTCAAATATTTTTTAGCCAGCGTAATATCCGGACAACGTTGTTTGGGGTCATCCACCGGAAGCGGACGATAAATCAATTTACTTTTTGCTCCCGAAAGTTTTAGAATCAACTTTGCAAATTCAAGAATCGTAAATTCCGCAGGGTTTCCGATATTGACCGGTTCATGGACATCGCTATACAATAATCTCACAATCCCGTCGATCAAATCCGAATAAAAACAAAAGGACCGCGTTTGTTTTCCGCTGCCATAAATCGTCAGCGATTGATGATGCAATGCCTGATCAATAAAATTTGGGACAACCCGTCCGTCCTTAACCTGCATCCGCGGACCGTAAGTATTAAAAATACGAACAATGGCAGTATTGACTTTGTGGGTGCGATGATACGCCATGGTCATCGCTTCCGCAAAACGCTTGGCTTCATCATAAACCCCGCGCGGACCGATGGTGTTAACATGGCCCCAATACGTTTCTTTTTGCGGATGCTCCAGCGGATCACCATAAATTTCAGAAGTCGATGCGACTAAAAAACGCGCCTTTTTTAATTTTGCCAATACCAAACAATTTTCTGTGCCATATGATCCTACCTGCATGGTAGGGATCGGATATTTTAAATAATCGACAGGGCTTGCGGGAGACGCAAAGTGCAAAATATAGTCAACGTCTCCGGCAATGGCAAAAGGCCGGCTGACATCTTTTTTGATAAAATCAAAATCCCTGGTTTTCTTTAAATGCGCGATGTTGCGCAAACGGCCGGTGAGCAAATTATCGACGGCAATAACCTTGCATCCGTCGGCTAAAAGCCGATCGCACAGATGGCTCCCCAAAAATCCCGCCCCGCCCGTCACAACTGCTACCTTTTTCTTCATAAAAAACCCTTCTAAACTCCCCCTCCCCCCTCTTTAGATAAAGAGGGGGATTAAGGGGGCATTTGAAATCAAAGTTTAATAATTTTCTTACTCTTCACACCATCAAAGACATTGCGCGTATCGAAAATCATTTTTGCCGACTTTAAAATCAGCTTGTAATTCACGTCGCTGTGATCTGTGGCGATCACAACACAATCAAACCCGGCGATATCCTTTGCTGTCAAAACAATTGACGCCAAATCGATCGTCCCAATTTTAAGATACGGAATAATCGGGTCAAAATACGAAACCCTAACCCCCTGAGCCTTAAAAAGTTCAATTAACCGAAGCGGCGGAGATTTGCGCAAGTCCTTCACATCTTTTTTATACGTCACCCCGACGACAAGAATCTTAGAATAAGCGAATTCTTTCTTTTGCTTTTCCAAAAGCTCTTTGATCCGCCCCAGCGCATAAGAGGGCATATACGAATTGGTATCCGCCGAAAGCCGGATGTACTTGGAATTAAACCCATACTTCTTAGCTTTCCAATGCAAGTACAGAGGATCGTCGGGAATACAATGGCCACCGACGCCTAAGCCGGGATAAAAAGGCATAAACCCAAACGGTTTTGTTTTAGCTGCCGCAATGACTTCCCAAATGTCAATATGGAGCTTATGGCACATCATCGCCAGCTCATTGATCCAGCCGATATTAACAATGCGAAAAGAGTTTTCCAATAACTTGGTCATCTCAGCCGCGTCGGCAGATGAGACCAAATGGACTTCTTTAATAATCGTCTGGTACAAAAATTTCGTCAGCTCTCCGCTTTTTTCGTCAATGCCGCCGACGATCTTCGGAATTTGTGTGACGCTGTATTTTTTGTTGCCCGGATCAATACGTTCCGGAGAAAACGATAAAAACAAATTCTTGCCAACAACAAGACCCGACTTTTCTAAAACCGGTTTGACCAACTCGCGTGTGGTTCCCGGATAGGTCGTGCTTTCTAAAATAACGAGCGTATCTTTCTTGATATACTGGCCAACGGTTTTGACGGCATTGACAATAAAAGAAACATCCGGCGTATATTTACGACGCAGCGGGGTTGGGACACAAATGATAATCACGTCCGCCATCTTTAAATGCGAAAAGTCGCTCGAGGCTGTCAATCGCCCATTATCAACAACGCGAACCAGATCCGCCGGTGCGATGTCGGCAATATAATTTTTCTTTGTCTTAACGCGCAGGACACGATCCGTGTCCATGTCAAGGCCAAAAACCTTAAAACCCGCCTTGGCAAAACTCACCGCCAAAGGCAAACCCACATAGCCAAGACCTAAAACAGCGACGAGTGCTTTTTTATTTAGGATTTTTTCGCTCAAAACTTTTGACATTCGTTTATCCTCTTTCACCTAAACTGCGCCGCGGCCGATACCAAAATATTCAAATCCCAAATCAACCAAATTGTCATTTTTATATAAATTGCGTCCATCAAAAATCATCGGCTGGCGCATCAAGTTTTTCAGACGTTTAAAATCGACCTGACGAAACTCTTCCCATTCCGTTAAAACAACCAAACAATCAACACCCTTAGCCGTGGCATAAACATCCTTGCAAAAACTGATGTCTTTAAAAATCTTTTTTGCATTCTCGATAGCCTGTGGATCATAGGCCTTTATCTTGGCCCCTTCAGCCTGCAGGCGCGCAAGGATATCCACCGATGGAGCATTGCGCATATCATCTGTGTTAGGTTTAAAAGCCAACCCCAAAACACCAATTGTTTTGCCTTTGATGATCCACAATTTATCTTCAATCAAGCGCACAAAAGCAGCCTTTTGTTCTTCATTCGTCGTGCGGACTGCTTTTAAAAGATTAAAGTCATATCCGCTTTTTTCGCTCAAACGGATAAACGCATCAACATCTTTGGGAAAACAGCTGCCGCCAAAACCAATTCCGGCATTAAGAAAACTAGCTCCAATCCTCTTGTCATACCCCATCCCTTCGGTCACTTTAAGAATATCGGCACCGACCTTGTCACAAATCTGGGACAAAGCATTTGCAAAAGAAATCTTCGTCGCTAAAAAAGAATTGGACGCATGCTTGATGATTTCGGCAGAGGTGATGTTGGTCACAACAATACGCGTCTTAAGCGGTTTATAAATTTCTTTCAAAAGCTCTTCAGCTTTTTTGGACTCGACCCCAATGACCACGCGATCCGGGTTCATAAAATCTGCAATCGCCGAACCTTCGCGCAAAAATTCCGGGTTGGAAGCCACATCAAAAGAAAATTTGTGTCCACGCTGCTTAAATTGTTTTGGCAAATTCATTTCGATCGTATGCTCAATGCGCTTGCCGGTTTCCGCCGGGACAGTAGACTTTTCAACGATCAGTTTATACGAGTCCATGCTGACCGCAATCTGACGGGCGACATTCTCGACATAAGTCAAATCCGCATCCCCGTTTTTTTTCGACGGCGTTCCAACAGCAATAAAAATCACCTGCGAACGCTTTGTCGCATCTTTGATTGTTGGGCAGAAAAAAAGTTTTTTCTTTTTTATCTGCTTGGTCATCAGCTCCTGAAGACCCGGCTCGTAAATTGTGGCAATCCCTTTTCGCAATTTTCTTAATTTTTCAAGATCATTGTCAACACAATAAACGGTGTGTCCAATCGCCGAAAGACATACGCCTGTGACTAACCCAACATACCCTGTCCCGACAATCCCGATATTCATATTTCTTTCCTTTCTAAGAATTGCCGCTTATCGCAACCCTGTCCCGGCTTTGACGCGGTTAAACCCTGAATTAAAATCAATGGCGACATCCGGAAATTCTTTAAGCGTAAAAACAAGCCAGATCGCATCTCCCTCAGTGGCCTTGTGATTAAAACTTAACTTCATATCCCATTCGTGAAGATCCCGAACAATCGCATACTGCTGCTCCTTATTGTGTCCGCGGTCTTCATCCCAACGCTGATAAATTTCGAAATACCACTTTTGATTAATCCGGTAATTTAATTGACTGGTAATCTGATCATCCACCGCACGGTCAAAACGCTTGCCAAAGCTCAAAGACCATTTATTCCCGGGATCATTAAAATAAATATCAAAATTCGAAGAACTGATGTGGTCTTTAATTGTGTCATAATTCGTCTCCGCATAAAACGTCACCCATTTATTAGGCTTCAAATCCGTCTTAGTCGTCACATTATTAAAGCCGCCTTTGCGCCTATCTTCCTTAAGATAAAAATCCGACGAGACTAACACCCGCGCAAGATCAGCGCTTTTGCCGTTGCGCTTTGTCTGCAGCTTGTTTTCAAAGCCAAACGTCATCCCATGACTGCGCGTTAAACTGTCGATGGCATCAAATTGCACCAGCTTGGAGGATTCAATGCTCGGGTCGTGCGTATAAAAATAAGCCACCGACGGAGTAATCACATGGCGCAAACGATTAATGTCCAAATTCAAGAAATTCGTTTTTACATCATACACGCGGAAAAATTTTGTGCTGACATTCGCGCCGGTCTTAAAAATCCCGCGCACCGTATTGTTGTCCGTTTTATCAAGCGTCTTTGAATAAAACGTTTGCTCTCCGCCGACAAAAGGACGAATCTCAAAGAATTTAATTTTAAACGGATACGAAATCTCATTGTCCGTGTCAAAACGCATTGTTTCATAACGATGCGCACTGGGAACAGGCTCAAGTTTGGCAAGATTTGAATAAGTCGTATTATTTTTCCAATAAAAACCGCTCTCCAAAATTTTGCGGCCCGGCAAAAGATAATTGATTTCCGGCAAACGGTCAATAGCCGACGTAAAACGATTCACACGAACATCAGCTCGCAAACTCATTGTTCCGGCTTTCGAAAAACCACGCGTCAGAAGAAAATACGTCGGCGGGTTCGTGTCCTGATCATACTCTCTTTTAAAAAAATCTTTTAAAAATTCAGCATCGCTGATTTTGTAATACTGCCAAATAGCATGCGTGGATTTGTCAATGTTCCATTTATTGCGCCACTCGCCCTTAAAACGTTCCTTCTCGATGATCGGAGTGCCGTTCTCCTTGTTAAAATCAAAAAAGAACTTCCTGTCACTCAAACGTTCTTGGGTATAATAAATTTTCATAAACCCGTTTCCAAACCGCGTGTCATTATAGTTAAAATCCGCGCCTTCCCCAAAACCTCGTCGACTGCGATTGTCAAGATGCAAAACGGTGTTCACATGATCGTTCCAGTAATGGCGCCATTTCGTAAGCACAAAAGCGCCCCAATCCTTCGAATACCCCGGCGTAATAATAAACATCGGCTCTTTGTGTTTTAAGTCCTGCGTATAGCGCGGCAGAAAAAAAACCGGGACTTTTCCAAAGACGATTGACAAGTTGCGCGCGGTCGCTTTGTCGCCCTGAAAAATATCGACCTTCCGCGAACGCAGCTTAAAATGCGGATGGTCCAAATCGCACGTCGTGATATATCCGTCTTTAAGAATAATATGATTTTCGCCTTCTTTCGAAATTTGTCGGCCGGCGCCATAAAAAGGGTCTGAGGTGACATGTGCCTGGACAAAATCACCTTTCATCGTCGCAAAATTATAAATCAATTTTTCGCCGGTTAACCGTGAACCATCGCGCAAAAGAACAACATGCCCCTGAGCTATCCCAATATTTTGCGAGCGGTCAAATTCCAAAGAGTCACACGACAGCGTCACGCCATCCCGCTTGACAACGACATTGCCGGTTGCGGTTACTTTTGTGTCGGTGACAGAATACTGCATCTGGTCCCCATTGATTTCGACAGGGGTTGCTTGCTCTTGGGCAAAGCCTGGCATCACAAAGACGAGGGAAAAATAAAAAATTAAAAAAATACGTTTCATCTGTTTTTTTCTACGCCTTGACTTAACAAAACCTGCGCACCGATAATGCCTGCATCATCCCCGAGTTTGGCGCAAACGATTTTGACCATCTTCGCCTGCACTTTCATCGCCCGTTTTTGTATGACCGCATTGATCGTCGAAAAAAGAAACCGGCGATTATTTGAAACCCCGCCGCCGATAATAATCAAAGGCGGATTCAACAAATTCACAACTCCCACCAAACCATTGCCGATATGCGTCGCTGTTTCTTCAAAAAACTTGAGCGCCCTTTTATCTTTCTTCAGAGCCAAAGCATAAACGTCCGGGATCGTTAAAGTTTTATCGCCAAAAATTGCCGCGATTTTTTCTAAAAGTGGACCATTGCCCACGTAACGTTCAAAACATCCATACCCGCCGCAATTGCAGGAGGGCCCCTCTTCATTAATCGGCATATGCCCAATTTCGCCGGCCACAAACCCTTCTCCCCGATACATTTTACCGCCTAAAATAAGTCCGCCGCCGACTCCCGTCCCTAAAGTCATACACAAAAGATCATTTTTTCCGATCCCCGCGCCAAACTTCCATTCGCCTAACGTAATCATGTTGACATCATTTTCCAGAACTGTCGGCTTATGAAATTCTTTTTCAAAAATTTTGCGCAAATAAATATTTTTCCATCCCGGGACATTCGGCAAAAAAATAACAAGGCCTTTGAAAGGATCGACCGCCCCGGGAAGGCCGATGCCAATGCCCGAAATTTGAGAGTAAGTTATTTGAGCGTCTTTGAGTAATGTATGGATATAAGTGAAGATGGCCGAAATAAGCTGCTGTGGATTACGATTGTAAGGCTTTGTGGGCATGACACTTCGCGCTAAAATCTTGCCTCTGGCATCAACGATACCAAGCTTAACGTTTGTTCCGCCAACATCGATGCCTAAACTTAAATTTTTCATGTCCCGTCCTATATTATCAGCCGATGCAGTCGTCCTTTTAAGGCGAATAGCGCCATAGAGGCGCCAAGCAATTGAGCCGAAAAAGGACGATTGCGTCGGCTAAACAATCATCTAGAGCGGCCCTTTGGGCCCTACGGTTTTGCGTAGGCCAAGCAGAAGCTTGGCTAATGCAAAATCCGGGTTGATTCTAACCTAAACGACAGGGGCTTTCAAGCTGATTAACCCGGATTTTGCATTAAAAAATGAAATACAAAATTTGGGATTAAAGCGATTATTTGCCATAAACCCCAAAAGCACAAACCCGGTTGCGCCCGCCCTTTTTGGCGCGATACAAAGCCCAATCCGCTTTATCGATAAGTTCATTGACTTTTTTGCCGTCCTGCGGATAAACCGCAATCCCGATGCTGACGGTTGCCTTAGTCGACGTGTCAAATGCTTTGATCGTTGCCTGTTCAACGGCGAAACGGATACGCTCTGCAACACTCCCTGCAGAGACAAAATCCGTATCCGGCAACACAACGCAAAATTCCTCTCCGCCAAAGCGGCCGATAATATCAATTTCACGAATATTCGCTTTAATGATGGAAGCGATTTCCCGCAAAATCTGATCTCCCGTCAAATGCCCGTACTGATCATTAAAATGTTTAAAAAAATCAACGTCCACCATCAAAAACGCCATGTGCGTCTTGTAAATCTGCGCTCGATTGCGCTCCTCTTCAAAGCGTTCGAGGACATACCGACGAGTATGAACCTCCGTCAAACTGTCGGTGATCGCAAGCCGTTCAATGTCTTGATAAAGCCGCACACGCCGAAGCGCCAAAGCAAATTGATTGGCCAAAATCACAACTTTTTCCTGTTGGCTTTCAGCCACATCACTTAAAGCCAAAACTCCAAGCTTGCGTCGCTGACCGCTCAAAGTCAGAAGCAGATACCCTCCCAGTTCTTTGTCCTTAATTTGCTCTTGCGCCAGCGGGTCGAGCAAGAGGCAATCGCCAAAATGCACACTTTCTCGGAGCTTGACTTTAAAGGCATAAAAAGTTTTTTCTTCCGAAAAACTTTTGGTCATCTCGCGCGTCAGATCATAAAGCGTAAAAATTTCTGCAACTTCGGTTTCCAAAACTTTTCGCCGCTCATCCAAACCTTTTTTGATCCGCAACAATTCTTCATGCTGGCTCTTAAAAAGCACAAGAGCATCCGTTTCTCGCCGTAAGATGTTTGCAATCGCCCAGCGCACGACAAAAATCACCACGGCTGTAAAAACAAAAAGTAAACTCACCATAAAAATCATTTTATTCTATGCCTCTTTGGCAAAAACAACCTGATTGCGGCCGGATGCCTTGGCCTCATAAAGCGCCGCGTCCGCTTTCTGGACAAGATCTTCTTTGGTATGCGCATCAACGGGGAAAGACGCAACTCCCAGAGAAACCGTAATGTTCGTTTTTTCGCGGCGCAAAATAATCGTTTGTGCCGCAATTCGTTTGCGGACCTCTTCAGCCAATTGGCCAGCTCTTCGCTTGGAACAATCCGGCAAAAGCACGCAAAACTCTTCCCCGCCATAACGGCAAACAATTTCTCCCGGCGCGCTAAACATATCCAAAAGAATAAGCGCAATGGTCTTAAGGACAATGTCCCCGGCGGTATGCCCAAAGCGATCATTGTATTTTTTAAAATAATCCAAATCGATCATCAGAAAAGACAACTGGCTTTCACTTCGCAAATGCCGGCTGATTTCAGCGTTTAACCGCTCAAGCAAATGCCGGCGCAAATACAAACCCGTCAAACTATCGCGGATCGCCAAATCCTCAACACGTTCATAAAGCTGCGCATTTTCTAAAGCGACCGCGCCAATGGCCCCGACCGTATTTAAAAAACGCAAATCTTCCGTCGAAAAATGATGCTCGCTGTTACTATCGACCCGCAGCAATCCTACCGTCATTTCTCCGACGGACAATGGGACACTCATCAGGGAACGCACGTCCCGATGGTCCTGCGTTTGGACCTGCTGGGCATCAAAACGAAAATCGGTCTTTGTGTCTTCGATAAAAAGCGGTTTTAAGTTTTTGACCACCCATTGATCATAGCTATCGCCTCTTTTGGCCTTGAGATTTAACGGCTCTTGATTGCGCAAGGACGCACCGATAGCCAGCTGGCGGTTGTTATTATTAAAAAAATAGACAATAACCGTCATCTGCGGGTGTTTATAAACGCCATTAACTTCACTGGCAATCATTTGAGCGGTATCCGCAAGCGTAAAAGAGGCGCAGAGTTTTTCGGTCAGATTTTTTAGCAAGGCATAATTCGTAATCTTAATTTGCAAAGCATTATTAGCTTGCCGTTTCTGGACAATGTCCGCCTGCAAAAGATTAAGCCGCTCTTCGCATTCGCCGCGCTCTAAAGCAACAAGCATTTGACGGTTTGACAGAGAAATATACGAATAGACAAGATACCCGACGATAATCGATAAAGAAAATGCCAGAAAAATAAAAAACCGGGAGGCAAAATACCCTGCATAAAAAAAGAATCCAACGAGCGAAAACAACAACAGAATTATAAAAAAATGGGGTGATTGAGCGATTCGGCAAATTAATTTTTTCATTTTTTTCTCGTTAAATCACAAAAGCATCCCGTGCCTTAAGAAATAAGGTTTAAAAAAAGACCCGTATTTTAACCCGGCTTTTGCATTAGCCTCGCTCCAACGAGGCCAAGCAAAAGCCGCCCAAAGGGCCGCATGTCTCGACACCGTCGAGACGTGCGGGGTTAACCTTGTCCCTGCGGGACAACCAAAGGCAAATTTTGCATTTCCATTTTTGTGCGCGACGGATCGTCGCGCACAAGGTTGTAATGCAAAATTTGGGTTTAAGAGCGAGATTAAAAATCAGACAATCGTGTTTTCGGTCTTCTTGTCAAAAAAGTGGGCCTTGCTCATGTCCAGGACAAGGTCCATGTCGCGGTTAATTTCAGGACGGTCATGTGCATCAACGCGGGCAATAAAAGTATGTCGGCCGGTATTTAAATGAACCAGCACCTCAGAACCCATCGGCTCGACAACCTCGCAGGTGGCCACAATCGTATTTTCGGCCGTCGCCTGGGAAACAAAAAGCTTATCGTAAATATCCTGCGCCCGGATGCCAAAAACAATTTCTTTTCCTTCATAAGCGCTTATCTTTTTATACATATCCTCGACGATCTTAACCTGAAACCGGCCTTCGTCAAAATAATATTTCCCGTCTTTGCTAATAATCCGGCCTTCCATAAAATTCATGGGGACTGACCCGATAAAGCCCGCAACAAATTTATTCGCCGGCCGATCATAAGTAACAATCGGGTCAGCACATTGCAAAATCCGTCCGTCTTTCATCACCGCAATCCGATCGCCTAAGGTCATGGCTTCCGTCTGGTCATGCGTGACATAAATAAAAGTTGTTTGCAGCCGCAGACGCAGCTTATGAATCTCACTGCGCATTTGCACGCGCATTTTAGCGTCAAGATTGCTCAAAGGTTCGTCAAAAAGAAACACGCAAGGTTTTCGTACGATCGCGCGGCCTAAAGCCACCCGCTGATGTTCCCCGCCGGAAATCTCACGCGGACGACGGTCCAAATATTTTTTAATTCCAAGGATCTCTGCAACTTCGTTGACCCGTCGGGTAATTTCTGCTTTCGGCAATTTACGAAGCTTAAGACCAAAAGCCATGTTTTCAAAAACCGTCATGTGCGGATAAAGCGCGTAATTCTGAAAGACCATGGCAATATTACGGTCTTTAGGGGGGACGTGATTAACACAGCGATCACCGATCCAAATCTCGCCGGATGTCGCTTGTTCTAAACCGGCAATCATTCGCAAGGTCGTGGACTTGCCGCAACCTGAGGGGCCGACTAAAACCAAAAATTCTTTTTTTTCAATCGTAAAACTGACATTGTCGACGGCCAGAGATCCGCTGGGATAAAGCTTGCTGACATTCTTTAGACTGATCTGCACCATAATGTAAGCTTATACGCCCAAAAGCGCACGGATCGTGGTTCGGGCCGTATCCATGATGCCCTTTGATTTGGTGTAAAGCTTGTCGTATTCATTACTAAAAACGATATATTCCTGCTCAAACTCTTTGTCGCTTTGGGTGTCGAGCTTTTTAGGTTCCTTGATCTCCCGCCACAACAAAGAGAGCATCCGCTCAATACGCTCAATCTGGTCAATGCATCCTCTGTAATGCCGAAAAGATTTGCTGTCAGAAAGCGTCCCTAAAAAAGTTTTGGAAATATCATATCGCCATTTGGCTTCTTGATAATTCCACGAGCGAATCAAAAAATTCAACGTCTGCTCGTAAGCAAAATTCCTGTTTTTGATAATAAGCTCACGCAAAACCGAAGTCTTGATATTCAAAAATTCAGATCGCGCCCGATTAAGCGGAAAAGACCGGATACTTTTTGATATCTCGGGAA
Organism: uncultured Planctomycetales bacterium; assembly: GCA_964474085.1. GTDB lineage: Bacteria > Omnitrophota > Gorgyraeia > Zapsychrales > JANLHA01 > JADLGJ01. Next base: position 30,830 of record CAYYRJ010000009.1, read on the forward strand.
ACCAATTGGCCAAAAGCGAATATGTCCCATACGTATCGACAAGACTTTTAGCGCTGTATTGATTACCGGTACGAAAATCCCCGATGACAATGTCCGCGCTTGTCGTTTTGATAAACTCGGTCAAATTGCTATAAAACTCAACGTCCTGCTCGACATAATCGATATCGCCGGGGATCTGGACGATCCGATCCGCTTCAGGATAATTATCAAGAATATGTCCCCAGCCGGCTAACCAGCTCTGACAGGTGTCGACCGACCAAGTTTGCACAACCTCCAAACTCGGATATCTTGGGTCCTTGATAAACGAGACCGCATCCTGCCGAATAATCGTATCCCGCGGGATAACGACAATCGGTTTAGGATCAATTTCCTTGCAACGATCCACGGTCCACCAAAAATACCACTCGCACTTTTTATTATTCTCATATCCCATATAGGGAAAAATAATGAGCGGTTTTGAATTTATAGCTTTCGCAACAGGTGGTTTACTCATATTTTAAACCCCAGCAAGTTGTTATGTTTTTCCTCGTCGATTTTCTAACTGTTTGCGGATATCGTAGGCCTTGTCTTCAGAGATTTCAAAGGTCATAATAACGAAAATCGCAATCAAGGAGGTTACAATCGGAATCCCCACATCACAGACGCGCATATAAAATAAAGCGTGCGCCGACTGATTGAGCCCTAATTTAACATCAAATCCCGTCGCGTTCATTAAAACGCCGCCTAAAATTGACGCTCCGGCGATGCCAAGCTTTTGTATCCACCAATAAATCCCGCTAAACATCCCTTCGCGACGCGTACCGGTTTGAAGTTCGTCAAGATCGCACACATCGGCAATCATCGAACAAACAATTGTAAAAAGTGATCCCAAATGAAACGCCAAAAATGGCGCGGCAACCAAAAGCAAATACGGATATCTTGGATCATACCCAATCCATTTTAAAACATATCCAAAAATCGCCAGCGACATCGTAATCAAAAAAGCTTTCTTTTTTCCAAGTTTAGAGGATATCCATGCCGTTAAAGGAATCGCAAGAAAAGCGGTACAAACCGAACTTAAAGTTCCAAAAGCGCCCAATAAAGCTCCGCCGTTCTGATACATCAAATCCATCGTCGGTTGACCGCCAAAAACATAGAAAAAAACAACATACGCCGTGAAAGACGAGGCAAGCATAAATCCGTTAAAGATCAAAAACGTCACAATAACCAACTGAACAAACGGCCCGCACTGAAAAGACGTCACGCAATTGCCCCAAAGATCTTTGATAACACTTGCATAACCCTTTTCTTTAGGCGGTCTGGGCAAATTTCCGTAAATCTCTTTATTAAAAATAGCCGGAAGCACCCCAAAGGCTGTGATAAATATCCCGACGATAATCGCAATGACACGAACCGCATGCGTAATATCCGCAAAAGGAGAATTAAAATGAACAATCGTCCAATTCCAGATTTTAAGATCAATGACTTTGGATGTCATGATCAGCGGGATCCAAGGGACTATCATCCACACCGGTTGTGCAAAAAAACTAGCGTAAGCCTGCAGGCGCGTGCGTTCGTGATAGTCAGGTGTCATTTCATAACCTAAAGCAAGCCACGGAATCGAATAACAGGCAAAAGTCAGAACAAAAAGACACTGAATACCTAAAACATACCAAAAATAATAATTTTCACTGCGACCCGGATAAAGCTGAAACATCGCGGCCAACAAAATTCCCGACGTGACTGCCCCAAATAATATCCAAGGCCGACGTCGTCCATGGCGCGTGCGCGTATTATCCGAACCATACCCGATCAAAGGATCTGAAAAAGCATCGAGAGCACGTGGGATAGCCCCAATAAATCCAACCAAAGCAGGATTGACACCCAACCCCAGGTTCAAAACTAGAATCAATTGTCCGGCGGCCGCAGCAGCAAATTGATTGACAAAGGACCCCATGCCATAAATGATTTTTTGAAAAAGAGGAACGCGATCCGCAGCGGCTGTCGTATGGTGGGTTGACTGATCTTTCACTTGTGCCATTAAACTACCTCCAAATTGTTTATGAATGAAGCTCCAGGGCTTTATGGCCGTGGTCTTTCACGTTTCGAGATTCCGTTTAAGCGAATCCCGCCAGAAGAGCATCCCATCTACGTCTTAACAGAACGTGGTCTTCTGTTGCGGGATAAAACTCGCCGCCTAATTGTAAAGCAAGGCTGCATTATAACAAAAAAACCACCCTGCACAAGAATTAACGCGGGAAGACGAATTACAGAAAATTTTAATTTCGACACTTACTGCCATTAGCTTTTTTTCTTATTTGATAGTCGCAAAAGAGTGCTAAGCGCAATCGCACCCCAAACGACCTCAAGCGCGAAAGCAGGCCAAGCCTGTTTTACAAAAACACTAAAAGCAACGGCGATCGCGCCACCTAAATTCATCCATTGATAAAGGAGGCTATCGACCTTAATTTTCCCAGAGGAAATACCGTAATAGGCAATAACAAAAGTAATCATCCCAGCCCAACCTAAAGCTTCAATAATAAAAGTCATCAAGTGCTCCAACAAAATCAGAACCATTATTTTTTAAAATCAAACAAATCCTCTGTGCGATATTGGATATCGCTAAGACAAGAATTAAGGGCAAGCACAATCTTTTGTTGAATATTGGAAGTCACAAAACGACCTGCCCGCGCTTTTTGCACCTGCTTAAAGGTCAGCTGCTTTGTCGACGAACGAACAAGATCCTCATTGGTTAATTTGTGCGCTTTTAAAATTTCATCCAGAAGCTGTGGCAATTTTATTTTTCAGCTTTGACAGAGGTAGACGCTTGGGAATAGCTGATCAGCTGGCCGAGAGTGCTTTTCATCTCTTTGCGCTCGACGATCATGTCGATAAGCCCATGGGCTAAAAGAAATTCGGCGCGCTGAAAACCGCTGGGAAGTTTTTGACGTATGGTCTGTTCAATAACGCGCGGGCCGGCAAAACCAATCAGCGCCTTGGGCTCTGCCATAATAATATCGCCGACCCCGGCAAAAGAGGCCATAATCCCGCCCATCGTCGGATCGGTTAAAACAGAAACGTACAGTAATCCCGCTTGATGGTGTCTGGCCAAGGCTGCGCAGGTTTTGGCCATTTGCATCAAAGAAAACATCCCTTCATACATCCGCGCCCCGCCGCCGGAACCGGAAACAATAATCACAGGAAGCTTTTTTTTAATCGCGTATTCGATCATCCGAGCAATCCGCTCACCGACAACCGAACCCATCGAGCCCATGATAAAACGCGAATCCGTAACGGCAATGCCGGTCATTTTTCCGTCGATCTTACCAACACCGGTAATGACAGCATCTTTAAGGCCCGTGGCTTCTTGATCAGCGGCCAATTTATCTTTATAGGTTTTAAGGCCTTTAAAATCCAGCGGATCTTCCGACGTCAAATCCCCGTCATGCTCTTCGAATGTTCCTTCATCGATCAAAAGCTCAAGCCGTTGCGGCGCCGTCAATGGAAAATGATACCCGCAGTTAGGGCACACGTTTTTGTTACTTTTTAAACCTTTGACATAGGAGGGCGATTCGCATTCTGGGCATTTGGACCAAATTCCTTCGGGAATATTACGTTTGCGCAAACTGACAAGCGTATATTTACTTTTTCCAAAAAGTGACATAAAAACTTTTCCTTATGAAATTAAATAATCCGATGCGACGTCAGGCCCGAAAGGACCTTGGGATAAAAATATGTTGTCTTAGGCGGCATTTTTTCTCCGTTTAAAGCCACCGCCTTAAGTTGCTGGATTTTAACCGGATTCATGATAAAACCGGCCTCTGCCAAGCCCTCATCGACTTTGGTGATCACCTCAATCGCATCTTTTGTATACAAAATGTCCTCGGACTTAACGCCCAGCTTGTCAAAAACAAAATATTTGAGAATCGTCGCATCCAGCCGCCGATAATCGCGCGAGCCTTCGGTAATCGTTTTGTCGATCAAAGCCTTATTTTTGAGCCGCAAAAGCATGTAGCCTTCTTTTGTATAAAGCCCAAACGCATGTTCATTAACGCCAGCTTTCGTCAGAAGCACCATAAAATCATTTTTGGACTTGATGCGATCCATCCGAAAGAATTCTTCCAAAAACGATAACTCGCCGGGAAGTTTGGTCACAATCCGATGCATCGGAAAAATTTTCAAATCTTTCGAATCAATATTCGTAAAATACGTCATCACATAGTTAAACGGCTCATCGCCTGTGGGTTTGGCAATTTGCGTTAACTTTTGACGGCGGATTTCGCAGGCGACTTCATAGCGATGATGGCCGTCGGCAATAAAAAGCGATTGGCCGCCTAAGGTGGCGACAATTTGGCTGACAAGCTTTGGATCGTCTAATTTCCAGAACAAATGCTTGACGCCATCATCGTCCGTCACATCAAAAAGCGGTTTGGTCACAGCCAAATGTGTGATAAAAATCTTTTCAACCTTTCGCTCGCGGTCCGAAAAGCACACAAAAATTGGGCTCAAGTTAGCTCCGACGCTTGTCCAAAGCTTAAACCGGTCTTCTTTGGCGGCGGCGTGCGTTTTTTCATGCGGAAAAACTTTGGAATCTTTATCATCCGCAATTTTCATCGCCGCAATAAAACCCAACCGACTGTGGCGCTCGCCAGCAATTTTGTATTCCTGACGATAATAATAAATGCACGGATTCTCATCCTGCACCAAAACACCGCTTTCTAACCACTGATTTAATATTTCGTGAGCGCGGGTGTACTTATTTTGGCTGGTATTGTCACCGGGCTTGTCCTTGCCATGCTCCAGACGAATAAAATTATATTCACTGCGGGTATAAAAGCCATCCTGCTGGGTCGCTGAAATAACGTCATACGGTGGGCACATCACCTTCGACGGATTGCTGATTTTTTCGGGGTTGTAATGAATCCCTTTAAACGCTTTGATTTCGGTCATATGATAAAAAATCTGCTTTGAGCAGATTGGCATCTTTCTTTTTAATTAGTTTTTTACGTTTAACAATGCGCCCATAATAGCAAAAATGAGCCCAAAACGGTACGAAATTCTTAGGAATCTTTTGTCGCCTGACCTGCTACTTTTTACTCTCAGCTTTCGCCGCAGGCGCACTCGCACAGCCGCAACCACCGGAGTGGCAATGCCCGCCGCGGGTACTTTTAGCCGGAGATGATGACTTATTCTTATAATCGGTTTCGTAAAAGCCGGTTCCTTTAAAAATAATCCCACTGCCTCCGCCGATGTGACGGACCAAAGACATCTTGGCGCATTTGGGACATTTTTTCAGTTTCTTTTCGGTCATCGACTGCAAAGCATCAAAAACATGCCCGCAGGACTCGCATTCATATTGGTAGGTTGGCATACTAATCTCCGTTAAAAAATTCTCCTGAACTTGCCGCTTTGGGCATCCCTTTTTCGGCTCAATTGTTTGGCGCCTCTATGGCGCAATTCGCCTTAAAAGGGCTGCCCAAATCAGCAAGCTTAAATAACAAATTTACTTAAACACATTCTTAAATTTATCCGCCAAAGAATCTGGCGAAACTTTTTCGCCGGTCAGCTTTGCAAATTCCTCGAGCAATTTGCGCTGCTCGCCCGTCAAATGCTCGGGCACATTGACCATGACCTTCACATATTGCTCACCCTGCCCGCCGCCGTGCAAATCCGGCATCCCTTTTCCCTTCAAACGAAACGTGCGTCCGCTTTGCGTTCCGGCGGGAATTTTCATCGCGACATTTCCGCTTAAAGTCGGCACCGAGAGCTCGCCGCCTAAAGCCGCAACAACAAAACTGACCGGTAATTCAAAATGCAAATCATTACCGTTTCGTTCATAAAGCGAATGCCGACGCACAAGAATATAAAGATACAAATCCCCCGGCCCAGCGGCCCCGACTTCCCCTTCGCCTTTGACCCGCAAACGCGTGTCATTGTCTACTCCGGCGGGAATATTCACATCAATATTGCGGGTCACTTTCACAACGCCCTGACCGTGGCACTGCGGACAAAACTCGGTAATGATTTTTCCCTCTCCTCGGCAATCGGAACAGGTCTGAGCCATGCGGAAAAATCCATTAGACATGACCACTTGGCCTTGACCTTTGCAGGTTGTACACGTTTTGGCCTTGCTACCGGGCTTAGCCCCGCTACCGTTACACGTCGTACAATGCTCATGACGGGGAACTTTGATTTTTTTCTTCAGTCCGCTGTAAGCCTCTTCGAGGGTGATTTCAACTTCGTATTGGATGTCGCGTCCCCGACGGGCACGGGTAGAACGGCCGCCGCCGCCACCCATCATACTTTCACCAAAAAGACTGCCTAAAATATCCCCTAGGCCCGACTCGCCAAAAATACTGCTAAAGTCCGCGCCCTTGAAAATATCTTCAGACGTATAGCGCTGATCAATACCCGAATGCCCGTACTGATCATACATTTGACGTTTTTGCGGGTCAGACAAAACCCCGTAAGCTTCGGAAATTTCTTTAAAGCGTTCTTCAGCTTCTTTTTTTTCAGCTTCAGGAACACGATCAGGATGAAATTTCAGCGCCATCGAGCGATACGCTTTTTTAATCTCGGTAGCGTCCGCGCCCTTAGCAACTCCAAGAATTTCGTAGTAGTCTTTTTTCATTACTTGTCGCTGTCCGCCTTAAAATCCGCGTCGATGACATCGTCATCTTTACCGGCTGGCTTTTCTGTTGCTTGTTCTTGCTCTGGCGCAGGACCCGCAGCCGATTCTGCCGTCGGACCATGCGAAGCTTGCTGGCTGGCCGTCGATTTATAAACTTCTTCCGCTAACTTGTGACTCACCTTTTGCAAAGCTTCCATCGCAGACTTGATCTTTGCTTGATCCTTAGCCGTCACCGCTTCTTTCAAAACAGCTAATTCTTTTTCTATGCTTTCTTTGTCAGAGGCGGAAACTTTGTCGCCGTAATCCTTTAGCGACTTTTCCGTCGAATAAACCAAGGTATTGGCGTGATTGATCAGTTCAATTTCTTCGCGCTGTTTTTTGTCGTCTTGCGCAAACTTTTCGGCGTCCTTGATCATTTTGTCAATCTCTTCTTGCGACAATTTCGTTGGCGCCGTAATTTTGATCGTCTGTTCTTTACCAGTGCCCGTGTCCTTGGCGGTGACGTGAACAATCCCGTTGGTATCGATATCAAAGGTGACTTCAATCTTAGGGACCCCACGCGGCGCCGGTGGAATACCGACTAAATCAAAACGTCCCAACTCGGTGTTCGCATTGGCCAGTTCGCGCTCGCCCTGCAAAACACGGATCGTGACCGCCGGCTGATTGTCCGCAGCCGTCGAGTAAACTTGCGATTTCTTTGTTGGAATCGTTGTGTTGCGCTCGATGAGCTTGTTAAAAAGCCCGCCCTCAACTTCAATCCCTAATGAAAGCGGAGTAACATCTAAAAGCAAAACTTCTTTGGCTTCCCCTTTGATAATCCCCGCCTGGATCGCAGCGCCCATAGCAACGCATTCCATCGGGTCAATGCCGCGCTCGATCGCTTGGCCAACTTCTTTTTCGACAAACTTTTGAACAATCGGCATGCGAGTCGGTCCGCCGACAAGAATAATTTTGTCGACCTTAACTTCACTGCCTAACTTGGTCGTCGCATCTTTCATCGCCTGCAAAATCGGACCCCGGCAGCGATCAATCAAAGGCGAAATCAGCTGTTCTAACTTGGCGCGATCCAAAGTCATGGTTAAATGTTTCGGCCCACTGGCATCTGCTGTAATAAAGGGAAGGTTGATTTCCGTTGAGACAGTACTCGAAAGTTCGACCTTGGCTTTTTCAGCGGCTTCGCGCAACCGTTGAAAGGCCATTTTGTCATTTTTTAGATCAATCCCAGACTCAGCTTTAAACTGATTGATGATATGGTCAATGAGCGCATTGTCCATGTCCGTTCCGCCTAACTGATTGTCGCCGCTGGTCGACAAAACTTCAAACGTCGCCGCTTTGTGGTCAGCGTCCCAGCCCATTTCCAAAATCGTAACGTCCAAAGTCCCGCCGCCTAAGTCAAAGACCATGATCTTCTGTTCTTTGCCTGCCTTATCCAAGCCATACGCTAAACACGCGGCTGTTGGTTCATTGATAATGCGCAGGACTTTAAGCCCCGCAATCTCCCCGGCATCCTTGGTCGCCTGACGCTGATTGTCATTAAAATACGCCGGAACGGTAATAACCGCCTCATCGACCGTGTCGCCCAAATATTTTTCGGCGTCTGCTTTGATCTTTTGCAAAATAAACGAACTGACCTGTTGAGGGCTGTAATCTTTGCCCAAAACAGTAAATTTATGATTCGTTCCCATTTTGCGCTTGGCCGCGTAAATCGTGCCTTGCGAATTAATCGGCGCCTGACGACGTGCCGGTTCACCAACTAAACGCTGACCATCTTTAGTAAACGCCACAAAAGACGGAAACGCCTTGCCTGACGCGACCCCCGCGCCTTCTGCCGACGGAATAATAACCGGTCGGCCGCCTTCTAACACCGCCGCGGCGGAATTAGAAGTCCCTAAATCAATCCCTATTGCTTTTGCCATTTTTGTATCCTCCTAATTATTTTGGGGTTAGTGGCTCGTGGTTAGTGACTAAAAAATAAAAACTCGCACTAACGACTAATCACTAACATTTTTAATTTTCTTTTTTAATGGCGACTTTCACCTTTGACGTGCGGACAATGCGCTCGCCTAACAAATACCCTTTTTGTAATTCTTCGATAACTGTGCCTTCTTCTTGTTCCGACGGCTCCTGCATCAAAATCTCGTGGCTGTGCGGATCAAACGGTTTACCCAGCGCGTCAATCGGCTTAACATTGTTTTTACGCAAAAGCTCATGAATCCGCGCCATGACCATTTCAACACCTTTTAAAAAAGCCTGATAATCCTGATGATTCGCATTGGCCGCAATGACAACACGATCCAAATCGTCCATGATCGTCAAAAAATCAGCGATCAAACTTTCATTGGCGTATTTAACAAATTCGCTGCGCTCGCGGTCTGCGCGCTTGCGGGCATTGTCAAACTCAGCAACCAAGCGCACATATTTTTCCTTCGACTCCGCAAGTTCTTTGAGGAGCTTTTCATGTTCCAAAAGGCTTAACGTAACCGTCTGCGCTGTTTCTTGCGGTAAGACCGTTTCGTTGTCACTATTTGCGTGTTCATCGTTGATTTGCGTCATTTTTAAATCCTTTAAACAATTTCTTCCATCAGTTTTGTTAAATAATTAAGCGTCGAAACAACCCTCGAATAATCCATGCGGGTCGGGCCCAAAACCGCAATGCGCCCACTCGGCCCGCTGTGCATCTTATAAGAGGAAACAGCCAATGAACATTGCTCAATATCCGAGCACGAAAGCTCATGGCCGATATAAATCTTAATCCGCTGCTCTAGGTTACGGTTAATGACCTGTAGCAAATTTTCCTTTTCTTCAAGCGCGGCAAGAATACAGCCGATTTTTTTGACATCCTGATAATCCGGATATTCCACGACATAACTGGTGCCGCGGCAAAAAAACTTTCCACTCCAGCCGTCAACGGAAATAATACTCGTATAATGCGTCAAATCCGAAATGACCTGCGAAGTCTTTTCAAGAGCCGCTTCCAAGTCACGCATTTTTTGCTCATATTCGCGCTTGATCCGGAATTTTTCTTCTTCCAAAAGCTGGATTTCGTTCATCAGGTTGTCGACGTAATAACGATACCCTTCCTCGGTCGGTAAACGGCCGGCGGATGTGTGCGGGTGCGTCAACAGTCCGTCCTCTTCTAATTCAGCCAAAATATTTCGAATTGTCGCCGGCGAAAGATCCAAATCATGAACATCGACAATATAACTAGAACTGACCGGAGTAATTGTCTTGATGTAAGAATTGACAACGATCCCCAGGATTCTGTCTTTTCGTTCTTTGTAAATGGCTTCTTTCATAATGGTTTCGCCTCTCCTTACTGAATTAGCACTCATTCCCAACGATTGCTAATTTGTGGGACATTATAAACAAGGCCCGGAATCTTGTCAACTTATTGTTCTATTGGGATTTTTTACTATCACGCTCAAGCGCCGAAACGATCACAATGAGCTCTTGAAGATACGACTCGGCGGCGGTGACATTATGTTCCAGTTCCAAAAGCGGCAGCTTTGAATAACCCTGCGAATGAAATTCTAGTCCTACAACACCTTCATTAATTTGTAAGGACAAAAGCGGATGGCCGCGAACATCGCGACTCTTATATTTTCTAAACATTTTTAAAATTTTAGGATCATCAAAAAAACGGTTGGCCCAATCCGGATTATTCGTATAAGCATGAAACTCGGACAACTCCTTGGGCAATCGCACCTGTCCTTGCAAGGTCCCCCAGCGTGAATTACTCACATCTTCAAGCGATTGAATATTAGAACGAATCTGGGTGCGGACCCGCTCAGAAAAAGTCAGCGTTAATTTTTGATTCGATTTGACCTTCAGGTACCCTAAATGCGTCGTCGTCTCTGCCCGTAAACCGGCAAGTTCAATATCTTCATAAACGCAATCGTAGCCGCGATATTTAAAATGGATCCGAAAAGAATTGTCATTCTCTAAAATAGGCACAAGCTGCCCTTCAAAAAAATGCGCCATGGATTTTAAATACTCGCTTCGCGCAACTTTTGTCGTCGGGACATGATTGACTAAATAAACGATAATTCCGACAAAAAGTAAAAACGTAATAATAACAAGCGGCATCATGAACGTTTTGTCACCTCAAATTTCAAAACCCCTTTAAGCGCTGTCACAACAATATGGTCCTTCTCTTTAACCGATCCGTCCAAAAGCATAAGCGCAATCGGGTCCTGTACCATTTTTTGTATCGCACGATTTAAAGGCCGCGCGCCATAAACCGGATCATATCCGGCCTGCGCCAAAATTTCTTTCGCCTTCTCATCAAGTTCAATGGATATATTACGATCTGCCAAACGCAAAGCAAGGCTTTTTATCTGAATATCGACGATCCTGGTAATATCCTCCTGGGAGAGACGATTAAAAATAATCCGCTCGTCGATCCGGTTTAAAAATTCCGGGCGAAAAGAGCTTTTAAGCGCCTGGTCAATGCGACGGGCGATTTCTTTTTTGTCTTCAATGTCCGCAATCACCTCGGACCCAGTATTCGAGGTCATGATAATAATCGTATTTTTGAAATTGACAATCCTCCCCTGCCCGTCGGTCAAACGCCCATCGTCTAAAATTTGCAACAGCGCGTTAAAAACATCACTGTGCGCTTTTTCGATCTCATCAAACAAAACAACCGCATACGGCCGACGGCGAACCGCTTCAGTCAACTGGCCGCCTTCTTCATACCCGACGTAACCCGGCGGCGCCCCGATCAACCGCGAGACACTGTGTTTTTCCATATATTCGCTCATATCGATGCGGATAACCGCCTGCTCATTGTCAAACAAAAACCACGCCAAAGATTTGGCCAGTTCAGTTTTTCCAACTCCCGTGGGGCCAACAAACAAAAAAGTCCCGATAGGACGATTGGGATTGCTTAAACCTGTGCGGCTGCGGCGAATCGCAGAAGCTATCAACTCAATGGCCTGATCCTGACCAACGACGCGGCCTTTGAGGACTTTTTCGATCGTGACGAGCTTTTCGGTTTCCCCTTGCATAAGCTTTGTGATCGGGATTTGAGTCCACTTTGAAACGATTTGCGCGATATCCTCCTCGTCGACTTCTTCCTTTAAGAGCAATCCTGTTTTTTGCAATCGCGAGAGCTCTTTATTTTGGACGACAAGATCTTTTTCCAAATTAACCAAAAGCCCGTAGCGGATTTCCGCCACGCGGTCTAAATTACCGACCTTCTCAGCCTTGGCCTCTTCTAATTTTAAAGACTCAATTTGCGACTTGATCGCGCGGATTTTATTGATGACATCCTTTTCCCCTTGCCAGCGCAGGCGCAATTTTTTGTTTTCATTCTTGAGCTCTTCTAATTCACTTTCCAATTTTTTTAAACGCTCGACAGAAAGCTCGTCTTTTTCTTTTTTTAACGCCTGTCGCTCAATCTCCAGCTGGCGGATGCGCCGCTCATTAACGTCGAGCTCTTGGGGCATGCTGTCGATTTCAATACGCAAACGGGACGCGGCTTCGTCAATCAAATCAATGGCCTTATCCGGCAAAAAACGTTCCGTAATATAACGGTTGGACATCGTTGCCGCCGCAATCAAGGCCGAGTCCTGAATCCGTACGCCGTGATGCACTTCGTAACGTTCCTTAAGCCCGCGCAAAATCGCAATCGTGTCCTCCACGCTTGGTTCATTGACCATGACCGGTTGAAAACGCCTCTCGAGGGCCGAATCTTTTTCAATATATTTACGATATTCTTTAAGCGTTGTTGCTCCGATACAACGCAGCGCCCCGCGGGCTAAAGCCGGTTTGAGAAGATTCGAGGCGTCCATCGAGCCTTCGGAAGCGCCAGCGCCGACAATGGTGTGAAGCTCATCGATAAAAAGAATGACCTCGCCGCTTTTGGATTCAATTTCTTTAAGGACCGCCTTTAGACGCTCCTCGAACTCACCGCGGAATTTGGCTCCCGCCACCAATGCCCCCATATCCAGAGACATCACTTTTTTATTTTTAAGGCCTTCTGGCACGTCCTCCGAAAAAATCCGAAGGGCCAAACCTTCAGCAATGGCTGTTTTTCCGACACCCGGTTCGCCAATTAAAACCGGATTGTTCTTTGTCCGACGGGAAAGTACTTGAATCACGCGACGGATTTCTTCGTCGCGACCGATCACGGGATCCAATTTTCCTTTGCTGGCTAAATCCGTCAAATCCCGCGCGTACTTTTGCAGGGCCTGATATTTTCCTTCGGCGTTAGCATCCGTCACGTTTTGTCCGCCGCGGATATTTTTTAGAATCTTCAAAAGGCCCTCTTCGTCAATGCCGTGACGATGTAATTCCTGGCTTACAGTTGTCTCCCGGTCCCGATAAAGAGCCAGCAAGATATGTTCCTGCGAGGTAAAATCGTCCTTCATTTGAGCGGCAATTTTTTGCGAGTCGGTTAGAATTTTATTTAAACGATTGGAAATAAACGGGGCTTGACCTTCAACTTGCGGGAATTTTCGCATTTCACCGTCGAGAATATTTAACAGCCCCTTGGAGGAAATCCCGACCTGTTCTAAAATCGGGACAACCAAGCCCTGCTCATCTTTTAACAGAGCGTAAGAAAGATGCCCCGGTTCAATCTGCTGATGATTGCGCTCTTGGGCAATTTGCAAAGCCGTCTGGATCGCTTCCTGGCTTTTGACCGTAAATTTATCAAACTGCATAAAATTCTCCCTTCAAACTTTTAGACTAAATTTTTGCAATAGTCCTGCAAATTTTTTGGGCAATGAAGCCGACAATCGCACCGCATCAGCGTCGTAGGCGATCGCATGGACATGCCCTTCTTTATGCGCAAGATTAACCAAGTCCATACGATCAAGCGGCAGCGCAACTTCTATGGTTTCCATCAAAGAAGCAAGCTGAAATTCAATTTCAGCTAACAAACCAGAAATATTTTCTGCGCTTAAGGCCGAAATTGCAACTGGATTTTTAAACGACTGTTTGATTTGTGAAACAACGCTTCTGTCGCTTAACTGGTCGATCTTGTTTAAAACAGTAATCATTGGCTTGTCATGCGCGTCAAGCTCACGCAAGACCGCCATGACGGAATCATAAAGATTACGAAATTTTGGGTGGCTGACATCTAAAACATGAACAAGCAAATCCGCGCTGGCCGTTTCTTCCAGAGTTGCTTTAAACGATTCGATCAAATGGTGCGGCAATTCGTGCAAAAACCCGACGGTATCCGAAAGAATAATTTTTTGGTGATTGGGCAAAACCAATTGGCGCGACAAAGAATCCAGCGTTGTAAAAAGTCCATTGTGCGTCACCTGCCCGGCATGAGTCAGGGTGTTTAAAAGAGTGGATTTGCCTGCATTCGTGTAGCCTACAAGCGAAACAAGCGGCACCCCGTCGTCCTGGCGTTTTTTCCGCCGCAACAAACGGTCCTCACTCACATCTTTTAAATCGTGACGTAAACGATCCACCCGTTCACGGATTTTGCGCCGGTCCATCTCAAGTTTTGTTTCGCCCGGGCCCATCGTGCCGATGCCGCCGCCTAAACGGGACATTTCAATTCCATGACCGACTAAACGCGGCAAAAGGTATTCCAACTGCGCAAGCTCAACCTGCATTTTGCCTTCCTGGCTTTTGGCCCGTCGGGCAAAAATGTCTAAAATCAACTGCGTGCGGTCAATGACCTTTTTGCCAATCGCTTCTTCAAGATTACGCAATTGATTACCCTTTAAATCATGATTAATAATCACCGTGTTAATATCTTTGGCGACGCACAGATCGGTAATTTCCTTGACCTTGCCTTCGCCTAAAAACAAACTCGGAGTAATCTGGTCAAGCCGGGTCAAAACTTTGTCGACGACAACGCCGTAACAGGCGGTGACTAATTCTTCCATCTCAAGGGCCAAATCGTCAAACGTCCAATTGCTGCGCTCTGTTTTAAGCTGGACGACGACCAACAAAACTTTTTCGAGTGATTTCATATTTTCCTTAATATCCGCCATGTGCAAATTTTATTTACTGACTTGAGAAGTCCTTTTAAGGCGAATGGCGCCATAGAGGCGCAAAACAATTGAGCCTAAAAGGACTTCCCAAGTCGGCTTAACTTGCACATCGCGTTAATATATTTAATATTGGTCCGGCGAGATCTTCGGCGTTGTCTTTATCATCAGCCTCTAGCCAGTTAATCCGTTTATCCTTACGAAACCACGTCAATTGCCGTTTGGCCAAATTACGCGTATTTTTCTTTATCAATTCTTTTGCGGCCGCAAGATCGTATTGACCGTTTAAATAGGCCAGAATTTCGCCCACGCCAATCATCCGGCTGGCGGTCAAACTCAATTTCCGGCCCCGGATTGCCTTAACTTCGTCAACCAAACCGTCAGAAAACATTTTTTCGACACGCCTGTTGATCCGCTCATAGAGCTTTTCACGTTCCCGATCAAGTCCAAAAATCACGACGGGACAATGCCCCCAAAGTCCACAGCGTTTTTTTTGCAACTCTGATATCGGGATTTTTGTCGACTCAAAAACTTCCAAAGCCCGGACAATGCGCCGGCTGTCATTAGCATGAATCTTGGATGCGGCCTGAGAGTCAATATTTTTTAACTGCTGATACAAAACGCCGGGGCCCTGTGTTGAGGCGATCTTTTGCAGCTTTTGGCGCAAATCCATATCCACCCCTTGAGTTTCAAAAATCCCGTCGAGCAAAACCTGCACATACATCCCGCTACCTCCGACGACAAGAGGATGTTTTCCTTTTGCCATAATCGTGTCGATAGCCAAACGCGCCGCCTTATTAAACATCGCCACATCAAATTTTTCCTCAACACAAACAACATCCAACAAATGATGGGCAACACTTTTACGTTCATCTAAGGAAGGCTTGCTCGTCGCAATCGAAATTTCTCGATAAACCTGCATCGAATCGCACGAAACAATTTCGCAAGGCAAATGACGCGCCAGCGCCAGGGCAACATCCGTTTTTCCGACCGCTGTTGCTCCGACTAAAAAAATTATGGTTTGGGGATTCACGCGTTGTTAAGGATAAATATGGGTAGGGTAACCCTGGTTGCTCAAATGCTCTTGCATACGGTTGGCTTCATTCAAACTTTTTAACTCTCCGACACGCACACGATAAAACACACGGCCCTCGTTGTCCTGTGTTTCGACAAGATAAGCGTACTCGCCTTTTTGCTTTAGCTCGTCGGCCAAAGCCATCGCCCGGTTTTGGTCAAGAAAAGAACCGACCTGAATAGCAAAATACCGCTTTTCTTCCAAGAGCTGACGCGCGCTGTGCGCTTCAAAACTTTTTGGAAAATCACGAATAATCTTTTTAAGATACCCTTGCGCTTTGTCCCAGCGAGAAAGTTTAAAATTAGCGCGGGCCAGCTTCAAATAAATGACGCTCAAAAATTCCGAATGCGGCCTCTTGGATAAAAACTGTTCGGACTGCCGCAGGTCCTCTTCAAAATTTTGTTCCATCCCCAAAGAATCGATAATACCAAGCCATGCTTTGTCATACAGATTATCCGTCGGGGAAGAATGCAAAACATTCTCGAATTCGCTTCTGGCTTGTTGATAATGCGCCAATCCCAGCTGGCTAATTCCTAAATAATAGCGGACTTGTGCGATCTGAGGACTGGCAGGATTTTCGGCAATAAAGCTTTCGGCCAAAGTTTTTGCTTTTTCAAAATCTTTGTTCATGATCGCGGTTTCAATATCACTTTGCGCGGTAAAGCCGCACAACAAACAAAAACTCAGAAGCAAAAAGACACTTAAAAGGGTGTGAGAATATAAAAACGATTTTCGCATGCAGACATGATAACAAAAACAGGAGGGTTTATCTATGGGAATTTCATTAGAAAAAATCTTAAGCTTGTCGGGAACGTTTAAATTCAGGCCGCGCGGCCTGAATTTAAAGCAGAAAGACTACTTTCCCTTAAGCCCGCTGGCAAGATCGTCAATCAGGTCTTTATAGTCTTCGATGCCGACTGAGACGCGAATCGTTTCACGCGTAATCCCCGAAGCTTTAAGCCCAGCCTCGCCCATCGAGGAGTGGCTCATCGACCAGGGATGTTCGATCAAAGACTCGACCCCGCCTAACGATTCGGCGAGAGAAAAAATTTTTAATTTCTTAAAAAACTTGTTGAGCTCAACTTTCTTCGTGTCCAGCTCAAAGGCGAGCATGCCACCAAAACCTTTCATCTGTTTGCGAATCAAGTCTTGCTGAGGATGGCTGATCAAACCAGGATAATAAACTTTCTTGACATTTTTGTGGCCTTCCAGGAATTTGGCAATGCTAAGTGCATTGGCCTGATGCGCTTGCATGCGGTAACTGATCGTTTTGACCCCGCGCAAAACCAGCCACGCGTCAAACGGCGATTCTGCCACACCCAAAGCATTAACCAAATAACGGATCCGCTCCCCAAGCGCCTTATCATTATAAACAATTGCGCCACCAACGACATCGCTATGGCCGTTAATATATTTTGTCGTCGAGTGCACAATCAAATCCGCGCCAAAATCAAATGGGCGCTGAAAATACGGCGACAAAAAAGTATTATCCACTGCCGTTAAAATCTTTTTGGACTTCGCAAGTTTAATCACAGCGTCAAGATCAACAATATTAAGCAAAGGATTCGACGGCGTTTCGATCCAGATCATTTTGGTCTTCGGTAAAATCGCTGACTTCACTTTAGCCAAATCGCGCATATTAACGAAAGAAAACGACAAGCCCATCTGCGGCAACACTTGGTTAAAAAGCCGATAGGTGCCGCCGTAAATATCGTCCCCCGTCACAATATGATCGCCGGCTTTGCACAGAAACAATGCGGCCGTGATCGCAGCCATCCCCGTTGCCGTCGCCGAACAACCGATGCCGCCTTCCAAGCTGGCAATATTCTCTTCAAGCGCGCTGCGGGTGGGGTTGCCGCTTCGAGTATAATCGTAGCCTTTGTTTTTTCCCAAAGCGTCAAAATAAAAAGTTGAAGTCGGATAAATCGGGGTCGTGACCGAATTATAACTATTATCTTTATAAACGCCTGTATGAACAGATTGTGTGCGTATATCCATGGTTTAGGATTCTCCTTGATTATTTTCTAACGCTAAAACTGTTAGACACGATAAACTGCTGACGAGGATTTGTCAATTGTGATCTTTTGTCGGTTGTTAACAAAGCCTTCGTCGCTCGAACAGTCCTCGCTCTAGTCGCTTACTCTTATTGAAAACTTTAGGTAAGCGCCTAGGCTGCGGAACTCGCTTTGGAAGGCATTGTTAACAACCGACCAGATCTATTTATTTGCCACAAAAACAAAACCATTCGCCTTGCCGCTTAAAGGGTCTACTGCCCTAGACGTCATTTTTTCTTTTTCTTCGGGCAAGCATTCCTCTTCACATTTAGCCACCAATTTCCACGTCGGTTTTGAACGATGATGCACCTTGGCCAGCGGCTCCTGGCCTAAAAAACAGCCCTTGGCAAAAGAGACAAAATCGGTTTCGCTGACATTAAGAAGCATTTCATCTTTATAATCAACGCCCAAAAGGGCCATATTATTTTTCAGACGAAAACGGGTAAATTCCTCGTCGCTAACCGAAGCTGGCAAGTCGTCGGCTGTCAAAACAAGCTGACCGCACTTTTGCGCAATGACAAACTCCGTCGGACTTGGGCGATACGAGCCTTCCAAATCAAAATAGACAAACAAATTCTCCTGGCTGAGCACTGTCTTGCTTAAACGGGCAAAACGTTCCAAATGCAAAAGAACTGCAGGCAAAAATGCCTCTTCGATAACCAGCAAAAACTTTTCATCGCTGACGCGGACTTGGTCAAAAGTGGCAATGATACGGCCATGAATATTAACAAAAGCGTTTTGCGGTTTATCGAGCGAATTTGTCGTTAACCCGTTTAAAAATGCTTGCGGGCAAGGCGCGACACTTAATACTTTTTTTGTTGTTTTATAAAGACGCATTTATTTGACCACAGGCTTTTAGATAATCGCGAATAATCTGTTTATGGTCAAAAGCAAAGTTGTACTTTAAAATTTTATCCGCGCTGATAATCTGCGCGCCCTTAGCATCATCGCCGGATCGCAGCGTGCCTTTTCCCTGTGCCACAAAAACGGTCGCAATCGTCTGAAAGCGCGGATCCCGGCAAGGGTCGGAATAGGTGTGAAATTGTTTTAAATTTTTTAACTCTAAATTTGTTTCTTCTTTCGTCTCGCGCACTGCGGCATGTTCAAGCGATTCACCGTTATCGACAAACCCGCCGGGCAAAGCAAACCCAAACGGCGGATTGGTCCGTTCAATGACAACGAGGCCGCCTTTATAATGGATAATAATGTCCACCGTCGAGTAGGGGCCGCAGCTTAAATCTTCCTGTACATGGCGAATATACCCATAAACTTGGCTTTCAAATAAAAGCAAAGTCTGTTTGTCTTCAACGGCCAAAACCATTGTCTTGATCGCCCCCGGATAAGCACGGCAAAAACGCAAAATTTCCTGTGCCAAAATTTTAGCCACTGCGATAGGCGGAAATTCTTCCTTTATCCCTACAGCGGGAAAAACAACTTTTGTTTTTTTCTCTCTCTTAGCTTTAATAAAAATATTTCGAAACGCCCGGCGCAGCGAAAGCTCCGTTGGCTTTCCTTTTATTAATGTCGAAATAAAAGATGGGTCTTTTGGAAACTTGAGGGCATCAGCTAAAACAATCTTAAACTCCGTGGCTTTGACTAACACTTTTCTCTCCAATCTCCCGCGCTAAGGCCAACGCCTGCTCTTTGGTTTTTACTTTTCCTGTCGCTTGCGCTTCTTCGACGGCTTTGAGAATTTTCCCAAACAAAGCCGAAGGTTTAAGCTTTAACTTTTTGATCAAGTCGTTTCCGTCGATCAAACGGACAAACGGTTTTTCTTTTTTGGCCGCAAAAAAACGACGGATAATTTCCAGACAAATTTTTTGATGATGTTCTTCATCCTCTTTCGTCGACAAAACTCCGCGCGTCGAACGCTGGTCAGCCATGGACAAAAGCGCAATCGACGCGGCTTCTTCTTTGGTGTCCCTCAAATAACGAAACCACGCTTTGTCACTGGGATTTTTAAAATTCGACAAGTAGCCCGGACGCAAATGCCAAAGGACCATATCTTCTAAAATGATCCGCTCCTTAGTCGAAAGTTTAAGGAGCTTGGCAACAGAGCGCACGATACCTTTACCGACATGTTCGTGCCCATGAAAAGACATGCGGTCTTTTTCTTTTTTGCGTGTCGCGGGCTTTCCGATATCATGCAAAAGTGCGGCAAGCTTTAGAATTCCCCGTCGAGTACGGGTCCCGGCTAAAGGCTCATTGAGATACTCAATAATTTCCAAATTATTTTTATGTTCTTCCAAAACCTTTTCTAATTGCACGACGGTTTCCAAAGAATGCGGCCAGACGTCAAGATGATGATACCCACCTTGGGTTATGCCATACATCACAGTGATCTGCGGAATCACTTTTTTTAAAAGCCCGATCTTATCTAAAAGCGCCAGATTTTCGGCAGCAGAAGGCGATTGCAAAACTTTAAAAAGTTCATCTAAAATCCGCTCCCGGGCAACTTGACCAAGCAAGTCAGCGTCTTTTTTAATTTGCCCTAAAGTTTTCGTTTCAACATTAAACCCCAACTGCGCACGCAAACTAAACGCGCGCAAAAGCCGCAAAGGGTCTTCCACAAATATTTTGTTCCCAACCATGCGAATCCGTCGGGCTTTAAGATCTTTGAGAGCTCCGCAAAAATCTCGGACAACTTCCGTAAAATTCTCTAAAAGGTCAAGGTCGTTGAGTTTAACGGTTAATGTATTGAGCGTAAAATCGCGGTGCAAAATGTCGGCTTTAAGGGTTGGCGCACGAAAATCCGCAAAATCATAGGTGGAAATTTTGCCCTGTTGTTTTTTGACAACACGCCCGCAGCCGCGCTCTTTGTCGAGCAGAACAAACGCGCCCTTGATCTGTTTGGCAAAAGTTTTCGAAAACGAAACCGCATTTTTTGCTAGGGCAAAGTCAAAGTCTTGGCCAGTTTTACCGACGAGCGCATCGCGCAAAAAGCCGCCGACCAAAAAAAGATCAACATTCTTTTGGCGGGCGAGTTTTTGCAAAATTACCAAATGAGGATATTCGGCCAAAGTTGGCATAGGCAAGAAAATTATTCGGTAGCGCTAAAAATAGAAGCTTTCTTTAAAACTTCCTCGTCGACAAAAATCGGCGCTTTGGCACGCACGGCAAGGGCAACGCCATCGGAAGGACGGGCGTCCACGGTTTTTATCTTGCCGTCTTTGTCTTTTAAAAGGATCTTGGCATGAAAAGTGCTGTTAACTAATTTATCAATAACCAGCGAATCAACTTTTGCGCCCAAACTGTCGATCGACAAAAACAATAGATCATGCGTCATCGGACGGGGCGTTTCGACGTTGGAGAGTTTCATCTTGATGCTGGAGGCCTCCAAAAAACCTATGACAATAGGAAATTGCCGCTCGCCGTCTTTTTCCTTAAGGACAATGATCTGGTCCTGTCGTTTTTCATCAATAATAATTTTGCTTAATTCGACTTGTATCATATCTTTAAACTCCTTTTTTCTTTAAGGAGGATTTTTCACGCTCCAAAATAACCTTAAGTTCATTCATAAACTGATTGACGTCGCGAAACTGCCGATAGACAGAAGCAAAACGCACATAAGCAACTTCGTCGAGCGAAGCAAGCTTTTCCATAATAATTTCGCCGATGGCCGTCGCGCTGACTTCACGCTCGTATTTTTTTTGTATCGTTCTTTCAATCTCAGCTGTGATTTGTTCAATCTTATCGACGCTAATCGGGCGCTTTTCGCAAGCCTTGACCAAACCGGCAATGATTTTTGTCCGGTCAAACGCCTGTCTGCGGTTATCGCGTTTGATCACCATCAGCGGCACTTGCTCGATGTATTCGTAGGTCGTAAAACGCTTCTGGCATTTGAGGCATTCCCGACGCCGGCGGATAGATTTTCCTTCCGCGCACAAACGCGAATCAACGACCTTGGTTTCCTTATAATGACAGGCGGGACATTTCATTGCTGTTCTCGTTTCTAATAATGGCGGTTAGGGATGAGCTTCCAAAGCGAGTTCCGCAGCCTAGGCGCTTACCTAAAGCTCTCAATAAGGGTAAGCGACTAGTGCGAGGACTGTTTGAGCGACGAAGGTCACTCCTAACCGCCATCGCAATCATAAATTCGGATACAACACAAATTCCTTGGTCAATTTTAAAACATCTGCCTTAACTTGAGCCAGTTTCACTTCATCGCTATGATTGACGATTGCCGCATCAATCAAGTCTGCGACCTGCTGCATTTGTTTTTCTCGCATCCCGCGTGTCGTTAGGGCGGGTGTGCCGATACGAATTCCGCTGGTCACCATAGGACTGGCTGTATCAAAGGGAATCAAGTTTTTGTTAACCGTAATATTGACCTTATCCAAAATTTCAGACGCTTCTTTGCCGGTGACATTTTTAGGACGCAGATCCACCATAAAAAGATGATTATCGGTCCCTCCGGCGACAATTCGAAAACCCAAGCTACCCAGCGCCAAAGACAAAGCTTTACTATTTTTGATCACCTGGGCCTGATATGTTTTAAACTCCGGCTCAAGCGCTTCCTTAAAAGCCACCGCCTTGGCTGCAATAACATGCATCAAGGGCCCGCCTTGAATGCCAGGAAAAATTGCCGAGTCAATGCGTTTGGCAAATTGTTCCCTGCATAGAATCATCCCGCCCCGAGGTCCGCGCAATGTTTTGTGCGTTGTCGTCGTGACAAACTCGGCATACGGCACAGGATTCGGGTGAAGCCCGGCAGCGACAAGACCGGCGATATGCGCCATGTCCACAAAAAGACAAGCGCCGACACTATCACAAATTTCTCTAAACTTCTTAAAATCCAGCGTCCGCGAATACGCGGATGCGCCGGCAATAATCATCTTCGGTTTGTGTTCCTTGGCCAAAGCGGTCACGTCATTCATATCGATCATTTCCGTCGACGGATTGACTTTGTAAGTGACCACATTATAGGTTCGTCCCGAAAAATTCATTTTATGCCCATGCGTCAAGTGTCCGCCACAAGCCAAATCCAGCGCTAAGACCGTGTCTCCGGGATTGATAGCAACATTGTACACAGCATTATTGGCTTGAGAACCGGAATGCGGCTGGACATTGACATGCTCTGCGCCAAAAAGTTTCTTTGCCCGGTCAATGGCCAATTGCTCAACGACGTCAACATGCTCGCAACCGCCGTACCAGCGTTTGGAAGGATAGCCTTCCGCATATTTATTGGTCATGACCGACCCTTGCGCTTGCAATACCGCCTGAGAAACAATATTTTCCGACGCAATTAATTCTAAATTATCCCGCTGACGAGCTAATTCATTTTTAATCGCCTGAAAAACTTCAGGGTCAACATTTTTTAAATCCATGCTCTGCCTCTTTCTAAAATTATTCCGTAAATTACTGATTAAGGAAGTCCTTTTTAGGCTCAATTGTTTCGCGCCTCTATGGCGCTATTCGCCTTAAAAGGACTTCCTTAATCAGCTTAAACCTTACCTTATCAATTCATCGTTTTAAATTTATATTTTTTTCCCTAATGACTTTCGTTCAATCGCTTTGATCTGCTTAACACGGCGCAAATGACGGCCACCTTCAAATTCGGTATTGAGCCACACCTTGATAATGCCCTCAAGCTCGTCGGGATTGACAAACTTTGCGCCTAAAACCAAAACATTAGCATTATTATGCGCACGCGAAAGCACGGCAGCTTCTTTCGTATAACAAAGCGCCGCATAAGACCCAACGACTTTATTGGCTGCAATCGAATGCCCAATACCCGTCATGCACGCCAAAATTCCGCGACTGCCCTTTGTCTTTGCCACATTCATAGCTACTTTGCAAGAGATCGGCGGATAATCACAGATCTCACCGACCTCATAAGAACCTACATCGACAATCGTGTGCCCCAGCGTTTTCAAATAAGAAATGATCCGCTCTTTAAGGTCAAACCCGCGATGATCCGCGCCGATAAAAATTTTCATCAATTTTTCCTATAGTAATTTTACAAGTTTAGCGACAGCGCTTTTGATCATCACCGCGCACTCTTCATACGTCTCAAAAGATTTTCCCATCGGGTCGGGAATATCCAAATCCCCGTCGTAACCGGGCCTCTCCTGCAAAAATTCGCGCAGCTGATACACTCTTTTTTCAACCGCCGGCACGCGCTCTAAAACTTGCTGGCGATGACTGCGGGTCATAACCAAAATCAAGTCCGACTTGCGAAGCAAAATACTGCCAATCGGTTGCGACTGATGTTTGGAAGCATCAATCCCTTCTTTGCGCAAAACGTTTAACGTTTCCGTGCTCGCCGAGGTATGAAAATAAACAGCTGTTCCGGCAGAAACAACTTCAACATCGTCTTTGCCTTTTAACATATCTTTGAGCAAATATTCGGCCATCACTGACCGGCAGCTATTACCCGTACAAACAAAAAGAACACGTTTTTTTTGCGTAATCCGGTCGACATCCTCTTGTGTAATCGGACCCTGCCGCAAAACAACCGGCGCCTCTTTTGTAAAATCCACAACCGATGAAGCCAGACCAAATTTGGCTTCACCTCCATCGATAGCCAAATCAACTAACCCGTCAAGATCCTTAAGCGCCGCCTCACACGTCGAAGGCGGCGGGTTGCCAGCAAAATTAGCCGATGGAGCTGCAACCGTACATTGCGATTCTTCAACAAGACTTAAAGCGATTTTATTCTGAGGAATACGAACGCCAATCGTGCGTCCCTCTTCAAACGAGGGGACAACAACCGTCAAAGGGCCCGGCCAGCACTCATCAATCAACTTATAAACTTCCGGCGACTTAATCGGCGTATAGTTGGGCAATAGACTTTTTTGAGAAATATGGATCGAAAACGGCTTGTCCCCGTCACGGCGCTTGACGTCCCGCAAGCGGGCCATTGCTTTAGGGTTATTAAAATCCGCGGCAATCCCATACACCGTTTCCGTCGGAAAAACAACCAACCCGCCCTGACGGATGACTCCCGCACAATGAGCGATGCGGTCTGTTTCAGGTGTTTCGGGATTGATTTTTATAATTTGCGTTTTCACAATTTTTATCAAGATCATCTTTAACGAGGCTATTGCGGTAACCTTCGTCGCTCGAACAGTCCTCGCGCACACCGCTTACTCTAAATTTAAAAGACAAACAGGTAAGCGGCGTGGCTGCGGAACTCGCTTGGGAAGGTCACCGCAACAGCCTCGCAATTAAAAATTCCCTTAATTCTCCAAAACCCGCTTGCGCTGATCGTCGGAAAAGTCCTCAAGCTTTTTGGCTAGCCCTTGATCAGCCAAAGCCAAAATCCGTATCGCCAAAAGCGCCGCATTCTTAGCCCCGTTTTTTCCGATGGCAACAGCGCCGACCGGCACTCCGGGAGGCATTTGCACCGTCGAAAGAAGTGAATCCAAACCATTTAAAACAGATTCAATCGGAACACCTAAAACCGGCAGGTTCGTATGCGCCGCGACAACGCCAGCCAAGGCCGCTGCACCGCCGGCACCGCAAATAATAACCTGTATCCCTTTTGACTTTGCGTTTTCGGCATATGCGGCTGTCTCACGCGGAGTCCGATGCGCAGACAAAACCTTGATTTCATAGCCGACTCCAAAATCTTTCAAAATCTTAGCCGCCTCTTCCATCGTCGGAAGATCTGACTTGCTGCCCATCATGAGTGCAACCTGAATTTTTTGCATCTGATATCCTCCTTTACCGGCCGATTGCATCTGCGGATCTTAACGAATCTCTTTTTACCGCTTTGGCGGCAATATCTCGGCGGAAAAACATGTGGTCAAACTTTATTTTTTCAACGGCTATATAAACTTTTTTGATCGCTTCCTTAATATTAGTGCCTAAACTAACAACGCCCAAAACCCGCCCCCCTGCTGTAACAATCTTATCCCCATCTTTTTTGGTCCCAGCGTGAAAAACAAAAGTATCTTTTTCTTCTGTCGCTGCGGGCAAACCTTTAATCTCGTAACCTGTTTGATATTTCCCAGGATAACCGCCAGAGCTCATCACAACGCAAACACAAGGACGCTTGTCCCATGCAAGTTCAATTTCATTGAGTCGACCTTCGCAGCTGGCAAGAATCAGTTCGATAAGATCGTTTTTTAGGCGCGGCAAAACCGCCTGCGTTTCCGGATCGCCAAAACGGACATTGTACTCCAAAACCTGCGGCCCCTGCGAGGTTATCATAAGTCCCGCGTAAAGGACCCCGCGAAACGGCATGCCCTCACGGGCCATCCCGCGCACCGTCGGCTCAATGACGCGCGCTTCAATTTTTCGCAAAAGCGTGTCAGTCACAACCGGTGCCGGACAGTAGGCGCCCATGCCGCCGGTGTTAGGCCCCAAATCATCGTCAAAAATTCTTTTATGATCTTGCGCAGATTCCAAAATCAGATAATCTTCGCCGTCACAAATCGCCAGAATTGAAACCTCTTCGCCCACCAAAAAGTCTTCAATAACAATCTTTGTCCCCGCCTGTGCAAAAATTTTATCTTTCATCATCTGTTCAACGGCGACCAACGCCTCCTGCAAAGTATTACAAATGACAACGCCTTTCCCAGCGGCCAACCCGTCGGCTTTAACAACGAGCGGAAATTGCGCGTGATTTAAAAACGCGCAAGCATCTTCAATACGATCAAAATTCATAAATGTTGCCGTCGGGATATTGCAGCGGAGCATAAATTCTTTAGAAAAAGTCTTGCTGCCCTCCAGCTGTGCGGCCATCTGGCTTGGGCCAAAAATCTTGAGTTTCGCTTTTTCGAACTGATCGACAATCCCCGCCGTCAAAGGCGCTTCAGGGCCCACCACCGTCAAATCAATCTTTTCTTTTTTTGCAAATTTTAAAAGACCGGCGATATCATCGCTGTTAATGTCAACGCACAAAGCGCAGGATGCGATCCCCGCATTGCCCGGAGCACAATACAACTTTTCAAGCCGCGGACTCTGAGCAAGCTTCCAAGCTAAAGCATGCTCGCGAGCACCAGAACCGATGAGCAGAACTTTTAATTTTTTTTCCATCATACAAACCGTATTTTTTGTGAAGGATCTTTAACGACTTGGCCGATTTCGAAATTTTCAACGCCCTGTTTTTTTAATAGAGCGCGTATTTTTGCTGCATTTTTTGCCGGCACAACTAAAACCATTCCGACACCCATGTTAAATGTACGAAACATTTCCACCTCAGCAACACGGCCTTTTTCCTGGATTTTTTTAAATATCGCCGGAACCGGCCAACTGCCGCGGACAATTTGAAAACATTTTCCCTGCGGTAAAATCTTCGTCATCTTTTCATAAAACGCACCCCCGGTCACATGCGCAATCCCATGAACCGTGTGTTTAGCCAAAACAGCCAAAACTGGCTTAACATAAATTCTCGTCGGCACAAGCAGCTCTTTAGCTAAAACTTTTTGTTCTTCAGCCGAAAAAACTTTGCGCGCCAGGCTAAAGCCGTTAGAATGCAAACCGCTGGACGCCAAACCAATCACAACATCCCCAATCCGAATCTTAGAACCGTCAATAATATTTTTCTTTTCAACAACCCCGACGGTAAAACCAGCTAAGTCGTACTCATCTTGCCTGTAAAGCCCGGGCATTTCCGCTGTCTCGCCGCCCACCAAAGCACAGCCAGCCTGCCGACAACCTTCGGTAATTCCTTTCACGACTTCGATTAAAAGCTTAGGATGCACCTTGCCGCAAGCAATATAATCCAAAAAGAAAAGCGGTTTAGCGCCGACACAAAGCACATCATTGACATTCATGGCAACAAGGTCAATGCCAACCGTGTCGTGGATATTGGCACTTTTAGCGATCAGAAGTTTTGTCCCCACACCATCCGTCGAGGAAACCAGAACGGGATTTTTATATTTGCCGCCTAACTCAAAAAGTCCGCCAAAAGACCCTTTGCGCGACAAAGCCCCCTTAACCATTGTCGACTTGACCAAAGCGCCAATGCCATCGACGAAACGATTTGCTTCGTCGATATCCACACCGCTGTCTTTATACGTTAATCCGTTTTTCATATTAATTTCGAGTGGTTGTTAAAGTATCCTTCCTAAGCGAGTTCCGCAGCCACGCCGCTTACCTGTATGCCTTTAAAATTCAGAGCAAGTGGCGTGCGCGAGGACTGTTTGAGCTAAGGAAGGATGCTTTAACAGCCACTCATAAACATTCTAAATCAAATTCTTCTTTATATACTCTACCCCGTTTTCAAAAATCTTAGCCCCTTGGCCAAACTTTTCGCGCGACGCCAATCGCGTCCACGACGGATGTTGAAGCGAAAGAAAATGTCTTTCCGGATGCGGCATCAGCCCCAAAATCCGTCCTGTCGCATCCGTAATCCCGGCGATATTATCAATCGCACCATTGGGATTCGCAGGATAAACCGGAGTATCCCCATTTTCATCACAATAGCGAAAAATAACTTGCCCGCTGTCTTTTAAACGACTCAAAACATTTTCATCTAAAGCAACAAATTTCCCCTCCGCATGCGCCACCGGTAAATAGATCACTTCATTTAAGCCTTGCGTCCAAACACAATGTCCGTCGGGCTTTAAGTAAATCCAACGGTCTTCAAATTTTCCGGAATCATTATGCGTCAGCGTTACAGTTTGCGAAAAGACTATCTGCTCGACAGCGGGTGACGCGAAGGGGAGTTCCCTTGCCTTTCCGAAAGAATTAAGGAAGGCAGGATCCCGCAACGGCAGCGCAAGTCCCGCAACGCGGGGGACCCGCTGAAAAAACGTCCCAGGCAAAATTCCTGCTCGCACCAAAACCTGAAACCCATTGCAAATCCCGATAATAAGTTTTCCGTCGGCAATAAAACGCTTTATTTCTTCTCCCAGACGCAGACGAAGTTCATTGGCCAAAATGCGTCCCGAGATAATATCATCCCCATAACTAAACCCGCCGGCAAGCGCGAGGATCTGATAATTCTCTAATTTCTTTTCACCGCTGACAAGCCGATTAATGTGGACTCGCTCAACGTGAGCACCAGAACTTTCAAAAGCGAAAGCTGTCTCCACATCGCAATTGGTTCCTGCGGTACGCAAAACTAGGACTTTGGGGTGAACCATTTTTTGGGATTAATCAGGTTATCAAAATCTTGTTTAATATAAAAATCCTTAATTTCTTTGGCAACATCCTCGGCGGTATCGACTACTTTAAACATATCCAGATCGGCAAGGTCAATATTTTTTTCGGCGGCCATGGTATTTTTTAACCACTCCAACAAACCTTTCCAGTATTCTTTTCCGACGAGAATAACGGGAAATCGCTCAATGCGCTGCGTCTGGATCAAAGTCAAACTTTCAAAAAGCTCATCCATCGTCCCAAACCCGCCGGGAAAAATCACGAACGCTTTGGCATATTTGACAAACATGACCTTGCGGCAAAAAAAGTAATGAAAATTGATAAGCGTTTTGGCAAACGGATTGGGCTTCTGTTCAAAGGGAAGGTCAATGTTAAGCCCGACGGATTCGCCTTCAGCTTCCGCAGCTCCTTTGTTGCCGGCTTCCATGATCCCAGGACCCCCGCCGGTAATCACAGCAAATCCTTCTTTGACCAGCAACGACGCCGTTTGCTCAGCAAGCTTGTAAAAATGGTCTGTTTTTTTAGTGCGGGCAGAACCAAAAATACTAACTGCGTCTCCGACTTTGGACATTTCATCAAATCCCTCGACAAATTCGGCCATAATCCGAAAAACGCGCCAAGGGTCTTCCATTTTGGTCAATTCATTATCTGTTCTTCTACGCCTTTTATTTACCATACGGAAAATCTCCTTAATTTGCCGCTAAAATTACCAGCACAGCGGTTTTTGCCAGGCTTCTTTCAAATCGTCGATATGGGCATTAACGCAAACTTTTTTGTCCAGTCCATAAATTAAAAATTCACTCGTTTCTTCAACGCGCCCAATGCAGGCACACGGCAAACCTTTCAATGCTTTTTCAAACAGCTTTTGCTTCCCCGGCTCAATCTCGACGACAAAACGCGAATGCGATTCGGAAAATAAAACAAAATCATTGCGAGTCATTTTTCCTTTAAGCGGCACTTGATCCAAACGCACCGTTACACCAAACCCACCGCTAAAAGCCATTTCAGCTAAAGCAACGGCTAACCCGCCCTCCGAACAATCATGAATCGAAGAAACCAAACGGGCCCCAACGGCCGCCGACAAAGTTTCAAAAGTTTTTAAAGCGCTCGAAAAATTGACTTGCGGGACAGTGTTGCCGATCGCATGGTGATTGTCAAAATAAATCGAACCACCTAATTCCGGCAAGGTGTTTCCGACGACATAAATAAGATTGCCGCTCTTTTTAAAATCCATCGTCAGACAGCGGTTGACATCGTCCACAATACCGATTGCAGAAATTAAAATTGTGCCCGGGATCGCAATTGTTTCTTTTCCGACGGCAAATTCATTATACAAACTGTCCTTACCTGAAATAAACGGCGTCCCGAAGGCCATTGCTGCTTTATAACAACCTTCTGCACAACGAACAAGTCCACCTAAACGATCCGGTTTATCGGGGTTCCCCCAACAAAAATTATCCAAAAGCGCCAGCTCTTTGAGGTCTCCTCCGACGCTGATAATCTGGCGTATCGCTTCATCGATACAACCGGCCGCCATCCAAAACGGATCAATTTTTCCATAACGAAAATTGACCCCATTGGAAATTGCGACCGCTTTTTTACCGCCGAGTTTTGGCAAAATGACTGCAGCATCAGACGGTCCGTCGGCATGTTTTCCGACTAAAGGTTTAATAATGCTGCCCCCCTGAACCTCATGATCGTACTGACGGATGATCCACTCTTTCGAACAAACGTTCAAATGCGACAGCGCTTCAAAAAGCGACTCATTCAAATCTTTGGGGCAAGCAAATTTGGGCTCTTGATGTTTAGGTATTTCCCAGAGCGCTTCTTTGGTAATGTCCGGTATCCCGTCGTGCAAAAACGCCATGTCCATATCGCAAACACAGACGTCCTGAAAGAAAAGCTTGAGTTTTTGATCATTGTCAAACGCGCCGATAACAGTCGCCTCCACATTTTCGTCGCTAAAAATCTTTAAAAGTTTTTGTGCATTCTTCGGCGGCACTGACATGACCATGCGTTCCTGCGATTCAGAAATCCAGATTTCCGAATAGGACAAGCCCTGATATTTTAACGGGACCTTTTCCAGATAAACGCTCGCGCCTAAATGCTGGGCCATTTCTCCGACGGCACTTGAAAGTCCGCCAGCCCCGCAATCAGTGATAGCCGAATAAAGTCCTGCGTCACGCGCTTTCAAAAGAACATCGAGCACTTTTTTCTCTTGAATAGGATGCCCAATCTGAACGGCACCGCTGGAGACAACCTCGCTTTCATCAGTAAGCTCTCCAGAGGAAAACGTCGCGCCATGAATCCCG
The DNA here is from genome assembly GCA_964474085.1 of uncultured Planctomycetales bacterium. Classification (GTDB taxonomy): domain Bacteria; phylum Omnitrophota; class Gorgyraeia; order Zapsychrales; family JANLHA01; genus JADLGJ01. The sequence goes on from CAYYRJ010000009.1 coordinate 61,894, forward strand.
TCGCGGCCGGTTCGCCCGCCGGCAACAACAATCAAATCGCCTGTATGGGTTTTCTTTTTTTCCATGCCCTTAGGGATCACGCCGACCGTGCCGCAAAAAACAAGCGGATTACCCACAAACCCCTGATCAAACAAAACCGCTCCATTGACCGTCGGAATCCCCATTTTGTTGCCATAATCGCGCACCCCGCTGACGACCCCTTTCATAACACGTTTAGGGTGCAAAGTTCCAGCGGGCAAATCTTTTAAATCCGTGTCCGGCGGAGCAAAACAAAAAACATCCGTATTGCAAATCGGTTTGGCGCCCAGACCGGTTCCCAAAATATCACGGATGACCCCGCCGATACCGGTGTTAGCTCCGCCAAAAGGCTCCAAAGCGCTAGGATGATTATGCGTTTCGACTTTGAAACACACATGATCGTCTTTATCAAACTTGATCACCCCGGCGTTGTCATGAAAAACCGAAACACACCAAGACTTATTAAGAGAATGCGTCGCTTTGGCAATCGTCGATTTAAGCAAATTGCGAATGATCGTCGTCTTAAACTTTGTACCTTGTTTAACGCGATAACGGATATTGCCGCGAAATGTTTTGTGATGGCAATGCTCACTCCAAGTTTGCGCAACAGTTTCTAATTCACAATCCGTTGGATTTCGCCCCAACTTTTTAAAATGATTTTGTATCGCCTGCATCTCGTGCAAATTTAAAAACAACTGTCCTTGTTTACTGATTTGCAAAAGTTTGTTTTGATCGGCAGCCAAAATCTCAACACAAGCGACATTGACCTGCTTTGAAACGCTCGTCTCGACTTTAAGAGGCGCAACAAAACCTTTAACAACATGCTGGATGAGTTTATTGGAAAGGACTTTTTCAACGATCGTTTTAAGTTCGGCTTCGGAAAGTTTGCCTTTAAAGTGATACTGACGGGCCGTGCGGACACTTTGTGCTGTTTCGATGCCAAGATCACGAATACCTTTAAGCGTCGATTCCTCGACAGGATCCATGACCCCAGCATTATGCGCAATTTCAACGACATGATCGCTTTCCTGAAAACCAATGGCGTATTCATGCGCTGGACAAAAATAATATTCCTGGGTCACTTTGTCGGTCAACAGTTCAGCGGCGATGAGTTCAACCTGTAAAGCGCTTAACTCTCCGCTTAAAATATACACCTGCACAATGCGGACTTCCTGAAGGGGACGCAAAACAATATCCGCGACATCTTTTTTAATGCCTTCTGCCGCAGGATCAAAAATTCCCGCTTTATCTTTGATTTGTACACGCCAAAGCATACTGTGGGGGGACGACTGCGCTGTTACATTAATCTTTATAATGCTTACTTTCGAAAAAGCGCAGTGCTGTACTGTGTTCCACTATAAATAATTTAGGTAACACAGTGCTACCGGCTGACTCTACTTAGAACCTCTTGGTAGGCTTCTTCGATATTACCTAAATCCCGACGGAAACGATCTTTATCAAGTTTCTGCCCGGTCTTGGCATCCCAAAGCCGGCACGTGTCCGGCGATATTTCATCGGCCAAAATGACCTTGCCCTTGTAGCGGCCAAATTCTAATTTAAAATCAACGAGTTTAATATTTAACAGAGAAAAGAACGTGAGCATAAGCTCATTGATTTTTAACGTATATTTTTTGATCTGCTCAACTTCCTCGTCGGTAGCAAGTTTAAGCGCCCGGATATGCGTTTCATTGATCATCGGATCATTGAGTTTGTCTTCTTTATAGCAGAATTCAAGAACCGGACAGGCTAAAGGTGTTCCCTCTTCAAGCCCCAAAATGCGCGACAAAGAACCGGCCGCGACATTGCGGACAATGACCTCCAAAGGGACAATCGACACACGCTTGACTAACATCTCGCGATCACTTAATGTTTTTTCAAAATGCGTCGGGATTCCTTGAGTAATCAAATATTCAAAAATTCTCGTCGAGATTTTGTTATTGATAATGCCCTTGTCCTGAATCGATCCCTTTTTGGCCGCGTTAAAAGCGGTCGCGTCATCCTTAAAATACTGGATCAACAGGTCAGGATTGTCCGTTGTATACAGAATTTTTGCCTTGCCTTCGTATATTTTTTCACGTTTTTCCATAAATTCCCCTCACAAAAATACTATTTGAGTCCCACACGCTTGAAGATAAAGTCCCGATGGCGGGTATAATACTTAATGTCAAAACAAGCATCAATTTCACTGGGCTTAAGGAACTTGCGCACCTTGCGGTCGCGATAAAGCACTTCCTTAAAATCAGAAGTATCTTGCCAAACCTGCATCGCGCAATGTTGAATAATTTCATACGCTTCTTCGCGGGTAATGCCTTTTTTCATGAGTTCCAAAAGCACACGCTGCGAATAAATCAACCCATTGGTCTTTGTTAAACTGGCGATCATGTTCTTTGGATACACCAAAAGCCCGTCGATAATCGGAATAAATTTGTTAAGCATATAATTGAGAATCGCAGTACTATCAGGCAAAATAATCCGTTCAACCGACGAATGGCTGATATCGCGCTCATGCCAAAGCGCAATGTTTTCAAAGGCAGCCATCGCATTGGAACGCAAAAGACGAGACAACCCGGAAATGCGCTCGCAGGTCACCGGATTGCGTTTATGCGGCATCGCCGAGGAACCGATTTGCCCTTTAAAAAATGGCTCTTCAACTTCCAAAACTTCGGTCTTTTGCAATAAACGGATTTCCGTCGCAAATTTATTTAACGACGCTCCGATCAAAGCCAAGGTGGTTACAAATTGACAATGAATATCCCGCTGAATAATCTGGGTGGCGATATTCGCCGGCTTTAAGCCTAACTGCTCGCAGACAAATTCCTCGACGTGCGGATCAATGTTTGCATATGTCCCAACCGCACCAGAAAGTTTTCCGACGCGCATATTTTCGCGGGCTTGCTCCATGCGCTCCAAATTTCTTTTCATCTCGTCGTACCAAACAGCAAGCTTTAGACCAAAGGTCATAGGTTCCGCATGAACCCCGTGCGTGCGGGCGATGCAATTGGTGTCCTTATATTTTTTGGCTTTAATTTTTAAAACCATCAGAAGCTTACGAATATCGGCAATCAAAATATCGCTGGCCTCAACACATTGGACAGACAGTGTTGTGTCCAATAAATCCGACGAGGTTAATCCCATGTGCAGGTAACGAGCTTCGGGCCCCAGATACGAACCGACATTATTGATAAAAGCAACGATATCGTGCTTAGTTCTTTCTTCTAGTTTTTGAATTTCTTCGATATTAAATTTGGCGCTCTTTTTGATTTTTTCAAGCGACTTTTTAGGAATGTTGCCTAGCTTGCACATCGCCTCGCAGGCTAAGATTTCAATGTTCAACATAATCTGGAATTTATGTTCATCCGTCCAAATGCTGCCCATTTTGGATAAAGTATAACGTTCAATCATCGCGTTTTCTCCTTTTTTTCTTGATAAAACGCAAGTAATATACCAGAAGAAAAATTTGAAATCAATTGAAAAGAAAAAACAACCCCTGCAATTCGTCCGTAAAGCCAATAATTATATATATTTAGATAAAATATCAACACGCAGAAAAACCCACAAAATTTACTTTGTTTTGGCTGGCTTTTCTAGTTTTTTGACATTATCTTCAAAATATTTTTGCGAAACCTGCATAACCTCTGTCATCAATTGCGGGGTTAAGGCCAAATTTTTGACACCCACAGGACTTTTGTAAAAAGCGATCAGCTCTGTCAACTCGGCTGGGGTAAAATGTTTGGCATAAACAGGGACTATATTATCAATAATGACATCCGGTTTTAAAAGATCGCGCAACTCTTGCTGCGAATCAGCGGGGGCACGGCTGATAATGTCCTCAAAAATGCGAATCAAACTCGTTCGCATCCCGTTGGCCTCCAAAAGCCGACGGACCAATTCCTTGGTTTCAGAAGTAACAGGCACGGCTGGAACCTGCGCAAAAGCAATCGATGAAACACAAACAAAAACCAACAGGCTGATCCAAAGAATTTTTTTCATAATTTCCTCCTTATGACGACTTATTTTTTTTGTATCATAGCACAGAATAAAAAAATCCCACATCTAAGCCGCATTTTGATTGCGCCAGTTTTGCCTATATGTTACGATGTTGCCCATGTTAAACAAGATCAAAAAACAAATCGACCGAAGCCTTGAACGCTTTTTAGACAAAATCAAAATTGACTACAAACTACATTTAGTCGATCCTATCCTCTATGAAAGTATCCGCGAATTTTCACTGCGCGACGGCAAACGGATCCGTCCGATTCTTTTAGCCTTAAGCTACAAAGGTTACCGCACAGACACAGCGCCTATGTCACCGTCGATTTATTATGCTTCGACGTGCATTGAGCTTTTGCATAACTTTATGCTTATCCACGATGACATCATTGACCGCTCGGACCTTCGCCGTGGAAAACCGACACTGCACCGACTTTTAGAAAAAGCGGCGGATATCCCCGAGCACAAACGCTTAGGCTGCGATTTGAGCATCGTTGCCGGAGACATCGTTTATGCTTTGGCGATCGATGCCTTTTTATCAATCAACGAGGATCTTAAGCGCAAAGAACGGGCGCTCAAATATTTTATCCAAACTGCTGTTTTTACCGCAATGGGCGAGTTTGCCGATACGCTTCACGGTGTAAGAGGACTTAACAGAGTCAGCGAAAAAGATGTATTTTTAAATTACACCCTAAAAACCGCACGCTACACGTTTGACTGCCCTCTTGTCGTCGGAGCTATTTTAGCCGGCGCAGACAACAAAGACATTAAAGCGCTCTCGAAACTGGGGCTTTTGATCGGCCAGGCTTTTCAAATCCAGGATGATGTGATCGGAATTTTTGACACCGAAAAAAATATCGGCAAATCAATTTTAAGCGACCTAACAGAATCTAAAAAAACGATTTTAGTCTGCCATGCCTACCGCGTTCTCAAAGGAAAAGCCCGGGAGAAATTCCTGAAAATCTTTTTGAAGAATAAAAAAACCTACGCTGATCTCATCGCCGTGCGTCAAATTTTTGTTGAAGCAAAAAGTCTAAGTTATAGCTTAGAACAAATCAATATTCGCTTAGATCAAGCGCTTAAAATTTTGCGCAATTTAAAAATGGCGCCCAAATACAAAAACCTTATCGAAAAATGCCTTTTCCAACTTTTTAAACACAGCGAAAATTTAAACCAGCAGTATCAACAACCCAACACAGCTGCATCCGCAAAAAAATAACCTATTGTTTGTTAAGCTTTTTTGCTTGTTCGATCAAATCAAGCAACAGCGGATCCCGAGGATAAAACCGCAGTCCCATTTGCCAGACTTCAATGGCTGCTTGAAATTTTTCGTAATTCCCCAATAGCTTGCCTAATTCTTCATAAGCAAATTTGTAACGCGGATTGATTTTTATAGCCCTCTGGTAACAACCGCGGGCCCTTTGCGGATCATTTGCTGAATAGAAAAACCCTCCCAACTGCACCATCAGCTCCGGGGAAACAGCATCACGAATCATCTTATCCGCAAGAAGCTTGGCTTTTTGCTCGTCTTTTAAATGAAAATAAAGATTGATCAGTTCAAATCGTGTTTTGTCATCACTTGGATCAATCGCCAAATTTTGAAGGTATAATTTTTCGGCCTGCGCCTTTTGATCCTGCGCGATCAAAATCTCAGACAAATTCAAGCGGGCTTCAAGAGTTCGCGGGTCAAGTTCAATCGCTTTCTTAAATGCGTCGGCCGCGTTCGACAAATTTCCGCTATCTTTCAACGCAACACCCAAATTGTTATATATGATTGAATCAAAAAGAGGGTTGACATTAATCACACTCTGAAAACTGGAAACAGCTTTAGAAAAATCTTTTTTTGCAAGATACACAAGGCCGATATTATTAAAACTCACACAGCTTTTGGGATCAAGGATGGCAGACTTTTTTAATTGACTCAAGGCCATATCGAGTTGACCACTGCGTAAATACGCAGCCCCAAGATTATCGTAAGCGCGTGCTTCCTGAGGAGTTTTTTTGATCTGATAATTCCAAACCGAAAAAGCGTCCTGCCAAACTTTGCACTGGTAAAATGTTTTTGCAGCCAGTCCAACGCTTAACGCCACACAAAGAATCACAAAAGGCATCCGCCAGCGGGAATTTTGGACTTTCAAAAAATTCAAACGATGTTCAAGGACATTTCCCAAAAGAAAACAAAAACCCAGACACGGCAAATACATAAACCGGTCGGCGACAATACTGACATCGACTTTCCCGTCGAAACGCAAAATAAAAAACACGGAACAGACATAAAACAAAATCGAAAAAACAAACCATTTTTGTTTTCGCAAAAAGAAAAGAAGGGTAATAATCACAACAAACGCCAAAAAAGAAATCGAATATTGAGGGTTCTGCAATGTTGCCGGAAGGGGCAATTGATAAAGCGGCAAAAGCTCGACAGGAAAGAAAAACTTTCCAATATAAAAAACGAAAGTCCAAATCCAAATAAACAATGTCTCAACCGAAGCCGTGTGAGGCACCCTGGCATTCAAAAGAAATGTAATCGCAGCGACAGGAACAACAACCAAAAAAAACGGGATCTTGTTAAGTAAGGAGTGCAGACTTATCTTTTTTCCTTTGACCCATTCACAGGCTAAAAGGACTAACGGCAAACTTAACGCCATGGCCTTTGAAAGGATGCTTGCCGTTGCCAAAAAAACGGCAAGCCAATAAAATCGCCGCTTATGTTCATCAACATATTTTAAATACGCACACAGCGCTGCCAAATAAAAGAACGCATAAAGTACATCTTTCCGCTCAACAATCCAAGCCACCGACTCGACGTGAATAGGATGAATCGCAAAAATCAATGTCGACAAAATACACGCTAAAAACCCAAGCCCCAGACGCAAGCCCAGCACATATACAAAAAACACAACCCACAGATGCAGACACAAATTTGTCACGTGATAAACAACAGGATTGTATTGAAAAAAATGATATTCGCAGGCAAAAGACAACACGGTTAATGGGCTATACGTCGCAAAAACAGTCGAAGAAAATATTCGCTTGATCCCTTCAAAACTTAAAAATCTAACATCCAGATTCCGCAACAAATACTGTTCCTCATCCCAATAGGTAAAACCATTATTTATGCTGGGCGCATAAGCTACCACAGCCATAAAAAAGACCGCTGCCAATATCCAAAACTTTTTTGTCCCCTGGGAAAGATTCATTTAAAACGCCTCCGTCAAATTAATTTTACAGAGATTTCATCAAGCAACAAACGTCCGCGTCCGGTGGCTTGCAAATGATTCTTTTGCATCACTAAGAGTTCTTGTTCGACTAATACTTGAATCTGCTGGCAAACATCTTGCGGCAACAGACAATTAAACTGCCTTTCTAGCGACGAAAGTTCAACACCGCGATTCATCCGCAACCCAAAAACAAGAGCTTCCCTCAAGCGCTTTTCGCCCGATAAAATTTCCTGACCGTCTTGAGGACTTTGGTTAGACTCGACATTTTTTAAATATTGCGCAAGGCGATCCGTATTCCAACTCCGTCGGCCGTCGTGATGGCTATGAGCGCTCATCCCTAAACCGATGTAATTTCCGCTTTCCCAATAATTTATATTATGCTTTGACTCAAATCCCTTTCGGCTAAAATTGCTCACCTCATACTGCAACAAGCCGGATTCTTCCAAAAGCGATGTGACCAGTTGGTACTGCGCAGCTTGATTTTCATTGTCCTGCTCAAGGATTTTTTGCACATAAAATTTGCTGTTTGGCTCGACGGTCAATGTATAAATCGAAACATGTTCGCTGCCTAATCCCAAAAGTGTTTGAACATCTTGTTTGATTTCTTCCAATGTCTGGTTAGGGAAAGAATACATCAAGTCCACATTGATATTTTTAAATCCTGCGCGGCGCAAATCATTAAACGCACTTAAAGCTTTAAACGAGTCATGCGCACGCCCTAAAGACTTTAAATACCCATCATTAAATGTTTGTATCCCTAAACTCACACGGCTGACGCCTAAATCAAACAATGCTTTGGATTTTTCTAAATCAAGGTTCTCCGGATTTGCTTCTATCGTAATCTCACAATCTTCGACGAGAAAAAAATTTCGCCGAAGAAACGAAAACAACTTGTGCAATTGCGACACAGTCAAAAGACTTGGTGTCCCGCCGCCTAAATAGATTGTCTTGATCATTTGCCCCTGATAAACAGCCGCCTCTTTGGTCAAGGCCTGCACGTAGTCATCCATCCGGTTTTCTTGTCCAATAGAAACAGCAAAAGAACAATAAAAACATTTGCGCTGACAAAACGGAATGTGAAGATAAATAGAGGTCATAAAAAATTTAAAAAATATTGTTTCGCGCGTAATTTAGAAATATTTTCGCAGGTGTTTATAATTATTACTAGGATAATTTCTTTCAATAAATATTTATCAATTTTCTCGTCGAGAAATAATTCATTTTGATTTTTTTATTTCTAAAAAAATCAAAAAAATATCTTAAAATTGTTAAGAAAATTTTTGCATCTATTATGTGCTGTGTTAATATTAAACCATAAATACAAATCAACATCTTTATCTCTGAGAAAGGAGAAAACGATGGCAACAAAGAAAAAAGCAGCCAAGAAAAAGACAGCAAAGAGAAAGTAAATTTCTCAAAGCTAAGATTTACCAGTAAACCCCTCGGCGTTAAACCCGGGGGGTTTTGGTTTATGACTTTAAGGGCCGCTAACGTGAGGCCCCAAAGAATGTCAAAGCCCTCCATAGCGAGGCGAAATGTTTCTTGTCCCAAAATCCTCTTGCCTTTATACTAAACGCATGCCTAAATCCGGTTCAAAAAATAGCCTTATAAAAATATTTTTTTTCTTGGGTCTTTTGTTATGCGCGGCTTTTTATGATGTTGTTTTCCTAAACAAAACATTAAAAGTCACGACGGCCAATTCGCAAGCTCTGCCAAATGGTGTTTACGGTCAAGAGCACAACAAGCCCCGCTTTATTCCGGCCAATGGCACCGATGCGCCTGTTTCAGAAGAGCCGATTTATGAATTTATAAAGCAAAATCTCCGACGAGGAATCTTGCCTTTATGGAATCCCCATCAAGCCTGCGGCTACTCTTTGATCGGAATGCTTGAGGTGGGGATTTTTTATCCGCTGACTCTAATCGTCTATTTACTGCCTAATATCGTGTCCATTGACATTTTGATTTTAAGCCGTCTTCTGCTCGCCGGTTTGTTTACGTTTTGGTTTATGCGCCGTATCGGCTTTAAAGATCCGCCCGCTTTTTGCAGTGCACTCGTTTTCATGTTAAGCGGGCCGATGGTTTTGTTGCAATACTGGACAGCCAACGTGGATCTTTTACTTCCTTTGCTGCTTATCGCGCTTAACCGCCTTATTATTAGAGAAGCCAGCCGTCATTCTCTTGCAACATTAGCACTGGTCATCAGCTTAACGATTTTTGCCGGCCATCCGGAACACGTTTTTTTTGTCAATGTTGTTGGTTTTGTTTTTTTTGTTTTTCAAACATTTTCCCTAAGTTCAAAAAATAATTACAAAAAATTATTTCTCTCTTATACAGGCGCTTACCTGCTAGGAGCGGCACTTGCATCAATCGTCCTTTTTCCTTTCTTGAGAAATCTCGTCGGAGAATTCTGGAGCGGCCATCCTGCGGGCACAGGCCTTTTGATGGAAGAACAAAGGGACCGTGCTTTAAGCTTAGCTTTGCCACATTTTTTCCAAAAAGAAAACCTTACCTTTGATTTTACGTTTGCCGGCTGGTGGGGCGGATATTTAGGGACGCTGCCTTTGGCTTTGACTTTTTTAAGTCTTTTTAATAACCACAAAAAAGGGCTCAATTATTTTTTTATGCTCCTTTTACTGCTGATTCTCAGCAAAGCTTATGGCCTGCCATTTATTAACTGGATCGGCCACCTGCCAATATTTGATACATGCCGCTATGCGATTCATACGCCACCCTTAGCAGCGTTTTGCGTCGCTGTTTTAAGCGGGATGGGCTTTCGTTCGATAACCAGTTCTAAAAAGTTATTCTTTAAAGCACTTATTTTTACTCTCGGCCTTTTAATAATCGTCGGCACTCATCTTTATATTCTTCGCCATGCCACGCATTTTCATATTTCACTAGCTGCAAGCGTCTTTGCTTTTTTTCTGCTTCTGATATTCCAAATTATCCTAGTACTTAAGGACCGACGCCTCTTAAAAAGGAAATCTTTAAGCATTGTCCTTTTGGTCCTTATCTTTTTAGAATTATTTCTCTACATTCACCGCGAACATCCCAAACGGTTTGACTCTTTTGCCAAAGTGCCTTACATCGAATTTTTAAAATCACGCAATGAACCTGCGCGCAGCTACGGCATCTTTTGGGCATTTTACCCAAATACAGCAACTGGTTTTGGCGTTGATGACTTAGGTTATTTTTTAGGACTTGTCCCGACGAGATTTGTAGACTTTGTCAACGCTCTGGTCATCGAAAACCATTTCCAAAAAGATTTGCGGCCTCCCGCCTTGCGTGCGATGCCCATTGAAAACAAGCGCCATTACATACTCGATCTGCTGGGCGTTCGTTACATTGTCGCACCACCAAAAATGAATTTAGAAAATCTGCTTAAACTGACAGCTGTCTATCAAAAAGAAGTTGTTATTTTTGAACGTCCAACCGCATTCCCGCGCGCTTACGTTGTACACCGCGCAATTTTCGAACCCGACAAAACAAAATCTCTGAATTTAATCGGACGTCTTAGTACCGCCGGCCGACAAGGCATTATTATCAGCGATCCTGACAACCAAAACCTTTCGGCACAGCTTAACAACACACCCATCGAAGATGCTTCAATCGTCAAAATGAACCACGAAAACCCTAACGAAATTTTTCTGACCGCGCGAATGGAACATCCCGGTTTTGTTGTCCTCACGCAATCGTATCACCCCGATTGGAAAGTTACGATCGACGGGAAGAATGCAAAAGTTTTTCAAACAAATTATCTTATGCGTAGCGTCTTTGTCCCCGAAGGAATACACGAAATCCAATTTAAATTTATACCGTTGTCGTTCTATGCAGGAGTGATGGTAAGTTTTATCTCATTGTTTTTTCTTGTCGGCCTATTAACCTTCCCTGAAAAAAAATAAACCCCCGCTTGCTTTCGCAAACAGGGGTTTAAAAAATAATCTTTTATTTCTTATTGCGATTAGCTAACTTTTTTGTTTTCTCGTCACGTTTAGTGCGTTCTTGGCCTTTACGCTTCTTAGCTTGAACAGCCGAATACTTTTCAGGAAGATGATACTTCATCCAACCTTCCGCATAAAGTCTTAGCCACTCATCGGTTGCACGTTCAATACCGATTGAATAACCCGCTTTTTGACTCTCAATCCACAAATGCCGGTTGATCTCCTCAATCACGCGCTTGTCTTTGAGCAAATCACGAAGTTCATCAATTTTCATAAAGCCCTCCCTAAAAGAACGTTGCCTGCAAACTCAGAAATATGAAAGTCAGTATACCGTACTTATTTTGGAACATAAATAAAAATTATAACAATCTGCGATTAGCCACAGCCCAATGCGAAAAAACTATTCCTAATTCATATAAGGCCAAAAGCGGAATTGTCAAAATAATTTGGCTGACAACATCCGGAGGAGTCAATATTGCGGCAACGATCAGAATAATCACGATCGCATAACGACGTTTTTCGCGCAAGAATTGCGGTGTTGCAATGCCCAAGCGTGTCAAAAATGCCAGAATAAGCGGCAATTCAAACGTAACACCCGACGAGATTATTATCGTCCCAACGAAAGAAATGTAATTATCCACCGTAATCATCGGAACCATCCAGGGTGAAGAAAAACTCATTAAAAATTTAAGCGAAATCGGCAAAATCACAAAATAACCAAACCCGATGCCGGCAAAAAAGAACACAAGCGACAAGGGGCCAAATACATAAACATACTTTTTTTCTTGGTCTGTTAAGCCCAAAGAAACAAATTTCCAAATTTGGTAAAGAATAACCGGCAACGATAAAAGAAAGCCGCCAATCATCGAAAGGGTCATGCGGGCATTAAAAGCTTCAGCAGGAGAGGTAAAAACAATTTTTCCGACAGGAGAAACGATAAGTCCAATCAGAGGATCAATAAAATTCCAGACTAAAATCGTCGCCAGCACGAAAGCGCCGATCGCTTTAAGCAAACGATCGCGCAATTCCTGCAAATGACTAAAGAATGAAACAAAAATTTCAGGTTGGGACATCAGCGCAGCACGTGTTTTATGACTTTTTTTCGTCGGAATCTTTTTTTTCGTCCTCGCCTTTAAGGGCTTTCTGAAATTCACGAATCGCTTTGCCTAATGAACTGCCGATTTCAGGAAGACGCTTAGAGCCGAAAAGAAACAGGATCACAACCAAGATCAAAAGTATTTCTAAAAACCCTAAATTGCCCATAACGATAACTCCCTTAAAAAAATTTTTATATTAATCCGGTTTGACCTGATAGTAATCACGGCTAAACTCCGTGAGTTTTTTGTCAACTGGCTCAACGTAAGAAACAACATCCAGCGCCGATGTCACCTTCACGGTTCCGACTCTTTTATCTGCCTCAAAAACCCCTAAGCGGACTCCTTTCGTCACGCCGTTTAAAACACCCAGCGTAACCATCGCATTCCCAGACTTGCGGTTGATCCATAAGGAACCTTCTTTGCGGTCAGCCTCGCTTTCTCCGTGAACTTTTTCGGAAGCACGGACAACTTTTTCTAAATCAAGAACCCGGCCGACCTGCTGCTGCAATTCTTCTTTTTGGCTTGTAGCCGCTTGTTTTTCGGTACTTACCAGCAGAAGTTTTTCATTTAGGTCTTTGACTTCAACTTCCTTTGCGCTTTGTGCATTGACGGTCAAGTACAATAAAAAAACCGCCCCTAAAAATGAAACAAAAATAAAAACAAGACCCGTAAAAATTTGTTTTTTCCCGTCGGGAAAAGCCGGCGGTTTAGACGCCAAAACAGCGGCCTTTGGCGCCCCTTTAGGTGCCGGCACAATAGGTTGCGCATCTTTTTTCCCAAAAGAAGGAAATTTCATAGCGTTATCTTATCACAACTTTAAACTGCGGCTGACAACAAAAATACCGTTTATCCTAGCAACAGAAAACCCTATCTATAGAGATGGGGTGGCGCTTCACTTTCTGCCCAGCAAGGCAAACATCTTGGTTTTGTAGGCCTCCACTCCAGGCTGATTAAACGGATTGACCCCCATCAGATAACCGGTCAGGGCGACGGATTTTTCATAAAAATAAAATAACTGGCCTAAAGTATACGCGTCAAATTTAGGCAGAGTGATTGTCATGTTCGGGACCCCGCCCTCGAAATGCGCCATAGCCGTGGCCTTGTAGGCCTGCTCATTGACCCAATCTAAATTTTTTCCGGCGACACAATTAAAATTGTCCTGATTCTTTTTGTCTTTAGGAACAAGTATTTTGCATCCGGTGTCTTTCACAACGAGAAACGTCTCAAAAAGATTTCGTTCCCCTTCCTGAATCAACTGGCCCATCGAGTGCAGATCGGCCGTAAAATTAACCGACGCAGGAAAAATCCCTTTGCCCTCTTTGCCTTCGCTTTCGCCAAAAAGCTGTTTCCACCACTCGCCGATAAAATCCATCTCTTCATAAAAAAACGCCTTTATTTCAATGACCTTCTTTTGCTTATACAAAAGATAGCGGCTGGCTGCATATTGCCAAGCCATATTTTTTTCCAAGTCCGCTTGCCCAAGTTCTTTTTCGGCATCAGCGGCACCCTTAATTAGAGAAGCTATGTCAATACCGGCCATAGCCAGCGGCACTAAGCCTACCGGAGCCAGAACAGAAAACCGCCCGCCGATATCATCGGCAATCGGATACGTGCGGTAGCCCTCATCATTAGCTATCGAGCGCAATGCGCCTTTTTTCTCGTCGGTAATGCAGATGATTCTTTGTTTTAACTGGGCGGCGGAATATTTGCTTTCCATAAATTTTTTGACGAGCCGAAACCCTAAAGCTGGCTCAGTCGTCGTGCCCGACTTAGAAATCACAAGCACGGCCACGCGCTTGTTTTTTAATTTCGCAAAGAGATTCTGAAAATACCCAGAGCTTAGGTTGTGCCCGGCGTAATAAACGGGAATCTTTTGCTCACGAGACAAAAAATCCAAGGCCGCGCGAATACCGATATAGGAACCGCCAATACCAATTGAAATAATGCAATCTGAATTCTTACGAACTTTTTCACCCAAAACTTTCAGTTGGGCTAAAAGTTTTTTGTCGGTTTGGCTTGGCAGATTCAGCCAGCCGGTAAACTCGCTTCCCTTGCCTTGGCGAGAATGCAAATCCTCGTGGGCTTTTTGCAATTGAGGGACAAGCGCCTGCAAATCTTTTTTTTCAACAAAACCTTTTAAATTTGCCAAATCTAAACTGATCTTCATATCAATCCTTTCTTAGCTTTCACATTTGATCGGCTCTTCTATTGTGGCTCCACCTAAGACCACGTCCCCGTCATAAAAAACGACCGACTGACCCGGCGTCACCGATTTTTGCGGTTCATAAAAATCCAAACGAACTGAATCTTGACCTAAATACGTCAACCGCGCTTTGACAAGTTCTGCATTATAACGAATACGGGCCGCAACCTCAATTGTCGTTTGAGGAATATCCATACTGACAGGATTAAAATTGCTGGCCAACAGTCCCGCAGAATACAACATCGACAAAGGCCCGACATAAACCGTGTTCGTTTCTTTTTCAATTTTATAAACATACACCGGCACGCCTAAAGCAATCCCTAACTTATCGCGCTGTCCGATCGTATAATTGGCAATTCCCTGATGCTGCCCGACAATTTCGCCATGCTCATTTTTAAATGGCCCAGGGACAAAGACAGCGTTACCGACGCGCTGACGGATAAATTCTTTATACCCGCCGTCGGGGACAAAACAGATATCCTGACTCTCAGCTTTCTCGGCGGTGTTTAACTGATATTTTCGTGCTAATTCGCGGACTTGGGCCTTATTCAAATCGCCTAAAGGAAACAGCACTTTGGGCAATGTTTCTTTGGCCATACTATAGAGAAAATAGCTTTGGTCTTTGCGCTCGTCAACAGCTTTATAAAGTTCATACCGATTCTTTTGCGCATTAAAAACAATTTTTCCATAATGACCCGTCGCCAAAAATTCGCCCCCCATCGCCATGACTTTCTTATAAAGCGAACCGAATTTCAAATGCTGATTGCAGCGCACACACGGATTAGGCGTGCGCCCGTTTAAATATTCATTGGTAAAGTCCTCAATGATAAAATCATTGATGTCCGCCGCAAAATCCAAAACATAATGCGGGATATCCAAAATCTGCGCCGCCCGACGAGCATCCGTAATGCCGTCGACCCCGCAGCAAGAAGGCTTTTTGCTGTTGGGATGCGATATGCTAAAGCACATCGTAACGCCCACAACATCATGCCCAGCCTCTTTCATAAGGCCGGCAACGACCGAGGAATCTACCCCACCGCTCATCGCGACAAAAACTTTTTTAGAATTCTTCTTATTCATATTAAGACTCATGTCTTCTTGAGAATTTAGGGTAAGTCCGAACGGCGAATTGAACGCAGCCCCGATTTTCTCCCGCCGTTAGGCGGGAATCTACCGGGGACCGTTCATTGAGCCGGCAGGACTTGCCCTAAATTCGCAATGGCCCAATATACGACCTGCAAAAGATAATCCAGTTCCCGCTTGGAAATCGACAAAGGCGGCATCAGGACAATCACATTGCCCAAAGGCCTCAAAATAACGCCGCGTTCTCGAGCCTTTTGACAAACCTTGATCCCAATCTTTTCTTCCCATCGGAATGGTTCTTTACTTTCTTTGTCTTTGACCAATTCAATGCCGGCCATAAAACCTTTTTGCCTAATGTTTCCAACGAAAGGCAAACTTTCAAATGTCTTTAATTTTTCCGTTAAAATTTGAATCTTAGGTTGAAGTTTTGCTAATGTATTATCGACGGAAAACACTTCCAAATTGGCCAAAGCCGCAGCGCAGGCCAAAGGATTTCCTGTATACGTATGCCCATGAAAAAATGTCTTTTGTTCCTTGTAATCAAAAACAAAACCGTCAAAAACCTTTTTTGTCGTTAACGTCGCCGCAAGCGGCAAATACCCGCCGGTCAAGCCCTTGGCCAGACACAAAAAGTCGGGCACAACACTCTCGTGCTCGCAGGCAAACATTTTACCCGTACGGCCAAAACCGGTTGCCACCTCATCGGCGATTAAAAAGACATTGTGTTTTTCACACAATTCTTTCATACGCTTTAAAAGGCCATGCGGCCAAACAATCATCCCGCCTGCCCCCTGGACTAACGGCTCAACAACCAAAGCCGCAATTTCAGCAGACGACGATACAAAAAGTTCTTCAAGCTGATTTAATACTCGTTCAAAATGCACATTGCGATACCCATCCGGAAAATCCAACTGCACCGTCGGGAAAGTCAAATTTTTATAAGCTTTGTGAAACAGATCCATTCCCCCAACACTGACGCTTCCTAAAGTGTCTCCGTGATAAGAATTAGCCAGATGAACCATTTTTATTTTCTTTACTTCTGCGGTATTTTGCCAATATTGATACGCCATTTTGATCGCCACCTCAACAGCCGTCGAGCCATTGTCAGAATAAAAAACTTTTTCAAGTCCCTTAGGTGCCACGGAAACCAACTTTTTTGCCAGCTTAATAGCCGGGGTATTGGACAACCCCAAAAACGTCGAGTGGTCCAAACGCGTCAACTGCTCTTTAATCGCCGCGTTGATCAAAGGATGATTGTGCCCATGGATATTGACCCACAAACTTGACACGCCGTCTAAATAACTGTGTCCTTCGGTGTCAATCAAATGACAGCCTTCTGCACGGTCGATAATAAGCGGCTTATCGTCGAGCCAATCTTTCATCTGGGTAAACGGGTGCCAGACAAAATTTTTGTCATCCAAAACAAGCTGGGGTGTTTTGCTTGTCCGATCAGATGTCAAAAACGGCTTAAGGTCAATTTTTTCCTTGCAGGCGTTTAAAATTTTTTCTTCCGAAATATTTTCCATAAAAGGAATAATGCCGAGACCCGCAACAGAGCTTAACTCTTTGATGGCAGAAGGATTTGTTTTTTCAGGAACACCGAGGGCACCTTCGCTGACTTGGGAAAAAATGACACCGCAAACTTTGATTCCCATATCTTTGGCTTTGCTGATCGTTAAGAGAGTATGATTAATTGTTCCCAACCCTAAGCGACTGACGATCACAATTTCCAGATCAAGTTCCTTGACCAAATCCACCATCAAATAATTTTCGCGGATAGGGACCATCAAGCCACCGGCTCCTTCGACGAGCAAAACATCATGCCGACGACGAAGTTTTTGAAATGTCGAAATAATTTTATCCTTGTGCACCTGAATTTTTTCACGGGCAAAAGCAATGTGCGGCGAAAACGGTTCTTTGGCACAATACGGATTAATTTCGTCAAGCAGATCGTCAACTTGCAAAAACTCCTTTAAAGATTTTGCATCGTCCCCGGCGCATTGCACAGGCTTCATCACGCCTACGTCTAATCCCTGCTTTTTTAAAAGCGTTGCCAGCACTTTGATGGCTGTTGTTTTTCCAACGCCGGTATCGGTCGCTGAAATAAAAAACGCACGGCCGCGCTTTTCTGTTCTGCGGTTATGGCTTCTGTGGCGTCGGGTGCGCTGACGGCCTGGTAGAGAAGAAACTTTTACGTCCTTATCGGGCGTCTTTTGGGCAACTTGCTCGTCGATATCATCAAAAAAATCGAGCGGACTTATGACATCATTATCTTTATTGTTCATTTTTTTCCTTTCATCCAAATGACTTCAAAACTAGCCGTCAGACCAGTGCCGGCCTTGAAATATTTTTGATAATATTCTTCGGCCTTTAAAAAAATCTCAGGCCCCAAATACATGCGAGGATTTAGCCTATTAGCCCCAATCGCCTTTAACCACAAAAGCAAACTGCGAAGATTTTCAAAACTCATTGTGCTTATTTGCGAATGGCATTCAATGTCCCCGAATCCTGCGTCCAAAAAAGCTTTTTTGACGGAATTTTCGTCCGCTAATCGGACAAATTTTTCCTTATTCGCCCGAAAACCTGAAATACTTTCAAGTGACTCAAAAAGCTCATGAAGCGTTTCGCGCCCAAAAAGCGCAGCATAAAATCTGCCGCTCTTTTTTAAAACCCGATTAGCCTGTTTAAATGCCGTCGGTAAATCACGCATCCACTGATAAGCTGCATTTGAAATGACCGCATCAAAACTTTCGCACACAAAAGGCAAGGCCTGCGCATCAGCAACAATCCCCTTAAAAGTTGCGTAGGTTTCCTTCGCCCTAAACACCATCCCGCTGGCAAAGTCAATCCCAACGATCTTGGCATCCGGACAAAGGCCCGACAAACGGTCGGTCAGCTGTCCTGTTCCCATACCAACATCCAAAACGCGTCCGCGAAAACTAGACGAGAAATTATTTTCGATCAGTTTGCAACCAATCTCATACTGTAAACTCGATAAATTTTCATACCGTTTGGCCGCGTCCGAAAAAGCCCGACGGACAGAATAATTTTCTGAATTTAAAATCATATTCTCTGGCTTTCCAAAAATCCTGCAACCGCACCGTTAAACTCGTGTGGACGGCTGATAAACGGAAAATGTCCGCATTTATTAAACCAGACAAAATGTGCCGTCGGAATCTTTCCTTGCAAGCTCTCATAAAAACTTTTTTGGCAAATATAATCTTCACTGCCGTTGATAAAAAGAATCGGACGCTGTTGGGCATAAAAAATGTTTCGCAAATCTTCCTTTTCCAAAATCACCAAAAGCGCCAAAAGTGCTTCTTTGCGTGGCAAAAAATCTGTTTTTCGAAACGTTTGCACCCATTTAAAACGCCGTGTCGCACGCTCAGAAGGCGTAAACAATGACCTAAAAAAAACATTGATCATCGACGGATAATCCGTTTGAAGCTGGGCGGCAAGTTTGGCGATGCGCTCTCGGGGTAACCCAAAAGGATAATCTTCGCAAGCGCAAAACTTTGGCTGGGAACCAGCAAAAACGAAAAATTTGATGCGTCTTTGATTTAACTCAAATATTTTTAACGCCACCAAGCCACCAAAAGAGCTGGCCACAATCCCGACCTGTTGGCAGCCTAAGTGCTGCAACAAAAATTCGATGTCCTCTCCCATATCCGTCAGACTGATATTCTGCCAATCGCTCTGGCCATGCCCTGGAAGATCAACGGCAATAACCCGATAATTATCAGAAAAATATTTGATCTGCTGTCGCCAGATGCGGCTGTTGACGCCAAACCCGTGCAAAAAAAGCAGCGTCGGTCCTTCTCCAACAAGCTGATAATGCCAATTTAAACCCCGCGGTGTTTTTAAATAAGGCATAATTGCTTTCCTATGATTTCGAAATGTTTTATGAGCCTTTCTAAATCTTCGCGAGTGTGTGTCGCCATAAGCGTCACGCGCAAACGCGCGGTGTTAGCCGGCACCGTCGGAGGCCGAATCGCCGAAACAAAAATGCCCGCCTCAAACAATCTTTTTGAAAACTCAACGCACAACGCGGCATCCTTAACGACAATTGGCACAATCGGTGTTTGGCTTTTTAATGTATCAAATCCCAAATTTTTTAGACTCTCCAAAACAAAATGCGTGTTCTCCCAGAGCCTCTGGCGTCTTTCTGGTTCCTGTTGAATAATTTCAATGGCTTTTAAAGACGCGGCAACAACGTTAGGCGGCAAGCCGGTTGTATAAATAAAACTGCGCGCTTTATTGATCAAAAAATCGATTAATGTCGCACTGCCGCAACAGTAAGCGCCAAAACTCCCTGCCGCTTTTGAAAATGTCCCCATCTGAATATCAATTTGTCCTTCAAGCCCAAAATGCTCGACGGCGCCACAGCCATCCTTACCCAAAACGCCAAAGCCGTGGGCCTCATCGACCATAACCATCGCATCATATTTTTTTGCCAACACAATAATCTCTGGCAAAGGCGCTAAATCCCCATCCATGCTAAAGACACTATCCGTGACGATTAATTTTCTTCTCGTCGGCAAACTCGCCTTGAGCATCGCCTCCAACGACTCGGTATCCGCATGGTTAAAACGTTTATATTCAGCGCCACTTAATAATATTCCGTCGAGAATAGAGGCATGATTAAGCTTGTCGCTAAAAATAATATCGTCCCTGCCAAACATCGAAGAAATAATCCCCACGTTGGCCGTATACCCGCTATTAAAAAGCAAACAACGCTCTGTTTTTTTAAACTGCGCCATTTTATTTTCAAGGGCCGTGTGGCTTAGAAAATTTCCGCAAACCAAACGTGAAGCGCCCGCACCAAAACCCTGCTGCTGTATACTTTCGACAGCAGCCTCTTTTATTCTCGGGTCGTCGGCCAAGCCTAAATAATTATTCGAACAAAAATTTAAGACTTTTTTCCCGTCAAGAATAATCTCTCGGCCTTGACTGCCTTCCAGAGTACGTACTGTTCGCAAAAGGCCTTTATCGGCAAGCTGCAAAAGTGTATTATTTAAAAAGTCGTCGCAACTCATTTTCGTCACACGCACACACTGCACTAAAAATGCAGAGCATCCCCGGAATATTTTTTGACAATTTCTCCATTATCTTTTCTTAAAAGCAAACTCCCGTCGGAGGACAAATCAAAAGCAAGGCCGACGACTTCTCCTCCAGGCTCGACAAACTTAACGTTTTTTCCTAAAGTGTACGAGAGCTCTTTCCATCGGCTGCGAACAGGTGCAAAACCTTGTGTTTCAAAAATATCAAGCCACTTTTCAAAGGCGCGCAAGACTTCTTGTAAAACGGCAATCCGCGAAAAATCTTTTTTGGTTTCGATCTTTAAAGACGTCGCTTCAGCGGGCAGCTGTGACTCAAGGCTGTTAACATTAATCCCAAAACCAACAACGACAAAACGCACGCGGTCCATCTCCGCGTTTAACTCGGTCAAAATACCAGCAATTTTTTTTCCGTCGACAAAAATGTCATTGGGCCATTTGATCTGGACATCTAGTCCTGACACACTGCGCAAAGCGCTAACAATAGCAACTGCCGAGACAAGCGTTAGTTGAGCGACTTGGCTTAACGGCGTTAAAGGCCGAAGGACAAGCGAAGCATAAATTCCTTTTCCCGACGGAGAAACCCACTCGCGGCCAAGCCGTCCGCGGCCTTTGCTCTGTGTCTCGGCGCAGACAAGTGTTCCGGCGCTACAACCTAAAATACCCAAACCAACCGCTTCATCCATCGTTGAGACAAGCGTTTGTTTGTAAACAATTTCTGATCCCATTGTCTTGGTTCCCAAATTAAATTTGATCTCCCAGGGCAAAAGCTTGTCCGGAGCGCTCAAAATTCGATATCCCCGTCGTGGAACAGCGTCAATCTGATAGCCCTGACGGCGAAAATCTTCGATATGTTTCCAGATCCCGGCACGGCTGATATTAAGGTTGCGGCTGATTTCCTCGCCTGAAAGATAATCTGCGCTATTGCGCAGAGAATGAATGATACGCTCTTGCATAAATGTCCCTTTTAATATTAACTGGCAGCCTTAGACTTCTTTGCTCGAACAGTCCTCGCTCACGTCGCTTATTCTAAATATAAAAGGCAATCAAGTAAGCGCCGTGGCTGCGGAACTCGCCAGAAGCCTAAGGCTACCAGTTAATTCTCAACCTCTTATTTGCTTAATAGTTTTTTGTAATTGTTCTAACAAATACTCAACCTGCGCTTTTGTCGTCGTGCGCCCTAAAGAAATCCGCAAGGCGCCCAAAGCCAACTCATCGGTCAAACCAATCGCCTGCAAAACCGATGAAGGTTTAATCACTCCGGCTTTACACGCCGAGCCCATCGAAGAAGCGATACCAAGCTGATCCAAACTGACAAGCAAATCAACACTTCTTATTTTTTCAAAAGAAAAATGCGCATTATTCGCCAGACGCTCGCAAGGATGTCCATTAAGCTGCACACCGTCGATACGTTTTAAAACTTCTTCAATTAAAAAATCTCTTAACCCCGCCTGATCGAGAGCTTCCTGCGCCATTTGGTTTTGACAAATCCTCAAAGCTGCAGCTAATCCAACGGCGCCGGCGACATTCTGCGTCGAGGCCCGCAATCCATTTTCCTGATTGCCCCCCAGAAGAAGACTCTGCAAAACAACACCTTTTCTTACATACAAGGCCCCTATACCTTTAGGACCATAAAATTTGTGGGCCGAAAACGAAAGCAAATCAACAGAAAGAGCTTTAACATCAACCGGCAGATGCCCGACCGTCTGGACCGCATCAACGTGAAAAATAATATTTTTTTCGCGTAATCTTCGGCCAATCTGCGCAATCGGCTGCAGTGTTCCAATTTCATTATTAGCGTGCATAATGGAAACTAATATCGTTTGATCCGAAAGCGCATCCCAAAGTTCATCAAGTGAAATTTGCCCTCTATGATCAACCTCAAGATACGTGACACGAAAACCTTCCTTCTCTATATAATGCGCCGCTTCCAAAACAGACGGATGCTCAATGGCTGAAACGATGATATGATTTCCTTTATTTTTCAAACTACGGGCTGCTCCCAAGACAGCCAAATTATTTGCCTCAGTCCCGCTGCCAGTAAAAATAATCTCCTTACTCTTCGCTCCTAAAAACTTAGCGACAATTTCACGGCTGTCTTCAAGCGCTTTTTGCGCCGCAAGGCCAAAGCTGTGCGTAGAGGAAGGATTGCCGAATTTTTCAGTAAAAAACGGCAGCATCGCGCTGACAACTTGAGCGTCAACAGGTGTTGTTGACGCATGATCGAAATAGATTTTTTCCATAATCTTTCAATTTTGATTTAAAAATGAACCACATCATACTATTGGGCTTAGCTATTGTCAACTTAAGCATTATATTGGTTTACAAACAGAATCTTTCCCACATAAAGAAATTGGCCTGATTGACAAATACAATGGCCGATGCTATATTGTGAAATATTTTTTAGGGGCTGCCCCGCAAAAAGCGGGACTAGCCCCAAATGAATGCGAGTGTATTTTTCGAGCATTCATCCCAGGAGCGCTTTAAAGCGACGTGGGATTACATTTAAATGAAATTTTGATTAAGTTATAGAAATTTGGGGCTGTAGCTCAGTTGGTAGAGCGCTTGCATGGCATGCAAGAGGCCACGAGTTCGACCCTCGTCAGCTCCACCAAATTAGATGTAAACTATTCTAAACTTTTTCGTTTGGATGAGCTGCGAGGCGCGGCCGAGGAACGAAGCAAGGCGTACTGTTGAGTACGTTGAGCGAGTACCGCAGACCGCAACGAAACAAATCGCCAAACAAAAAAGTTTGATTCTGCTGGAGTGGCGGAACTGGTATACGCGCTGGTCTCAAAAACCAGTCACTTCACGGTGGTGAGGGTTCGATTCCCTCCTCCAGCACTTTTCTTTTTAATTCCTCGACGATATTCATTGATTTTTTCCATCCTCTGGCACACTTTCGGCACAGATTTAATCATTCCCTTGCCAATCTGCCATATAAATAAAAATCCCCCAAACCCCCTTTGATAAAGGGAGCCGTGAGGGAATTTCAATCGGTTTAAACGTTTGCAACTTTTCAGCTTTAATGCGGGCAATCAGTTCATCACTGGTCCAGCCGTTGCGTTGTGTTTCTTTTTCAAGGCTCATTCGCCTCTTCACGTCGGATATCCTGACTAATTCACGAAAGTGCGTCCACCTCAATTGTGAGCGCGCGCTCACAATTGAAAAATCCGGGTATGCTTTCGCAAACATAACAGATTCGTGCAAAACCATAGACACGTAAACTCTTCATTAGATTCAAAGTCATGTCCTCCAATAGAATAGTCTCCATGGACTTGCCCTAGCATATTTCTGACACAAAAAATAATTTGTCCTCTACCCTGCATTGACACTCGTCAAAGACAATGCTACACTCGCAGCATATGAAAAAACTTATCCTGTTTATCTTACTTTTTGCACTTGTCGTTTCGACTTTAACTTTTGCAGAGCCGGCTTCTCAAACAATCACTCTTAAGGACGGAACCATCCTCAAAGGCCAATTGATCAGTGTCGCCAATAACTCTTACACGATCAAAAGTCCCACAATGGGTAATGTAACCGTTTCAGCCGATCAAATTCTCAACATCAATGCCGCCGACGCACAGCCTTCAACGTCACCGACAATCACGTCCGACGGGAAATTGTCCGCCAACAGCGTTAATTCAATAAAAACGAACATGATGCAAGACCCCCAGATCATGTCTCTAATGCAAGAGCTCGCGCAGGACCCTGCGATTGTTGAAATATTAAAAGACCCGTCCCTGATGGCAGACGCTTTGTCAATGGACCCTAAACGCGTCGAAAATAATCCGCAAGTGCAGAAATTAATCCAAAACCCAACGATGCAAAAAATCCTTAAAGTTACAGCGCAAAAAATGCAGAATACTGGTGGCGAGCAATAATCATTTTTCTTACATCCACCAAGTTACAAACCGGCAGGCTTGCTGACTAACAACCTTCCAATCTCTAAACGGCCACGGATGGTTGTTTGTTGAGGCATTGACGCTTCGAGGTTCATTTCATTGACCCAAAGCGGCTTAGAACTTTGCTCTAACTTATACAAAAATTTAACAACTTCCGCTAAACGTCCATCGAAAGAAATATTGACCTTTAATTCTACCCAATCCGTCTTCTGCAAAAACGGCTGCGGCTTTATTTCGATGACCTGCAACCCTTCGTCCGTCGCTGTTGATTCAATTTCTTTAATCAACCGAGACATTTCTTCCTGAGGTGATCCCTCCGCAAAAAATGATTTTAAAAAATCTTCTCTAGCCGGATTGTTAGCAGATGCGGCCATAACTTTTTGGGCCTCATAAATTTTTACGCTCTTTGCCTTAAGATTCGCATCCAAATCCATTTCATAATCGTGAATGGGCTGTAAAACAAAATAAATCCATGCAACAGAAAAAAGGAAAAGCCCTGTCAAAAATGCAATAAATTTTTCTCTTTGATTTAAAACCAGCATCAGTTTACTGCCCTTTATCGTTTTGAAACTTTGATTTTATTTTCGAAGTTATTTCAAATCGGACAACTTCTCCTAAAGGCCCAGATCGGCGGACGGTATGCTCGATATTCACATCACTAAACAAAAAACTTCCTGTCATTTTTTCCTGTAAATCATTAACCGACGACGATATAAAAGCCTGTCCTTCCAAATCGAGTTTATTTTGTTCACTCAAACGGATACGGGTAAATGCAACCCCCGAAGGAACCACAGCATAAAGCTCCTGCACCAAATCAAGCAAAGAAACACGCTGCGCCAAATCATTTTTTAGCGACGCTAAAATTTCTTGCTCTTTGCGGAGCTTTAAAAAAGGGTTCTCTGTTCGCCTTAATTGCTCATCGAGAGATTTTATATGCTGCAGCTTTTTAACAATCGGCGCACCCAAAGCTAAGGTCACCGAAAAAACACTCGTTAAAAAAAGACAAATAAAAAAAATCACGCTTTGGCGTCCAGCTTTTAGGCTATGCTGATCTTTAAAATCTTTAGGTAAAAAATTACAGACATTCTTAAACCCTTTTTCTAAAAAAGCCAGACTCAAAACTGTATCGGCTGAAAGACTTTTTTGTTGAGACAAATAGAATGCGCCTGTTTTTCTTTTAGAGGATTCGACAGACAAGTCTTCCCAAGCAAATCCTGACACTTTTATCAGTTGGTCTACAAATGCCTTATCAAAATCATCCAACGAACGTTTAAGATATAATCCGGCAGGAGCACCATATTGTGAAAAACTTTTTCGCTGCGCCTCAAAAGTCAATCGCAGCGAAATCCAAAAGTCAGCAAACTTACCCGCAGCAAAATCCTTTGTCCCGTAAGCAATGGAGCGCGAAAAATAAAACTTCCCCTCATAACAAAAACAAATTTCTGTAGAATTTTCATCTGAAAAAAACAAAACTTTATGGCCTGCGGGGTCAACGTTGGCCCAAAGTTCTGCCAAAGCATATGAGCTAACTGTCACAACCGTCGGGAAAAATCCAACCGACGAAAGAATTCGCAAATACTTCATCAACATTTGACGAGCTACAGCCAAAATCAAAATATCGCTGGATGCATTTCTTTGACCGCTGACAACAAAATCCCAAACGGCTTGTTCAGGCGCATAAGGCAGAAGCCCATTGATTTGCAAAGAAACCATTTTTCGTATTTCTTGTTCATCGCTAGAGGGTAACGTAATCAATTTCGTAAAAAAAATCGCTCGCGGCAAAATCAAGCACAATTCGCCAATTCTCCGACGTTCTGCTGACGGGACAAGATTAACCAAAGTCTCACGCGCTTTTTGTTCATCCGTCCAATCAATTAAAGCGCTGGCTGAAAAATCAAGCTTTGCGCTGGACCCCTGAACAACGGTCAATTGATCATGGCCGACCCAAAATACTGTTAACAATTTTTTATTAAAAACACGCATGCTTAATCTGCTTTCCACGAAACAACTGATAAACTTTCACGATCAACAACCGCATTAATATAACTTTTTCTTTGGCCGCTTGCGTCAATTCCAACAGAGCGCAGCGTCAAAAATCGCGATGTATTGGTTCTTATAGTCCCCATCGCCCGAAAAATATTTTCCTCCGGCGTTGTCAGGCTCAAATTCTTTTCATCAATGGCCATATCATCCGCGGTGGCTTCAATTTTATCGGGGCCACTGCGTAAAACCAATATCTTTGCAACCAAGCTGTCCGCATCACTTAAAGACGTGCCCGTTAAAGATCCCGAAAAATAATGTGCTAAACTCAATAACACCTCTCGCGGTGCCGTCGAAAAATTAATTTGCAGCCTTTCTGCCCGACGAGGAAATACTGTGACGAGATCTTTAATCTTTTGATAAATTTCCTCTGTCATTGAATTTATAAACATCAACTCATGGCGATTGTCAAAGGGACGATTTTTAGCCACAATCGCCTGTTTAGCAAACATAAACGGACCTTCCTGGCCGGATTTTTCCCCTAAAGCGAAGCTGTCATCTTCATCCCGCCAATCGAGCATGTCGGCGGCAATTTGAATCGCCTGCTTTTGCGAAACCCCAACCTGCATCAAGAGCTCTTTAAAGATTTCATAATTACCCAAGTTCAACGCATTTAAATTTAGTTTACCGTCTTCATCGCTTAAACCAAAGACTGTTTGCGATTTCTTTCCATCAAACTTTTCGGATGCAATCTGAAAACTTCCCAACCCTAAAGACACAGATTTAAAGACATCCTCTGACGCCTGCGCTTGGCCAAGTTTAACGCCGCAGGCATAAGAATTATCAAAAAGCTTCTCCTTGTCATCCAGAGAATCTTCGCGTATTTTTTCTACGGCGTACTCAAACCCCGCCCACGCCAAATAACGCGCCTGCATTTTTTGCATCGAATATTTTACAAAC
>CAYYRJ010000010.1:0-88285 GCA_964474085.1 uncultured Planctomycetales bacterium
ATTAAAAGGCCGCACGTTTCCCATTGAGGGATAAACTGATTCGTGCCAGGCGCGTTCTTTAAAAGGCCGCACGTTTCCCATTGAGGGATAAACTGATTCGTGCCAGGCGCGTAAATTAAAAGGCCGCACGTTACAATAATCATTACATGAGGTTGCCGTTTGGAAGTTTTAAAGAAAATATTTTTGGTCTTCTTTTTTGGCGTTGTTCTTTTGTTTGTCGGTGTATCAATTTATATACAGAAGAACGGTAAAACCCTTATTGAAGAAAAGCTTTCGGGCGCTTTACAAAAGGAAGTTCACGTCGGGAAAGCGCGTTTGCTTTTTCCGCTGGGGCTTCGTTTTGATAATGTAGAGATCAAAGATGCGCTTAAGGCCAAAGTTTTGAGGATTCACTTAGGGTTGCCGCTTTTTTTTGACGGGCACTTTAATATTGCGAGGATTAAATTATCCGAGCCAGAAGTTTTTTTAACGTACTCTGCAGATAAGAAGATTTTGTTCGGACAAATACCACAAGCGTCGGAGGCATCTGCTGTTTCTGGGGCAACCGAGGTTTTTGCGCAACAGGACAAACCGAAAGTTTCTCAAGGCATTATTGTCGATTATTTGGAAATCAAAGAGGGCAAAGTAAGCATTTTTGATCAGGTGCACAATAACATGATCGACATCGGCCATGTCAATCTCAAGGCGATGGAGGTTGCGATTCCTGTGAGGAATATGAAAACCAAGTTTGATTTAACGGCGGTCGTGTTAAGTGAAAATGCGCCGTTTGCCGGTCAAAAGGCTGAGGCTCGCGGGATGATCAATGTTGTTGGGCGCAATATGGATGCGACGGTTAAAATGGTGGATCCGTCGGGGAATGCCGGTTTTTCGGCGTATTTAAAATCAGTTAAGAACGATATGACAGTCAAGGGAAAGATCAATGTTACGCGTTTTGTGTCGGGGATTAAAACGAAGGATTCTAAAGAATCGTCTCTCGAAGGATTTTTGTCTACGGCGCTAGAGTCATCCGGGGTAGAGATTGGGGTTGATTTTACGTGCCAGACAAAAATGGATGATTTTAATTGTGAAAAGCTTGGTATGAGCGGCAATGTTGTGCAAACACAAAAAAACCCTTGAGGTTTTTTGCAGGCGACGCAACACTTGTGTTTAAAAGGTTTTTTGGTAAAATGCGGGTTCAGAAAAATCAAAACTTCCTCTCCCTGTCGGGGAGAGGATTAAGGTGAGGGGGAAGATTTCACCAAGTTTTTTGGATGTAATTTTGAGTGATTTAAGATAGCTTGGTGGCCCCGATTCTCTTGGAGAATCGGGACTCCCCAACTGTTCTAGATATAATTTTAATAGATTTAAGGTAGTTGGTGGGTGTAGCTCAGTTGGTTAGAGCGGAAGATTGTGGATCTTCAGGTCGCGGGTTCAAATCCCGTCACTCACCCCAACTTTCCTCAAATAATCAAAGTGTACATTTAGAAGAAGTTGGGGTGTTATGTCGAGTCGAAGACTCGACGCACCCGACTCAATCGCGACAGAATATGTTAATCATAATTCGTAGTAAAATTAATTCAGAAAACTTAAAGCAAGTTGCCGAAGATTTAAAGGGCTACATCAAAGTTGTTGTGGATGTCCGACGAAATATTTTATCTGCGGGTGGAGAAAAGCATGTGGATGGGGAACAGCTTCTCTTGAAAGATGGCAGTCGTCAGGAAGATCTTTGGGGAGCTGGCTTGGATTTAGAAACCAATGAGATGGACTTTGATTCCATGATTAATCTTAGGCCAACGCAAAATAGAAGCCGGGAAATATTAGATCCGCAGACTCGGCAACAGGTCGAATCGATCACTCGATCCTTGTTAGGTGGTAAATAATGGACGCTAAAGAAATAACTTTGAATATTGCCGTCAATTTAGGTCGTTTGTGTCGCTGGTCTATGGAAGGCCGCAGAACAAGGGTGGATCAATTTTTAGTTGAGACCCAGGAGTATTTAAAGGCGTTGGAAGCGGCTCCAAAGTCACCACGGTTTTTACCTACCTATGAATGGTTTAAAAAAGATTTTGAATTCTTAAGTCATAATGTCCAGATGGATGCCAATTGGGCTGAGTCCATGTTGACGTGGGCAAATATTTTGACTCATAGAGCGTCATTAACATAATTTTTTGATTCATCGCTTCAACAGCTTGGGAGTCCCATCCAGTGACTGTCCTGACAAAATTGATCGTAATAAAATATACCCCTTGCGGCTAAGACTGCAGGGGTTTTTTGTTTAGTAACTGGGCTCAATAATTAGGGCGGCGTTCCTATATTTCCCGGATAAATAAAAGAATATTTTCAAGTGTGCCACCTTTAAGCGCGTGCACAGCACTGGGGGAAGTGTTCAAATAAATAACGTGGCTGGGCAATGGCCGGAATTGTTTTGTAAGTTTATGTAATTAATTATTTTTTGTAAAGCGTCTGTGTTTTGGCTCAAGGTTTTATGCCTTTGAATGAAGAGGGCGTGAAGAACATCCAAGATAAATACGGGAGCATTAATAACTTTCTTACAGCTGCCACATATCGGAAGGCTGATGAGACAAGTGATATTGAAGATGAAGCGGTGAATGAGATTACTGCTCACGCTGATGCTCAATTGCTTTTATTAAAGGCAGGGAAGTTGCTTGGGTATGATACATATACTCCAGATAAGTCGAAGGAAGCTTTTGGAGAGAAATTAGGCGACCACTGCACGCTGCCTGAGATTCCGACGAGATTTCTCGGCGAACTTGTCCCGATTATTAGACAGATAGATGTTATATGGTTCAAGGATGATGTTCCGAAGTATGCTTTTGAAGTAGAACACACAACAAAGTTCGGGAGTGGATTTCAGCGTCTTTACCAGTTGAATCCTTTGTCGGTGAAGCTGTTCATCGTGGCGGCTCAGAAAGATTATCCTTTGTTTGAGAAATTTATTGAAACAGACCCGTATTACCGTTACAGGAAGAATTTCTACTTCCGAAATTATAAGCAACTTGAAGAGTATTTCAGAGCGGTTTCAGAATTCGAGGCAATAAATTCTGTGTTTTTAGGGAAATAATATTTATGGGGCGTAGGTTGACGTCTTTGAGACTGTTTTAAGAGAGGATTTAAATGAGAGTCTTTGTTGGACATAGTTTTGATGTGCAAGATGAGCCATTGGTTCTGAGAATTACTAATTTCCTGACAAAGCATAAGGTTCAATGGGAGTCTGGGGAGGTCGCGCAGAATAATTCTATCGCGCTAAAAGTCCGAGGATTAATTGACAGGAACCCGATATTTATTGGCATCTTTACTCGTGGGAGAAAGATTGAAGTTGCGCCTCAGGGGTGCCTGGAGAAAGTGGTAGCTTTTCTTAAAAGAAATAAAGAAAGTTCTTTCTTCACGACATCTAATTGGGTTATTCAGGAAAGTGGGTATGCCCTGGGGGCGGGAAGAAAAACAATTTTTTTGGTTGAAGAGGGTATTTATAAATTTCCCAATCTTCAAGGTGATGCGGAAGTTGTTTTGTTTAATCGAGAGAACATCGATGCCGCATTGGTAAGATTAATGGAGATGCTCTTATCAGTTGGTTCTATAGATTTGTCCCAGGTTGATGTGGTTCAGCAAGGTGGGGCAGAGAAATTATTAAAGAATGAAGCTGGTGAGAAGCTGATGGCTGAGGAAGGAAAGACGAAAGGAACGAGTGTTCAGAAATTCTTTGAATTATTGAATAAGAAAGATTTTGATGGTGCAGAGGGGCCGTTAAGAGATGTAATGCAAGATGGCGAATCAAAAGAGTGGGCTTTATTGCTAGAGTCGCTTTTGTTAAGAAAAAGATATTGTGCGGGACATCGGGCTTCATTGCAAAAGTTAGAGGAACTTTTTAGCAAAACAAAAGATAGTGATGTAGGAGTTCAGCTGGGCTTATCACATGATGCTTTTGGTAAGGGCGAGGATGCGAGGCGTGCTTATCGGGATGCTCTGCAGGTTGCCAAGAACATCTCAGAGAAGGTCTCGTGTGAAATAAAGATTGCTGAATCATATTCTCAAGAAGGTCAGCTTCAAGATGCGGTTAACGCTTTATTAAAAGCGTTAAGTTCAGTTGAATTCCGTGATGACAAGGAGGCGACTTTACAAATTCTTACTTCACTGGTGAGTGTTACAGAGAAGAAGGATGATTATCTGTATTTTGTTTTTGCGGAAAAGTTGTTAGATTTAAATCCTGTTGAAATCGATATTCGTTTCAATTTGGCATATAAATATAGTAATACTGACAAAGAAGACTTGGCTGCGTATCACTATAAGAAGCTTTTGGATGTTATGGATTATCCGATGGCATTTAACAATATTGGAGTTGCTTATGACGCGTTAGGAATCAAAGCCAAAGCGATAGAGTATTATCAAAAAGCAAGGGGGCTGAAAATTACTCTTGCGCACTCGAATCTTGCTAATAAATATTTGGAAGAGGGTTTTGTCACCATAGCTGAATCATTATTAAAAGAGGCAGATGAGTTTAGTAAAGAAGACATAGAGGTGCATCCGAATGTTGGATTATCAAAGAAGCGGCTAAAAGAATTACTGAAACAGGAGGATGTTAAAGAGAGCGAGTTGTTAAAGGCGGTTGAAAAGGTGCGTGATTTTAAGGTTTTGCATGCTGATGCTGTTTGTTTTGAATCTGCTCCTATTGATATCTTTGGTGTTCTAGATTTGGGTGAATGGCGCACTGTAAAAGTTGCTTTTGATGCATCAATTGGAGGGTTTTTGGGGACGGGAACTTTTGAGGAAGAGATGCCCTCGCCGCTTGGTTTGTCAGGATTTTCGGCTTTTGGACAGGCTCAGCAGAAGCAAGTAAAAAAGTTTACCGTAGAATTAAAGATATTTTTACGTAATCGAGGCGGGCATTATAGTTTGATTGTAAGAGATGAGGCGCTAGGACCGAGAAGGTTGTTATCTTTCAATGATGAACGGCATAATGCTAAGGGATTGGTAATTCTTACTGAAGATAATCGTTTTATAAATGTTTTAGAAGAGGGGAAAGATAAGAAATTCTTGCAATGGGAGCGGGTTGTTTAGAGCGGGTGATGAAAGCGGTCTGAATAAGAGGGGGCAGTAGGATGATGCGCTTATGAGTAATAAGTTTTGTATCTTTTGTGGTGAGCCTCCTCACGAGAAGACGAAAGAGCATGTAATTCCCGAGTGGTTGATAAGATTAACTGGTTCTCCGTCCAGGTTGGCAGGTTTCGGATACGATTTTACGAAGCAATCGAAGAGAATATTCGCTTTTGATAGTTTTACATTTCCTGCCTGCAATAAGTGCAACAGTTATTTCTCCGCGCTTGAAGCAAAAACAAAAACAATAATTGAGAAGATTCTGCTCGAGAAGAGCGTTGATGCTTGTGAGTGGTCAATTGTGTTTACTTGGTTTGATAAGGTTAGGATTGGTTTATGGCTAGGATATTTATGTTTAAATAACAAACGAGATGCAATCTCGCCTAAGTTTCATATCGAAAATCGTGTCGATGTTTCTGATAGGATGTTACTAATCTATAAAACAAATGATATTCAAAAAGGAGTGGCATTCTCTGGGGTTGGGCTTCCGTCATTTGATTTTGTGCCTTCTTGTTTTGGCATGAGAATTAATCAGTTCTTTTTCGTAAATGTGTCATCAGCATTTCTTCTTTCTCGAAGGCTGGGCTTGCCATATCCGAAGAGTATGAAAGAAGAAGGAAAAAAGATGTCTGTTGAGCTTGAAGAGGGGAGGGGTTATCAGTTGAAGCCATTGTTCAATGTTCCTCATAGTCAAGACTGCATTGAATTGTATCAGCCAGTATGTAGTTTGCATGATTCTTCGTTAGGAGATAGTCCTTATAATAATGATTATGTCCGTTCTTATATTGATATTGTGAAGTCGAAAATTGGTTCAGTCTTAATAAAAAGAAGAGATGGGGCGGAATTATATGTTAAACATGATAGTCTTTCTTGGATTCCGCCAAAAAGCATTGATAAAAATAAGATTATGGGTATCGGTGCAGAAACGGTTTTTGTTTTACAGAACTATTTGAATGATGAGGCAATGAAATATGACGGGCTTAGTAAGTTTCAAAAGAATTTCATTCGTAAATTGAAAGCATTAAATAAGGTAATAATTGGCAATATTGGTCAACAATCTATTTAAGGTGTCATTAAACAAGTTCTAACCTGGTCCCGCCAGCGACCCCAACTTTCCTCAAATAATCAAAGTGTACATTTAGAAGAAGTTGGGGTGTTATGTCGAGTCGAAGACTCGACGCACCCGTGAATTGACATAAATTTAAACATCAGGGGAGATTTTTCCCGTGCCTGTCCTGACAAAATCGATCGTAATAAAATATACCCCTTGCGGCTAAGACTGCAGGGGTTTTTTGTTTAGTAACTGGGCTCAATAATTAGGGCGGCGTTCCTATATTTCCCGGATAAATAAAAGAATATTTTCAAGTGTGCCACCTTTAAGCGCGTGCACAGCACTGGGGGAAGTGTTCAAATAAATAACGTGGCTGGGCAATGGCCGGAATTGTTTTGTAAGTTTATGTAATTAATTATTTTTCGTAAAGCGTCTGTGTTTTGTTGTTGACTTTCCACTTAGCAATAATTTCTTTTTCAATTTGCTCAAGTTTTTTCATAATGCGGGGAAATAGCGGACTCTCGCAGGGAATTATCGAAAAATTAATAGTAAAACAGAACCAACTATAATTATAAGAATTAATATCCAAAAAAGATTCCATAAACCCACGATTAGATCCGCCAGTACTTCCGGACTTCTTTTCTTCTGAGGATCACCGCAGCTAGGACAGTCGAAAGCATTATCGCTAATATCTTTATCACATTCTGGACATTTTATTAGAGTCATTAGGGGTGCGGCTTGTGATTTTTAAGTTTGCAAGATTGAATAAGTTGACGTATTATACCACTTATTCATGAAATCGAAGCAATTTTTGACCAGCGATGTGCCGTAGGGAGTGTTAGCCTGATTTTAAAAGTTCTTTGCACCAGTGGGACGGAGCCCTATTAATTTTAATATTTGCTTTGATTAGCTCCATTTGATATTATTGATCATCTCAGTAAATTCCCCTATTTAATAATCTACCCCTTTGATCTTAGGAGGTAGTATGTCAAAAATTTTAGTTCCAAACCCGATTCTCTAAAGAATTCATGTTCCAGCTTACAAAAGCGGAGAAGGACCAACTGGTGACAATTTGTCACCGGTTCAGATCGCTAAAACATTCCGTCTCGCTGCCTTACGCCTTTACTGTAGGTGGTGAGAAGGTGGGGGGACACACGCCGTAACCCGAATTAATTTAAGGATACTAAACAATTATGAGATTATTTAAACTCAGTCTTCTTTTCATTCTTTTAGCTGCGGGCCCATTAAACGCAGCAGATAATGATTCTCTTGAGCCGCCAATGGGATTCTTTACTGGCCCAGAAGTCGTTCGTAACTATTATCATCAAGTTGATCGGATACTTTTAACAAATTCTCCTGCAATGCCAATTGTGAGAGTGATAAAGTTGCCATCCTTTTCTTCTGAGGAAGTTGTTGCAGTTGTTGAGGATGGCGGTGGAGGTTATGTTGTTGAACATAGAAAAAGCTCGCAGCAAATTTGGGCGAATAAATATCTCTCCAAAATAAAAGTCATCAAAAATATTAAGAAGATTGATACTCAAACTGCGGATCTAATTAAAGATGTGTTTGTTCACTCGATAAATGATGTGAAGTACCCGAAAGAACAAAATTATGGTTTAGATGGCACTTCTTACTTTTTTATAACTGGTGTTAGAATCGGAAGCACTTGGGAGCCTCGGCAGGGCACATTGCCAGCACACCTTGTTGAGTTAAGTGAACTTTTGATCAAATACGTTAAAGCAAATGACAAAGAAAGCTCGACGATTTTACAGCTGATTAATGAGAAGTTAAAGGAATGTGGTAATTGAAATGAGTCCGATGAAAATACTGTGTGCTTTGTTGCTGTCTTTGTCTTTGATCGGTTGCACCTCAATAGGTTTTCACTCTGTGAGGTATAACGATTATCTCCGGCAGAAAATAAGCAAGATAAGTTGCCGGCATATTCTCGACTACAAAGAAGAAGGCAAAGTTTTAATGAAGTTTAAGCTTACTAATAGAGGAGAGATATTTGATATAAATGTTGATGAGGAATATTATAAACCAAGCCCGGAGATGCATGAGTTAGCATTAAAGATTTTAAAAGAGGCCGCACCCTTTAAGCCTTTTCCGCATAATTTGATGAAATATCCGAATATGGAATTTAAAGTACTGCTTTCATTTGAGATTCGGAAGTCTAAGAAATAGGGAGAGCCTATTAATTTGGGACGGCACACCCGGGAATGTTCCAAATGTTCAAATGTTTCCGCGATGCGTATAAGTGAACTGAAAAATGTTTAGGTTAACTTAATGGACAAAATAACTTGGCTGAGCAAGACAAATCAGTGGTGGAAAGTCGTTGTTAGTTTAATTCTACAAGTAATCGCTATCGCGATGTTTTTTTCGATGATTTTGTCAATTAAGGAAGTCCCTTGGTTTAGGGATTTAGATACTTTGGCATTATGCTTAGGGTTTTTAGGTTTTGGTATTATTGGTTTTTACTTTTTGTTTGGGTTGCTTAAGTGCCCTGTTTGTGGTTTTCAGCCAGCTTGGTTTTTCTTGACGAAAATGCCTCAGGAACAATGGATTTACCCATTATTTCGTATCGGTGATTGCCCAAATTGTCTTGCGAAAGAATCGGGGGCTATTAATGAAACTGCTGAGAAAATAAGGATCTTTGAAGCAGATACTACAAAAAATCCACGCCCACTTGTGATAACGGCAGTTGGTTTGTTTGCGATTGTTGCTCTCTCGGTCATGATTCTTTATAGAGTTCTTGGGCTTTTTGGAATTTTCAAGCCTATCGACTCAAAAATTGACACGCGTGCTGTAATTTTGTTACTTATAAATATTTATTGGTTAGTTTGCGGTTTGGCAACTTTTCGTCTTAAAGAATGGGCACGACGGGGAATGGTCATAGGCTCTGCAATTTTTATCTTTTCTGCTCTAATTAACTTTTGGGGATATGACGAAATTCAGAAAATAGGTTTGATTGTTTGGATAATTTTGCTCGTGTTATTGATGTCCTTTTATTCTCATCCTAAAATTATTTCGGCCTTTCGGGAACATTAGAAAATCAAACTGTGCAAAAATTAATGAATTTGATCACTTAGCCCGGCTCTGACAGTAACGCCTCTTTTTTTCCTCGTCCGAATGCTCTAAAGGGAGATTGAAGGGATTTGACCAGAGGTTAAAGGATTCGAGGACAGCTATCACAATGGGATTTATTATTGGCCAAGTTAAATTTTTCAGTAGATTATATAAGGGTGATTAGATGTATCAGTCCCTATACCGTCAAGGGACGCACCCCAACTTTCCTCAAATAATCAAAGTGTACATTTAGAAGAAGTTGGGGTGTTATGTCGATGCAAAGCATCGACGCACCCGTGAGTTGACATAAATTTAAACATCAGGCGAGATTTTTTTCCGTGACTGTCCTGACAAAACTAATTGTAGGAGAATATGAATAATTTTAGATTTTTGTTGAGCCATATTTTTATATTGTTGATCGTTTTTAATTCAATTTGCTATGCCGAATCTTCTCGTGAGGCTCTCGATAAAATTACCGCGCGAGGAAAATTGCTAGCTGAATATGATGCGGCGAGTTGGACGGCGACCGATGTTATGAGGAGCTCTTCAAAAATAGATCCTGCATTAGTTCAGCGGTATATCGCCAGAAAGATTGGCAAAGAGTGGGAAGTTGTTTTTGGTCAGTTCAATCCCAAAAAAGACGCGTTTATTGTCAATTACAAGTATTTAAATAATTTAGATTCTGCAAAAAAACAAAAAGTACCTTATGAGGATACGGATTATTACTATCATGCAGCTATTGCTATTGAAAAGGCGATAGATGCATTTAATCAGACAAATACTTATCAGCGGCCTTTTAACGTAGCTGTTTTACCTATCGACGATAATTTTTATGTTTACATCTATCCGGCTGTATTAAAAAAAGATGTTTATCCTTTAGGCGGTGATTGGAGATATTTAGTCTCAGGAAAAACATTTAAGATTTTAGAAACAAGGCAATTGCATAAAGTGATTTTTGAGCCAGAGTTGCCGACGCCTGGTGGAGTTGAAAGCGGTTTTCATATCGCAGTTCTTGATGATATCCCTGAGGACACAGACGTCTTCTATGTATTAACAAGGAGGCCATCTGCTGTGGAACTCATAGCGACAAAGAACTATGTCTATAAAATTAACAAAGATGGGGAAATTGCATATTTAGGTCTAGCCCAGGACATTTTTGGAAAATAGCGACGGAGTCCAGTAATCCCGAACATGAAGCCAAGGATATAGTTATTGCGAATAAATAGAGGAAGGAAAATAAATATGCGGGCATTTTTTAGTGTTTTCACTTTAATAGCAATTTGTGGATGTGCCTTTACGGGTATTGGTAAAAATCAGTCGAAAGAAAATCAGTCTATGCCCTTGGAAGTCTTGGGTTCGGTCTTGACTGTGTTTCAAAAGCCTCAAGAATTGTTGTTGGTTGGCGTGCTTTTACAATATCGTTCACAAACTTCTAAATGGCCAGAAAAGATTGAAGATTTGAAGGTGCTTTTTTCAGATGCTGCTTCCAATAATCAGCCTGATAACGGAGCGTCAACGGGAGACTCGATAGCAGGCATAAAAGAAATTAATTTTATTACTAAAGAGAACAAAGACTTGTTGGTCAAATATACTAATGAAAAAGTGGCGGAAGGCAGATTTATTTTAAGGCCACCTTTAAATGAAGATGAACAGTATCAATATTGTTCATTTCAAAACAATGACTCTGACTGTAATACTTTTTCCCCGATTGCTATTAGTGTTTCCTTTAATAATGAGAATATTAAGACTTCAATAACGCCTGGTAATGATAGTAAAGTTTACACTAGTGGGACGGAGCCCTATTGATTTGGGAATATTTTTTGAGAATACACATAAAACGGATGTATCTTTAAATATTAGGAACTCGACACAGGTGGGGCGAGTATTAGTTAGCGATAAGACATTGACAACCTTAGAAGCACAACTAAACAGAAAACTCAATAAAAGATGGCTGGGGCGACCTAAAAAGACTACAGAATAAGGCTCCGTCCCCACTAGTGCGCAAGGGCTTTTCTAGTTTCTTGACGTGAGGTTCGAATTTTTTATAAAATTTGCTAAAGATCATTTGAAATATGTTATATTTACATTGTACATATGAATAATATCAAATTCGATTGGGATAAGAGGAAGGCTTCATTAAATAAAAAGAAACATGGTGTCTCTTTTGAAGAGGCTGTGACTATTTTTTATGATGATAATGCTTTAGAGTTCTTTGACCCGGATCATTCAGAGAGTGAAGATCGATTTATCATGTTGGGGATGAGTTTTGCTGCGCGTATGTTGGTCGTTTGCCATTGTGTAAGGGAAGAAGGATCGTTGATTAGAATTATTTCTGCGAGAAAAGCAACGAAACACGAAGCCAAGAATTATCAGGAGGGAAAAATATGAGAAACGAATATGATTTTACAAAAATGAAGGGCCGCCGCAATCCATATGCAGCACGTTTAAAAAAACCTGTTACAATTCGATTAAGCGACGATGTAATTGAGTATTTTAAGTCTATGG
Organism: uncultured Planctomycetales bacterium; assembly: GCA_964474085.1. GTDB lineage: Bacteria > Omnitrophota > Gorgyraeia > Zapsychrales > JANLHA01 > JADLGJ01. The sequence goes on from CAYYRJ010000010.1 coordinate 11,714, forward strand.
CTGACCAAATGGGAGTCCCTTATCAAAATTTAATTAATCTTTATTTGCGAGACTGTGTTCAGTCGCATCGTAAAATTGAGTGGATCGCGCATTAAACAGGTTCGAACCTTCTTAAAGTCCCCGACCCCATATTTACAACCTTTTATAAGATCTTTGTAGGCTTGTAAAAGGTTTCTTTTTTTGTGCAAGGTATTTTTGTATTGTTTCCAAATGGAAACGTGTGTTTCTATAAATTTTTAAATTTCCTTTTTCCCTCCCTTGAGGGGATGATAAAATATTTTCCGTCATGCTAAAGACCGCCCCCGCGATATCCAGATTCCAGAAGCTCGTCAATGACATTTCCTGCTTTTACCTTAAGGCCCGAAAAAGTCAGGTCCAATTTGCCTGGGAAACGGGCCGGCGCATCGTCGAGGAAGAGCAAAACGGACAGATGCGCGCTAAGTATGGGGCGGCACTGATAATTCGTGTTTCCGAAGCTCTGACAAAGAAACATGGTCCGGGTTTTTCTCAAACGACCTTGGGGAAGATGCGCCTTTTTTTTATGCTTCACCCAATTCCCCCGATATCGGGGAAATTGGACTGGAGCGATTATGTCGAACTCTTGCCGGTCAAGGATAGAAAGACGCGAGAGCGTCTGCAACAGCGCGTGCTTGAAGAAGACATGAGCAGTTTACAGCTTCGGCAGTTGGTCCAGAAGGTCCGCGATTTTCCCGACAAGAATGCCATTTCAAAACTTCCCTCTTTAAAACGGCCCGCGGATTTAAAGCTCCACACGTTTTCCAAATCTCTCTTGAGTGTCAAATTAAAAGAAGGCGATGTCTTGATCGACTGCGGATTCTTTGTCAGCTGGCCGGTCGCAAAAGTCGAACTTAGAAATCTTGACCTGACCGAAACGATGTCTTACACCTACGCCGCCACGATCGACCGCGTTGTTGACGGCGACACGCTCTTGGTTCTCATTGAGGCCGGTTTTGGAATCATCGTGCGTGACAAACTCCGTCTGCGCGGAATCGACACGCCGGAATTAGGGACGGCTGAGGGCGAGCGAGCCAAAAAATTTGTCGAGAAGCTTCTTCCTGTCGGTTCTACCATCGTCATCAAATCGCACAAATGCAAGACCGATCTGCACGGCCGCTTCGTCGCGGACGTGTTCTATCGGCAAGACGTTACGGATGCCGATGAAATTCTCAAAGACGCCGTGTACCTTAACCAACAGCTTCTTGATGAAGGCTACGCCGTTCGAATGGCAGAATAGCAATGAAATGATGAACATCGAAAAAGCCCAGATCCGGCAGATCACTTCCCGCTTTGAGCTCAAAGCCGACATTGTTATCAAACCTGGTTCTTGGCAGGGGCAGACCTTGGCCTTGCGCGGACTTGATTTTCCCGGCTTTCGCTCGAAGAAAGGCCGGGCGCTGCGCGAACATTTGCTCAAGGTCATTGGCAGTGTTCCATTTTTGGCTGTAAAGAAATTCGGCAAGGACGCTTTCGTGCGCCACAGCGTCGAGGTTTTTTATTGTCCCGGCGAAAATGATCCGGCCAAAGTGGTTAGAAACGGCCGCTGTCTAAACCAAGAACTTCTGGATCTTAAGCTCGCCAAACTTTATGATGAAAATAAACGTAAAATTGATTTTTCAAAAAGGAGTTTTAAAATGTACGACGAACAGATCGATCTGGTGACCGGCAATTTCAAGGCTGAGGTGTGCATGTACATCAACGACTGCAAACAGTACCTACGTGCGGCCAGCGAAGGCAAACCGGTCAATATGGAAAAGGGAGAATTCGATCCCACGGATGAAGAATTTCTGATCATCTACGGCTTAAAGCAACTCAAAGACATGTGCATGCGGCAGGCCCGCCGGGCCAGATTGGATTGGCAGGGCAATTAAAAGATAAGCAATGGCAGCGTAAGTAAGGGGGACGCTGATGTGTCCCTGGGAATACCTATACAATTCCCTATACAATACCTATACGATATTCTAGGGACCGTTTCTTTTGGGCTCATTGCAGAGCTAAAGTTTATGGCTGAAGTGTCCCGGGTAGTTACGTTATTTAAAAATGAATTGATATTTGTAAATAGTGGGGGCACTTTAGTAGTAACTCAATGTCAGTGTTCGGGATATTGGAAAACGGTCCCTAAAATTATTGGAGTGTTTGCTTGGTGATTTTTAAAAAATTTTTTATAAAATGGCTTTTCATTATTTCTCTGGGGATAAATTTAATTTTATGGATTCTCATTGGGCTGAGGTTAACTACGCTCGAGTGCATACGGGATGCATTTACGGGCCCAAATGTTGAAGAAAAAAGAGTTATCTTGCATAAAGTCACCAGTGAGTTTCAAAACATTCCGACGGACATTCGAGTGCTCGTTCCAAAAAATATTCAAAAAGAGAAACAATATAAGGTTCTTTACATCCTGCCAACGGTTCCTCAGCGATGGGATTTTTGGTGGAATAACGGACTTCACGAGGCTGTGAAGTATGATTTGTGTAATAAATATGATTTAATTTGTGTTTGTCTTTCGCTTGAGAAAATGCCTTGGTTTGGGGATCATCCGAGCAATCAAAAAGTCCGACAAGAAAGTTATATTGTTCGTTTTGTCGTTCCATTTATCGATGAGCATTACCCAACTTTACAAAAACCTCAAGGACGCTTGCTCTTAGGAATCAGTAAGGCGGGGTGTGGGGCGTTTACGTTGCTGCTTAGATATCCTGAAATCTTTGGCAAGGCGGTGGCTTGGGATGCTCCTTTAATGTATAGAAACATTAAACAATTGCCCGAGTCGGGTCTGGCGGATGTTTTTGGGACGGAAGAAAATTTTAATCAATACTATTTTCCTGATTTATTAAAAAAACAAGCCAAGGCGTTAAGTGGTCAACCGGCCCGATTGATTTTGATGGGTTATGGGGAAATCAAAGACCAAGTCGAGCAGGCACACTCGCTGATGGAATCTTTACATGTTCCGCATATTTATGATAACCGTATTGAGCGAGAGCATAAATGGCAGAGCGGGTGGATGCCTGACGCTGTTAAATATTTGATGCAGTAGATGTTATTAAATGGGTTTTATAACTTTAGGTAATGGGACGCAAGCCTATAAATTATTCAAAAAGTTTTTATTCTAGACAAATTGCCTCCATAAAATAATTAGGCAGCCTTTCTATTTCGGATTTATGATGAACTAACTTTAATTTAACGATTTTTGGGGTGTTGCTGTTTTAACTGGCTTTAGTATAAATTAATAAAGGAGAAAAAATTGAGTATACACGCACACGGCTATGCCAATCATTCTGCAGCAGACAAACTCGCCCCATTCATGTTTGAACGCCGTGATCCACGAGGGCAAGATGTGGTTATCGAGATCAAATTTTGCGGGGTCTGTCATTCTGATATTCACTCTGCCCGCAATGAATGGGGATGGACAACCTATCCGTTTGTTCCGGGCCACGAAATTATCGGGCACGTGAAAGCTGTTGGAAATAAGGTGTCCAAATTTAAGGTGGGTGATTTAGTCGGTGTCGGCTGTCTGGTTGACAGCTGCCGACATTGTGAATCATGCGAGGATGGGCTGGAGCAATATTGTGAAAACGGATTTACAGGCACTTATGGCAACGAAGATAAAATCGGCGGCACCAAACATCCCAAAACTTTCGGCGGCTACTCTGACATCATTACCGTCGACGAGCGCTTTGTCTTGAGTGTTCCAAAGAATCTCGATCCAGCTGCGGCCGCGCCTTTATTATGTGCCGGGATTACGACCTATTCGCCTTTGAACCATTGGAAAGTAGGCGTAGGGCAAAAGGTTGGCATTATCGGCTTAGGCGGGCTTGGACATATGGGGGTCAAATTTGCCCATGCGATGGGGGCACGTGTAGTGATCATCACCACTTCCCCTGAAAAAGCAGCTGATGCAAAAAAACTTGGTGCGGATGAAGTTTTGATTTCCAAAGACAGCAAAGCCATGGAGGATGCGCAAAACAGTTTTGATTTTTTGCTTAATACCATTCCCGTCGGGCATGATGTGGATCCATATATGCTGTTATTAAAACGTGATGCCGTTATGGTAGTTGTAGGATCTGTGGAGCCTTTAAAAAAAGCTAACGGCATTAATTTTATTTTTAAACGACGCTCCATGGCAGGGTCATTGATCGGCGGTATTCCCGAAACACAACAGATGCTGGATTTTTGTGGTAAGCATAACATTACATGCGATATTGAAAAAATCACCATCCAAGATATTAACGCGGCCTATGATCGCACGGTCAAGGGGGATGTGAAATATCGTTTTGTTATCGACATGGCGTCCCTCTCCAAGGACGGAGATAAAAATAAAAATGTAAAATAACATTGGAATTATTGTCGTTATCGGGGCGGGATCAATTGGTCAGGCTATTGCTCGTCGGGTAAGCGTTGGCAAGCATCACGTGCTTGCAGATTTGCGTCAAGAAAATGCCGATGCAGCGGCAAAAATTTTAAAGGATGCCTGTTTTAGCGTTAGCACGCAAAAGTGGATGTTTCCGCGCGCGCGTCTGTTCAAGCTTTGGTTAAAACAGCGACCTCTTTTGGAGAAATTTACGGCGTCATCCATGCGGCTGGCGTTTCTCCGAGTTAAGGATCGCCAGAGACGATTTTGAAGATTGATCTTTACGGAACAGCACTTCTGCTCGAGGAGTTTGGCAATGTTATCGCAATCGGGGGTTCGTGTGTCGTTATTTCTTTATCGGCGCATGATCGAGTTATACCCGGCACGACGAGCTGGAACTCCCGACGAGGTTGGCGTGGTTGGTACGCTTCTTATGGGGCGTGACGGCACATTTATAACAGGCAGTGATTTTTTGATGGACGGGGGTGTGACAGCGTCTTATTGGTACGGAGAACTTGCTTCTAAGCCATAGAAAGGATATGGAATATCGAAATGAAAAGAAACGGTACACAAGTATCTTCGAAAGCTCTGCCGAATATTTCATAGGAGCAGAGGTATGGGTGCCAGTTCGTTTCGGAGACACCGTGTATCTTATGTCCCTGGTTTGTCAGGCATCAAATCCGGCATTGACAAAGATTGCTCAATCAGTATACTGCAAGTAAGTAAATGCTTACGTACAGTTGTTTTTAAGGAGACAATGGTGATAAAAAAATCAACGCCGCGCCAGCAGGAAATTGTCGAAGCTGCGCGGGCGATTATTTTTAGCGAAGGGATTGAAAGTTTGACGGTCCGAAAGATTGCCGATGAGCTTAAAATTACGGACGGCGCTTTATACCGCCATTTTAAAAGCAAAGACGAAATATTAAGTTTGCTGATCGATGACATTGAGATGACCTTATTGTTTACAATTACCGAAGCCTCTCAAAAGGCAGAGGATTTCTTAAAGAAATTGGAAAACATTTTCTCGGCACATCTTCATTATGCAGAAAAACGCAAAGGAGTTACTTTTATTATAATCGCCGGTTTAAAAGACAAAAAATTACAAAAGAAAATGTCCGCAGTTATCAGTAAATATTTAAAAGTGATCGAGAGTATTTTGAAACAAGGATCCAAAGAAGGTCGATGTCGGGTGGATATAAATTTTGAATCAGCAAGTATTGCGTTTTTGGGGATAATTCAGGGATTGGTAACGATTTGGAGACTTGGAGGGTACCACGATGCAATTCGCAAAGACCAAATTAACTCTATGTTTGATCTCTATAAGAGGGGCATTATGAAATAAAAAATTATTCAAAAAATTATTAAGGGGTTCAGGTAAATTGTAATCCTGAAGAGGTTTTTTTGAGATGGTCGGGCCGCCATCTGATTTTAGTGATCAGATGGCGTTTATTTTTTTACGATAGGAGCAGACCAATGAAAGTAACGTTAAGACTTATTCTTTCTTTAATCTCGATTGTGGCCGTTGTGGCTTTTTCATTTTCATTTTGGCAGGCCCGACAAGAAGAAGATAGGCTCAAGACGGAATTAGAAAAAAGAGCGAGTTTTGTCGCGGATAGTTTGCGGATTTCTGTCGAGCCGATGCTGGCAACCGACGGGAACAGTCAATATTTACAGCGGCTCGTGGACCGATTTTCTAATCGTGAAAAACTTGTGGGGATTGATATTCACGATGTCAGAGAGAACTTGATCGTTAATTCAAAAGGGATCAAGCCCCAGCTGGAAGCAGACCCCCGAGTTTTATCGCAGGCGATTGAGGAAGTTGAGCGGACAGGCAATGAGCACGGCAGCTCTGTTACTTTAGAGGGCACAAATTTATATGCTTATACTGTTCCGATCGTGACTGGAGAAAAGACATCACATGTTTTGACGCTCTTTTATGATGTGGATTATATCCGCGATCGTGTTAAGAGGCTTTTGATCAATAATTTCTGGAGAGCATTGACTCAGGCTCTTTTGATCGCTTTGACGACGTTTATTATTATTTTTTATAACGTCATGGCTCCGATCAGAAAAACGACAATGTGGATCAAAAAGATCCGTAAAGGCGAGCCATCGCGTCCTCTGGATGCCAGAGAACAGCTTTTATTGGGCCCTTTGGCCTTGGAAATCACTCGAATGGCCAAGAGTTTGGACGTGGCCAGAGCCGCAGCAGATGAGGAAGCTCGTTTACGATATTCATCGGAATCCCGCTGGACGCCGCAGCGTTTGAAAGAATTTATCCGTTTAAAATTGGAAGACCGGCCGCTTTTTGTGGTTTCAAATCGTGAACCATATATGCATATCAAAAATGGCAAAGACATCGAATGTATTGTTCCAGCCAGCGGTTTAGTTACCGCCCTTGAACCGGTGCTCAATGCGTGCGGCGGGACATGGATCGCACAAGGAAGCGGCAATGCTGATCGTGAAACGGTCGATAAAAATGACAGGATCATGGTCCCTCCGGAAGAACCCAAATACACTTTACGTCGTGTCTGGGTTGAGAAGGATTTGGAAGAAGGTTTTTATTCCGGATTTTCTAATGAGGGATTGTGGCCTTTGTGCCATATCGCGCATACACGGCCGATCTTCAGGGCCAAGGATTGGGAGGATTATAAAACGGTAAATCAAAAATTTGCCCATGCTGTTTCCCAAGAGCTCGAAGGTGTTTCAAATCCTTTTGTTCTGATTCAGGACTATCATTTTGCATTACTCCCGCGTTTGATCAAGCAGTTAAAACCTGATGCAAAGATTGCAATATTTTGGCACATCCCGTGGCCCAATCCCGAATCTTTTGGGATTTGTCCGTGGAGAAAAGAGCTATTAGACGGAATGTTAGGTGCAGATATCATAGGTTTTCACACGCAATTTCATTGCAATAATTTTATTGAATCCGTTGACCGATTTTTGGAGTCGCGGATTGATTATGAACATTTTTCTATATATCGTGAAGGCCATACCAGCCTGGTCAAACCTTTTCCGATCAGTATCAATTTTGATTCTGCGAATGGAGATTCAGCGAAGGAAGCGGTGAACAAAGCAGAGCTTTTGAAAAAGTACGGAATTCAAGCTCAATATCTGGGGGTTGGAGTTGACCGTTTGGATTACACGAAAGGTATTTTGGAAAGGTTCCGGGCCATCGAGAATCTTCTTGACAATCATTCGTCTTTCCGGGGGAAATTTACTTTCGTTGAACTGGGAGCGCCCAGCCGGACCATGATCCCGAAGTATAAAGAGTTCATCGATGAAATTACCAAAGAGGTCGAGCGGATCAACGCGAAGTTTAAGAAAAACAACTGGCAACCGATTCTTTTTTTGATGAAACATCATAGCCATAAAGAGATCCTCCCCTTTTATCAGGCCGCGGATGTTTGCCTGGTGACCTCTTTGCATGACGGGATGAACTTGGTCGCCAAGGAATTCATTTCGTCGCGGGCTGATGAACGTGGGGTTTTGGTTTTAAGCCAATTTACGGGGGCGGCAAGAGAGTTGCAGGACGCTTTGATCATTAATCCCTATGATGTCGTCGAAACCGCGCGCGCAATCAAGTCGGCTTTGGATATGAAGCCGGAAGAACAAAAAGATCGTATGAAACGGATGCGCGAAACGGTCCAAAGCAATAACATTTACCGCTGGGCTGGAGAATTAGTCGAGCAATTGACCCATCTGAGGACTGAAAGCGCTGAGAGGGGAGTTTAATAAAATGTCGAATTACCTTGATTCATTCTTAAGCTTCACTATTTTTCAAAATAAGGTGCAGGATTACATTGTTTCAATATTGATATTTTTAATATCAATTATTGGCTTATCAATCGTTAAAAGGTTTGTCATAAAACATTTGAAAGTGCGGGCAGAAAAAACAGTTTCTGACTTTGATGATTTGATCGTCAGGTTGATTTCACAAATTGGCTGGCCTGTGTTCGTGGTCCTTTCCGTGTATATGGCGGGCACTTCGTTAATTCTCTTGGAATCCATCAGGCCTTTCATCAAATATGCGCTTGTTTTTGTTGTGACAATCCGGACGATATTACTTCTGCAGGAAATTATTCAATACGCGGTGAATAAAACTTTGATTCAGCGGATCGGCGGAGAAAATCAATCATCAAAAGCGATGATCAATAGTGTGGTATGGATTGTCAAGTGGGGGATGTGGTTATTGGGAGGGATTTTTATCCTCGATAATTTAGGGGTTAATATTACGTCTTTAGTCGCGGGTATCGGGATAGGAGGGATCGCAGTTGCTATGGCGTCACAGGCGATACTAGGGGATGCGTTTAGTGCTTTGTCGATTTATCTGGATAAGCCTTTTGAGATCGGAGATTTTATTATCGTCGATGATTGTATGGGGACGGTTGAGTACATTGGGGTCAAAACAACACGCTTACGCAGTCTCTCCGGGGAACAATTAGTTTTCTCAAATTCAGACCTAACGAAGAGCCGTGTCAAGAATTATAAGCGCATGGAAACGCGTCGCATCGCTTTTAAGGTCGGGATTATTTACCAGACACCATTAGAAAAAGTTGAAAGAATCCCGCAAATCATCCGTGATATTTTAGAAAATGCCGGAGTAAGAACTGACCGTGTCCACTTCCAGAGTTTTGGCGATTCATCTTTGATCTATGAAGCTGTCTATTACGTTTTAAGCGCAGATTATAATGTCTATATGGATAAACAGCAGGACATCAATTTTGCGATCATGCGGCAATTCGAGAAAGAAGGGATCGAGTTTGCCTACCCGACTCAAACGCTTTATCTAAAAAGTACCTCTTTAGTGAAGGAAGAAAATGTCCGGTATTCATAAAAGAAAAGTAAATTTCTTCAAGAACGAAGCTGCGTATAAAACCATTTTTCGGCAGAAAGGTATCATGCTTTTTCTTGATTTCGACGGGACACTTGCCGATATTGTCGATCATTATAAAAACGCGACTATTCTAAAAGAGAGCAAAGTTTTATTAAGAAAGATCACTAAGATAAGGGATTGTTCGATCGCGATCGTCAGCGGCCGGGCTTTGGATGATGTAAAAAAACGGGTTGGTCTGAAAAATATTACCTATGCGGGAAACCATGGACTCCAGATTGAAGGTCCCGGAGTTAAATCAACAATTTTTGTAAAAATGGGCGATAGAATACGTTTGAAGCTTATCAAGTATGACCTCATGACTCATATCGGGCAGATCAAAGGTATTGTATTAGAAGATAAAGGCCTTTCAATCACTGCCCATTATCGGCTGGTTAACGGGAGGGATCTGCGTGTATTTAAGAGAAAGTTTTTAGAGTGCCTTGAGCCTTATTTGCAAAAGAATGAAGTCAGTTTAAACGAAGGAAAGAAAGTTTTTGAGATCAATCCGAAGGTCAGGTGGGATAAAGGAAAAGCGATTTTATGGCTGATCGACAATTTTCGAGAAAAAGGTTTTGGCAAAAAAGCATTCCCGATTTTTATCGGTGATGATGTGACCGATGAAACGGCATTCAAAGCGTTAAAAAGAAAAGGCCTTTGTATCCGTGTGGGAGAAAGTAAATCGTCAGCGGCCCCTTATTTTTTAAAAGATATTAAAGAAGTAGCGTGTTTTTTAAAGACAATCTTAGATTCCAAAATAAAGTCGTAAGGAGAATCAATATGGATAAAGCTATTGTTGGGAATTGCACGAGTGCCGCTTTGATCAGCCCTGAATGCGCAATCGATTGGTTATGTTTACCTTTTTTTGATTCCCCGTCGGTATTTGGCCGTATTCTTGATGAGCAAAAAGGCGGGTATTTTCGTATCTGGGCTGAGGATATTATTGAAGTAAAACAAGAATATGTGCATCACACGCCTATTCTTAAGACGCGATTTAAGACAAAGGACGGTATTTTTGAAGTGATGGACTATATGCCGCGTTTTTTAGCGCATGATGGGGAGGTGATCTGCCCGCCGGAAATTCATCGCAATATTTATTTGATCGTCGGCAAGCCGCGGATGATCGTTGAATTTAAGCCTTGTCCCAATTATGGATTGGCCCCGGGGAGTTTATCGGTATCGTCCGATTATTTAAAAGTCAATTCCACCCAAGGGGAATACAACAGTTTCTATTTATACTCAAATTTAGATTTTAACGCAGTATTGCAAGGTCAGCCGATTGAACTTAACACGTCGAGTTATTTTGTGCTTTCTTATCACGAAAAATTGAGTCTTGTTAAACAAGAGAGAATTTATTTGGAGTACGAAAGGACAAAAAGTTACTGGATGGATTGGGTTTATCGGGTCAAAGCTCCTGAAAAATACCGCGAGATCGTCTTGCGGTCTATTATCACTCTTAAACTGCTGATGTTTCAAAGAAGTGGAGCATTCGTTGCCGCCCCGACGACATCATTGCCTGAAATTGCTGGAAAAGAACGTAATTGGGATTACCGTTTTTGCTGGGTCCGGGATGCGAGCATGATCATCGATCTTTTTGCGCGCATCGGACACGTCATTGCGTCAGAGAATTTTATGAAATTTATTCTCGGGAGAATGCTTTTGAAGAATGAAAATATTTCCGTTATGTATGGCATTAACGGTGAGCGTGATATTGAAGAACATGTTCTTAGTCATCTAAGCGGGTATCAAGGTTCCAAACCGGTACGCATCGGGAATGCGGCATATCGGCAACAGCAAAACGATGTATATGGAGAATTGATCGAGGCGATTTATTCCTATTTTATTATTAATGCCCGGAGTCAAAGTAATTTTGATGAAGAGCTCTGGACGGTTGTCCGGTCACTTGCTAATCGCGCGATAGAAGTGTGGAAAGAACCGGATTGCGGGATCTGGGAGCGTCGTGGCCCGATGCAGCATTTTGTGCATTCTAAGATGATGAGTTGGGTGGCCTTGGACCGGGCCGTTAAGATCAGTAAATATATCGGGAAAGAAAAACATGTTAAGCGATATTTAGAAGTTGCCGACGAGATCAAGAAGGATGTATTGAAAAACGGCTGGGACCCGGACCTGAATAGTTTTGTGATGGCGTATGGGTCAAAAGATCTTGATGCCTCAAACCTTTTGATGCTGCATTACGGATTTTTAGATGTTGCTGATCCAAAAATCGTAGCAACGGTCGAGGCCGCTTACAAGAAACTTTTGCGCGATGGTTTTGTGATGCGTTATACCGCGCAAGATGAATTCGGTCTACCGCAAAACGCGTTTATCGTTTGCACGTTTTGGCTTATTGACGCGCTTTATCTGATCGGACGAAAAGAAGAAGCGCGGGAGATGTTCCATCGGGTCATTGGGTATACGAACAAGTTCGGGCTCTTATCGGAAGGGATAGAACCAAAAACTGGAGTCTTGGCCGGGAATTTTCCTCAAGGGTACTCGCATTTAGCTCTTGTCCAGACAGCATTTTTGCTGGAAACAGATTATCAATGGCGGGACAGCGTTTGTTCTTCGTCTTAATAGATATCGACGGCAAATAATCAAAATATACTTTTAAAAAGAGTTAGGGTATTATGTTGGGGCAATGTTCTGACGTCCAATGTCCCGACACCTTTGAGATGTGCTTGGAGTCAAGACACATTTCTGTAGTCGATAGGATTTAATTCTGTTTTTAAAAAATATTGTTAAATAATTATGGTTATTATTTTTTGTCTGCTTTTAATTGGTGGAATTATTGCCGGACAGATGTTGGATTTTTCTCGGATGCATGAGATTTTGTCGCTGATGACTTCCATGTGTTTGGCTTACATTATGATTGAAGTTGGGTTGGAGTTTTCTGTCGATAAAAGAAAAATAAGAAGTTATGGATGGGATTCGATGGTGGCTGTCATTGCTGCCGTGCTGCCGGCCCTTTTATGGTTTGGTTATTTTGTCTTCTTTATCCACAGTCCCTGGAAGCCTGCAATATTATCTGGACTTTCTTCTGCGCCTACATCTGCAGGTGTTCTTTTTTCAATGATGATGGCGGCCGGATTAAGTGCAACGTGGGTATTTAAAAAGGCGCGGGTGCTGGCTGTGCTCGATGATTTGGCGACGATTTTACTTTTAACACCACTTCAAATTCTCATTGCCGGTTTTGAGTGGGGATCAATAGCGACACTTATTTTAATTTCACTTTTTTTGTTTGCTTCTTTTCGCTGGCAGAACACCATTGATTGGCCAGTCTCAGAAAATTGGCTTTTAGGGTACGCTGTTGTTTTAACAGCAACATTATTTTTTGTTAAGCACACTACACATATTCACTTGGAGGTCCTTGTTCCGGCTTTCATGTGGGGATGTCTGGTGCATATGCCGCAGCAGCACCAAAATCCTGTAGCGAGAAAAATGGTTGGATTAGATACGATTGTTAAGGGGCTGTTTATGTTTTTAGTTGGTTTGTCTTTGCCAAAGATTGATCTGGGGTCTATTTCTATAGGATCAACCATTGGACATGTTGTGGTATTGACGATATTAGCCAACGTTGGAAAATCCTTTTCTTTGTTATGTTACAGAAAAGAAGCTACATTAAGAGAACGCTTAGCTTTGAGTATTGCGATGTTTCCCAGAGGAGAAGTTGGGGCTGCTGTTTTAATCATTGGCCTTGGATATGGTTTTAGCGGATTTGAAAATACATTGGCCGTCTTAAGTCTGGCGTTTAATTTAGTTTTAACAGGAATATTCATTGGAATTGTGATGCGGCTATTGAAAAATAAGGGCGCAGCTGGGCAATTTTAGGGCAACCAAACGGAGTCGCTACTGTATTGACAGAATTGATTTTAGGAAATATAACCTTTGCAGTTAAATTGATTGAGTAGACTGCCTGCATAATTTTAAGGCTATAAAATATAGGAGAAAATATGGGATCCCTCAAAATACCACGCACGCTTTCAACCCAGCACCCGGACAATGTGACAATCCCTTTTTTTGCTAATCATTCTGTTCTTCGTGGGGACGATGAGATCAAGGAAGCTTTTTATGCTTTTTCCAATCTCGGTGTCGAGGAGATTATGTGGGACGCCGAAGGCAAGGAAGCCGATGATTTTGTTATTCGAAAATTGATCACCGAATATAAAAGTTTTTTTGAAAAGAACCGGATCGGGAAAGATGTTTTTATCAATATCCGTGTTCCTAACCCGCAATACGAAAAAGCAGAGGCCAAAATTCTTCTTGAAACCTTAGAAAGTATTCCGCGTTCCTATGATACGGCAGAGCTTTTTTATGGCGATGGCGCTTATCCTCCGATTTTTGAAGTTGTTGTGCCTATGGCCGACGGAGAAATTATTAAAAAGATTCGTGATTATTATAAGAATGTTGTCATTGGCAAGGAAAAGTCGCGTTTTGTCGAGGGAGAAGCTCTGACGGTGGGTGACTGGATCGGCCGGTTTGAACCTAAAAATATCAATGTGATCCCATTATTCGAAGATCTTTATTCGATGCTCAATGCGGATGAGACGCTAAGAACTTTTCTTAAAAACAGAAAAGTAAAATATCAGCGCGTTTTTTTGGCTCGCTCTGATCCGGCGATGAATTATTCGTCCGTGGCAGTGATTCTGGCTTTGCACATTGCGCTGGATAAATTATATAAACTTCAAAATGAGATCAATGTCCCGATTTATCCGATTTTAGGGTCGGGAAGTGCGCCCTTTCGCGGGCATTTAACGCCGCACACGGTAGATTATATTTTAAGTAAATATCCGAGTGTGGCGACGTTTACCATACAGTCGGCATTCAAATATGATTTTCCGGTCAAAGATGTTCAAGGCGCCATTGAGTTGATTAACAAGACCCAGATAAAGCCGCCGGCGGTTGTTGAAAATCAAAAAGAAGTCTTAAAGATTATCAAAAAAGTTTCTCATGAGTATCAACGGCAAATTCAGATTTTGGCCCCACTGGTCAATGAAGTCGCAAAATTTGTTCCTAGCCGTCGGATGCGCAAGTTGCACACCGGACTTTTTGGATATTCCCGTGAGTTAAAAGAAGGGGTTTCCTTGCCTCGCGTTATTTCGTTTTGCGCGGTTTTATATTCTCTGGGGTTGCCGCCGGATATTATTGGTTTAAATGTTTTGACGGAGAATGAAAAAGATGTTGTTCGCAGTATTTATCCGCGGTTTGACGGGGGGTTAAGAGATATTCTTGAACTGTGGAACCCGGATGTTCTCAAAATTATTCCTGCCAGTATTCGCCAGAATATCAAAGATGTTGTTAAGCAATATGATTTTAAGACTAACCCAAAACATCTGGAAATCACCGATGAAATTATCCGAAACATTCAAAAACGAAATTTTGGCGTTCATTTGACCGATCTGATCACCCGGGCCGGATCAGTTAGAGGGTTTTTGGGCTAGGAAAATGTTCCAAGCCCTGTGAGCTGATTTGCAGATCTTTTGTGGAGGCAGGATGAGATTAGGACTTTGTTGTTTATTTGCCCAGGAGCCCATCAAGTTTCGCACGACTAACGCATCATCATTAATGAAGTTAAATAAAAAAGATGCGTTAACTAAACTTTCTGCTATTTGTTTGCATAATGCGCGTTCGCTCGTTGAGGCATTGGGTTATTGCGCAAAGCATGATATCGGCTCATTTCGTGTCAGCAGCCAGATTCTTCCAGTTAAAACCCATCCGCATGTCGGGTACGATGTTTTGGATTTGCCCGACGGTAAAGAAATTATTAAAGTTTTTGAGAGTTGCAAAGATATTTCGAAGCGATATGACTTGCGGACGGTCTTTCATCCGGACCAGTTTATTGTTTTAAGCTCATCAAATCAGGATGTCACCCAGAGGTCTATTGCGGATTTGAATTATCAGGCCGAAGTCAGCGACTGGATTGGGGCGGATGTGATCAATGTCCATGGGGGAGGCGCGTATGGGAACAAACAAGAGGCTTTGAGCCGTGTGGCCCGCAATTTAAAGCGCTTATCGAAAGCGGTCCGTAGTCGTTTAACTTTTGAAAATGATGATAAAACATATACACCCCACGACTTATTACCTTTATGTCAAAAAGCCAAAGTCCCTTTTGTTTATGATGTGCATCATCATCGTTGCAATCCGGATACGATGAGTATTCAAGACGTGACACGTTTAGCTTTGTCGACGTGGAATCGGCAGCCGCTTTTTCATTTGTCGAGCCCTAAAGAAGGTTGGCGTGGCCCCAATCCATCGAGGCATCATGATTATATCGATATCCAAGATTTTCCAGAGTGTTGGCGTGGGCTTGATATTACCGTTGAGATCGAGGCCAAGGCCAAAGAGCTTGCTGTTAAAAAATTTCATGATTCTTTGTCGCGGATAAATTAAAACAGGTTATTGTGGTATGTCAGATATTCAAAATTTTATCTAACCCCAAGGGGGAATCGATGAGCCAAATACATTTCAAAGCCAAAGATTTTTTTATTTCTTTAAATAAAGATACGATGGGTCTGGTCGATGAATTTTATGATGAGAATATTGTTTTTCGTGATCCATTAGTCGAGATTAACAACAGAAAACAAATGAAAAATTACTATGCGAATATGTATAAAAATGTAGAGTCGGTCGCGTGGAGTTTTTCAGACGAGATTAGCGATAAGGACAACTGTGTTCTTGCATGGAAAATGACCCTGCTAGCCAAAAATTTTAATGGCAACAAGCCTCTGGTTGTTGACGGAGTTTCAGTGATCAAGTTTGGCGGTAAAGAAGGCAAAGCCATTTATCATCGGGACTATTTTGATTTGGGCGCTTTTGTTTATGAAGGGTTGCCGGTTTTAGGATCCATGGTCCGATTTGTTAAAAAGAAAATGGCCAGTCATCAGAACGAGTGCTGTGCTTAATTTTCTTGAGATTAAAAAATTAAAAAGGGGTGGATATGAACATCAGCAAATTCTTTGTTATCGGGATGGTTTTTTTGCTCGCCGGCTGCAGCAGTTCATTGCCTAAACTCAAAACAGTTGATAATATCGACCTTAAACGTTATATGGGGCCTTGGTATGTTATCGCGTGTATTCCGACTTTTATTGAAACAAAAGCTTATAATGCCGTTGAAGAATATCGTCTGCTTGATGACGGAAGCATCGACACGGTTTTTACTTTTAATAGCGGCCGTTTTGACGGGCCTAAGAAGCGATACAATCCCCGCGGTTTTGTCGTCGACAAGGTGAATAACTCAACCTGGGGGATGCGTTTTATCTGGCCGTTTAAGGCAGAATTTCTGATTACTTATCTAAGCCCCGACTACAGCCAAACGATCATTGGCCGCAACAAGCGTGATTATTTTTGGATTCAGGCGCGTACCCCGCAAATTCCCGAAGAGGATTATCAACAGTTGCTGGGTATTTTGGCATCGCAAGGTTACGATATAAGCAAAGTTCGCAAGGTTCCGCAAAGTTGGCCGGACAAGCAATAGCAGCAGAATAAGTTTTTAAAAATATTTTTTACAGACTTGCGAAAAATGTTTCTTGACGCGTGTACCGTATCATCGTAATATTGCGATATTATGATTTATATGAGGAGAGCCGGATGGATTATAAAAAAGGCGCAGCAATTCTTGGGGCTTTAGGGCATCCTGCCCGTTTGCAAATAATAACAGCAATAACAAAATATGGTTGTCACGTCTCTAAAATTGTCGAAAAATTGGGTTTGCCACAATCGACGGTCTCTCAGCATCTGGCGGTATTAAGGTCGGCAGGGATTGTCACTTATGAAAAAGAAGGGCTCAAGGCATGTTATCGTTTGGCGGATAAGAAATTTAATAAACTTTTAAAAGCGTTGGGAGAAATCGTTTGAGATTTTTGCCTTGGCTGTTAATAAGTTTTATTTTTGTTTCTTCTCCGAGCTATGTTTTAGCGCAAGATGTGGTTTTGCCGTCTAACGTTACGTATAAAGAATATCTCGCCGAAGTTATAGCTTACTATCCTTTATTAAAAAGAGAGCATGCCTCTATTGAAAAAGCTATCGCTCAAAAAGCTTTAGCAGCTTCCGGTAGAGTTCCTGCGTTTTGGGCTTCTGTTAAAGCAGAGTATGGCGATGATCCGGTCTATGTTTTTGGTGCTTTATTGCGTCAAAATCGTTTTACCAGCGATGATTTTGCTTTAGGAAGGCTCAATACCCCTTCTGCAACAGCGGATTATTCGGCTGGAGTTGCGGGGCAATGGTTACTATTTGATTTTTCGCAAACGACTTCACGTATTAAGTCAGCCGACCTTTTAGCGCAGTCAGCAGAGTTTCAGTCTCAGGCAACGCGCATGGAAGCGATCTTGGCGGCATCTGAAATTTATAGTCGTTTAGCATTGGCGGATAGTCTGCTTGGAGTTCTTAGTGAAGTTGTTTTGAGCTCTAGCGAAGACATTGCTATGGCCGAATCGTTAAGTCAGAAAGGTTTGGTTTTAGGTGCGGACTTTTACCTTTCGCGAGTAACTTATGGTCAACTTTTGCAGATGAAAAATGAAATGCAAGCTCAGCGTGCGGCGTTGGCTATGGTTTTTAATGTATTGCGCGGGACGGATCCGACGATGGAAGTTCAAGTGCAGGTGGATTTTGGGAAGGCTTTACCATTGGAGGCAACAGCGCAAGAGTGGGTCGCCAGGGCTGTTTCGGGCCGGTTAGATATCAAAGCAATGGAAAAGAAATTAGAATCACAGGGATTTGTGCTCAAGGAACATAAGGCGAGTTTTTTGCCCGAAGTTTTAGCTTACGGGAATGCAGATGAGAATGTTGATCGTATAGGACATACGGGCGCAGAGAATTATATCGTTGGTATTAAGGCCAAGATGAATATTTTTGATCCCGGGTATGGTGCCCGAGTCAAGTTAGCCAAAGAAGAAGTCAATGCACTCGCTGCCAGTTTACAGCAAGCCAAAGACCAGGCGACCGAAGATGCGGCGTCGGTGTATTATCGTTTAAAAGCGCTTGAGTCCAACGCTAAGCTGGCCTCACAAATTCTGGATGATTCAACTTATGCGGTAAAATTAACGACACCATTATACGCACAAAGACGCAGGTCTGTTGAACAGATGCTTTCGTTGAGGGCCGCATTTGTCCAAGCTCACGAGCATTGGCTTAAAATGGAATTTGCCCGTCGTCAAAACTTTTTGATATTAAACTACTACACGGGACAATTGACGTGCGCTTTTGCGGAAAACATTTATGAATAATAGCTCCAATTGGATTGGCAAAATAGTCGCTTTTTTTATTCGGTCAAAGGTGACGCCTTTGATTTTGGGCTTTGCGTTATTCCTAGGGATCATGGCTGTTGTAAATTTGCCAAGAGAGGAAGAACCACAAATTTCTGTGCCCATGTTTGATATTTTTGTTCATTATCCTGCGGCAAGTTCACAGGAGGTGGAAGAAAGAATTATTAATGTCGCTGAGCGTAAACTTTGGGAAATCCCGGGCGTTGAGTATATTTATTCGACGGCACAAACACACGATGCTTTGATTGTCGTCCGTTTTAAGGTCGGGGAAGATGTCGAAAAATCTTTGATTAAGTTGTACACGAAAGTTTTTGCAAATTTAGATTTTTTACCCCAGGGTGCTTCGCAGCCGCTGATTAAGGTCCGTTCTATTGATGATGTCCCTATTTTGGCGTTAACTTTTTATTCCAAGACAAAAGATGAAATAGCCTTGCGCCGGGTTGCCGCATCTGTACAAGAAGAAGTCAATGCCATCGAGAATATATCGCAAACCCAGATTATCGGAGGGCATAAACGTGTTTTTAACGTGTTGCCGGACCTTATCAAACTTCAAGAACATTTGATTGATTTTTCTGCCATTGAGCAGGCGATCGTTTCTTGTAATGTTAAATTTTCTGCCGGTCATTTGCAAACAGATCCCAAAACGATGCTTGTAGAAGCAGACGGGTTTTTTAGGTCCAAGGAAGATTTGGAAAATCTTGTTGTAAGTTCTTCGTCAGGAAAAGTGGTTTATCTTAAAGATATTGCACAAATTATTGATAGCCCTGATACGCAAGAACATCAGGTCAATATTCGTTTCGGGGCACGAGAAGATCAGGCCGATTTGCAGCCGTTAAAAGCTGTGACTTTGGCCATATCCAAACGTAAAGGATCGAATGCCGCGTGGTTATCCCAGCAAGTTCTTAAAAAGGTCGATATTGTCAAAGGAGATTTAATCCCTGCAGACGTAAAATTTGAAGTGACTCGTAATTATGGAGAAACCGCCACAGAAAAATCCAATGAGCTTCTTGTGCACATGGCTATTGCGGTTATTGGTGTTGCTTTGCTGATTGCCTTTGTTTTAGGCTGGAAAGAGGCTGGTATTGTCGCGGTCGCTATTCCGGTCACGTTGGCTTTGACGCTCGCTTCTTTTTATTGGCTTGGATTTACTTTAAATCGTATTACACTTTTTGCCCTTATTTTTTCGATAGGTATTTTGGTTGATGATCCGATTGTGAATGTTGAAAATATTGTCCGGCATTTGCGTTTGGCAGAAAATCGTGGGCGTAAATTTTTTGATATCGTTGTCGGCGCTGTGATTGAAGTTCAAAGTCCTTTGATTTTGGCTACCTTAACGGTTATTTCTGCGGTTTTACCTATGGCTTTTGTCGGCGGACTGATGGGGCCATATATGCGGCCTATTCCCATCGGTTCGAGTTTGGCAATGGTCTTTTCGATGATAGTGGCTTTTGTTGCAACACCTTGGGCGGCGACGGTTATTCTAAAACGCAGTTTTGAAAAAAACACTCTTGTGGATCACAATACTCAAGAAGATTTCTTAACAGGTGTTTACCGTTCATATATGAAGCCGCTGATTTATGATATGAAAGTTCGGAAGATTTTTTTAATTGTTCTCGGTGTCCTTTTGGGATTTTCAATTTTGTTGGTCCCTTTGAAAGCTGTTAAGGTCAAAATGCTTCCTTTTGATAACAAAAATGAGTTTCAGGTCGTGCTTGATATGCCCTCGGATACATCATTGGCCAAAACCACAGAAGTCATTGAAGAAATTGCACAATATTTACAGACTATTCCTGAAGTTGATAATATTCAGGCGTATGTGGGAACAAGCGCTCCGTATAATTTCAATGGGCTGGTGCGTCATTATTATTTGAGGACAGGGCTTTATCAGGCGGATTTACAGGTTAATCTAGTATCAAAAGATAAACGTCACCGTCAAAGTCATGCCATTGCCAAAGCCGTTCGTGGCAAAATCCATGAAATTGTTTCAAGAAATGGCGGGCATGTTCAGGTTGCTGAAGTCCCACCTGGCCCGCCGGTATTGTCGACATTGGTTATGGAACTTTATGGCCCTGATCGTCAGAAAGCAGATAATTTAGCCAAACAGATACAGGATATGATGGCGTCAAATCCTAACGTTGTGGACATCACAACACCCGGGCCATTGGAACAGAAATTATTGCATTTAGCCATTGACCATCAAAAGGCAAGCCTCAATGGGATTTCTTCATCGCTTATTGCACGGACGATATCAACGGCAATGGCAGGCAAAAGTGTTGATTTAGCCCATTTGTCAAATGAGTATGAACCGCTGGAAATCGTTTTACGATTACCCGAAGATAAACGTAGAGATTTAGATTCTCTGCTTGGGATTACTCTTTTGTCTGCTTCTGGGGTGCCAATACCCCTTAAAGATTTAGTCACTGTTGAAAATACTTTCAAAGAAAAACCGATTTTTCATAAGAATCTCATGAGGGTCAATTATGTTTTTGGGGACATTGCCGGCCCATTTGAAAGTCCGGTGTATATCATTTTTGATTTGGATAAAAGTTTTAAAAAACTCGTTCTTCCATCATATCCTGAAGGCCAAAAATCATTGAAGACCCTTTGGACGAGTCTTCCGGCAAGCGAGAATCAATGGTCTCTAAAGTTTGATGGGGAATGGCACATTACCTATGAGGTTTTCCGAGACTTGGGGATTGCTTTTGCGGTCGTGCTTGTTTTGATTTATGTTTTGGTCGTCGGGTGGTTTCAATCCTTTAAGGTCCCGCTTATCATTATGATGCCTATTCCTTTGACGCTCGTGGGGATTTTACCTGCGCATTGGTTGTCGGGGACGTTTTTTACAGCAACGTCAATGATAGGAATGATTGCCGGAGCCGGTATTGTGGTTCGCAACTCGATTATTTTAGTGGACTTTATTCAATTGCGTTTAAAAGAAGGAATGTCTTTGGAAGAAGCTGTTGTTGATGCCGGTGCGGTACGTTTTCGACCGATGTTATTAACGGCGATGGCAGTTGTTGTTGGCGCCTGTGTGATTCTTTTTGACCCAATATTTCAGGGTTTAGCTGTTTCTTTGATGGCTGGCGAGTTGGCCTCCACATTGCTGTCTCGCACGGCGATTCCTGTTATTTATTACATTGTTATGAAACGTTCCCCCAAAATGGAGGTTTAATATGTTAGAAAGATTTTTACGTGGGATAGCGGGATGTTTTATTTACAAATTGGTGTCCAATGATGTGGATGTTGAAACGATGCGGGGTTAAGTAAACATAATGATCCGGAGTTCGCTAACCAATGAGGAGAAGAGCAATTATGACCGATGACCGTATCGCTAGATTGATCGAAACTGCAGAGGCTATCAAACGTGGAAATTTTTGTGTTCAACTTTCTGCCGAGGGCAATGATGAAATTGCGCATCTTGGCAGGCAACTGATCGACTTGGCGAGTTTTGTTGAAAAAAAGTTTGAAGAAATGCGCATCATGTCGGTTATTACCCAAAAAATCAATACGGGTATCGTTTTAGATGAAGTTCTTAATTATGCGTTTGATCATTTTAATGAGTTTATTCCTTATGACCGCATTGGGTTTTCGCTGATTGAACAAAATGGAAAAAAGGTCCGCTCTCGCTGGGCCAAGTCAAGGGCGTCCGAGATGGTTTTAGGAAAAGGCTATAGTGCATTATTAGAAAACAGCAGTTTGCAAAAAATTATAGAGACAGGAAATCCCCGGATTCTCAATGACTTGGAAGAATATCTTAACGAACATCCGCAGTCGGATTCCACTCGAAAGGTTCTCTCCGAAGGGATTCGCTCGAGCTTGACTTGCCCTCTAATCGTTTTAGGCAAACCGATTGGGTTTATGTTTTTTTCGAGCATGCAAAAAAACACTTATCAAAATGTCCATTTGGATCTTTTTTTGCAGATTGCCGGTCAGTTTTCGATGATTGTTGAAAAAAGCAGGCTTTATGATGAGCTATTGCAAAAAAATGAAGACTTGCGTAAGCTCGACGAGCTTAAAAGTAATTTTGTGTCGACGATTTCTCATGAATTGCGGACACCTTTGACGATTATCAAAGAGTCAATCAGCCAGATTATAGACGGGATTTTGGGGCCTGTTCCCGAAAAGCAACAGAAATCCTTAAGTATTGCGCATAGATCTTGCAATCGTTTGATGAATATTATCAATGACCTTCTGGATATGTCAAAACTCGAGGCAAAGAAAGTGCGGCTTCACAAAGAATATGTGGATGTTGCGGACCTGATCCATGATGTCGTTTTGTCTTTTGAGCCGCAAGCGGCGCAAAAAGGTTTGGAAATCAAACTCGATTGTCCTACCCAGCCGGTAAAAATTGAAATGGATCATGCCCGGATGGTACAAGTTTTTACAAATTTCGTCGGAAACTCTTTGAAATTTACAAAGCAGGGAAGTATCACACTGGGATTTACTGAAAATATCGATGAAATTCACTGTTGGATTAAAGATACGGGTTGTGGCATTGCCGAGGAAGATTTAAAAAAAGTTTTTAACCGTTTTGAGCAATTTAACCGTCAACCGGGCTCTGGGCCTCGGGGAACAGGGTTGGGGCTGTCGATTTGTAAGGAAATTATTCAGTTGCATGGCGGGAATGTTTGGGTGGAAAGTAAATTAGATCAGGGCACCACAATTAATTTCGCTCTGCCAAAATTTTCAAGTCAAAAATATGCTCTTGCCGCGGTTCATGAAGCGTTTGCAAAAGCGGTTGATCAGTCGCTGCCTTTGTCGTTGGTAACCATTAGTATCAATAACAAAGAAGCTGCCTCTGGCAAGCATGATCAGCAGCAAATGGTTTCATTCCTGCATCGTTTTGAAGGTTGGATTTGGAAGTCATTGCGTCAAGATTCGGATCGGGTTGTCCGCAGTGAGTATTCTTTTTATGTGGTTTTGTTTTTGGACAAAAAAGATTCTTTTTCCGTCGCTGAACGTATTTCGCATACGATTAATGAACATCTTCTCAAGGAAGAGTTTTTTAAAGAACAGTTAAAAATCAGCTGGCAGGTGGTCAGTTATCCTTATGACGTTGTTAGTATTGATCAGTTGATTTCTAATCTTGGTTTGAACAAGTAAACGGGTTTAAGAAAGCAGGATACTGTGGTTGAAAAATCAAAAAGTTTTAAAAGTGTCGGATTAAGCCAGCCGATGCTTGATAATTTAAAATCTTTGGGTTATTTGGAAATGACGCCGATCCAAGAAAAGGGCTTGCCGTTTATTTTAAGCGATCGCGACTTTATCGGGCAGGCTAATACCGGTAGCGGAAAAACCGCCGCTTTTGCTTTAGGGATTTTGACCAAGTTGGATTTGACCAATCGTCTTCCGCAGGCTTTGGTGCTTGTCCCGACGAGAGAATTATCTGAACAGGTGGCCAACGAGATCCGCAGGCTGGCTCGTTTTGCGAGCAATATTAAAGTATTGACACTTTCAGGGGGCAGTGAAGAACGCCATAAAGTCAAGTCGCTAAATCACGGCGCGCATATTATCGTCGGAACGCCGGGGCGTATTACAAAATTGTTGGAAAAAGGCACGCTTGTAGCGTCGGACATCAAAGTTTTGGTTTTGGATGAAGCTGATCGTTTGCTTGAGATGGGAACGATTCAAGAGATCAATCATATTGCCAGTTTTACGCCCGTTAATCGTCAGACGATGCTTTTTTCGGCGACGTTTCCCAACGGAATCAAGACTTTAAGTGCGAGTTTACAGGAAAACGCTGCGGCTGTGACAATCGATTCGCAGCATCAGATGAGCACGACAGAGCAATTGTTTTTTAAGGTCGAAGAAAATAAGGACGATGCGCTTTTGCGTCTCTTGGCACATTATCGTCCTCAATCGTGTATTATTTTTTGCAATAGCCGAGAAACTTGCAATCACGTTGCCGGAATGCTTCGGACAAAAAAAATCGAATCGCTGCAACTGCATTCGGATTTGGATCAACCAGAGCGGACGCTGATTCTCATTAAATTTGACAATAAAAGTACACGTATTCTTGTGGCCACCGACTTGGCTTCCCGTGGACTTGACATTAAGGATGTCAGTGTCGTGCTTAATTACGATTTGCCTTCGGACCACGAACTTTATATTCACCGTATCGGTCGCAGCGGACGTGCGGGGCAAAAGGGTTTGAGCTTAAGCTTATACACGCCTAAAGAAAAAAAATTGCTCGAGACGATCAGTGATTATTTGAAAACCAGTTGTCGAACAATGGAATTGACGGATTTGGCAAAGCTTAAATTCGTGACTTTTGCATCCGGGATGACAACGCTGTATATTAGTGCAGGGCGAAAAGATAATATTCGTCCCGGGGATATTTTAGGCGTGCTCACCAAACAAGCCGGACTTGCAAAAGAGGATGTCGGCAAAATTCATATTTTGGAAGTCAATAGTTATGTAGCTGTTCTGCATGAAAAAGTCGCGCAAGCGATTAAAATTTTGAATGTGTCAAAAATCAAGGGAAAAAAGTTTAAGGTAGGAAAAGCTTAAAGGAGTTTATTTAACATGGATACGAAAAGATTTTATAGCATGACCACAGAAGCGGTGGCTGGGGATTTGGGCAGTGATTTAAAAAATGGTTTAAGCCACGAGTTGGCTCAAAAAGTTTTTTCTGAAATTGGGGCCAATCAACTGACAGAGCAAAAAGGCACCAGCCCTTTTGTTCTTTTTCTCGGACAGTTTAAAGATTTCATTGTTTGGGTTTTAATCGGTGCAGCGTGCGTTTCAGGCTTTTTGCAGGAATGGATCGATGCATTGGCCATTGTCGCTATTGTAATTATCAACGCGATTTTAGGATTCATTCAGGAATACCGTGCCGAGAAGTCGCTGGCTGCGCTTCGAAAATTATCTAATCCGACGGCCAAAGTCATTCGTGACGGTCAGCGCCAGATCATCGGCTCTTGTCATTTGGTTCCAGGAGATCTGATAGAAGTTGAGGCTGGCGACAGTATTCCCGCCGACAGCCGCTTGGTGTGGGTCAGTTCTAATTTTGGCGTGCAAGAAGCGAGTCTTACGGGTGAATCAACGCCGGTAACCAAGACGATACAAGCATTAGAGGAAAAAGATATCCCTTTGGCGGATCGGGCGAACATGGTTTATATGGGCACGTCGGTTTCTTTTGGTAAAGCCCGGGCGATGGTTGTTTTTACAGGGATGCAAACTGAACTTGGAAAAATTGCAGGTTTAGTCCAGGCTGTCGGACATGAGACGACACCTTTGCAGAAAAAACTCGAAGAGTTCGGCAAGTGGATTGTGTATTTGTGTTTTGTGATGGTGGGAATTGTTTTTCTTTTAGGCTGGCTGCGCGGCGGAAAAATTGTGGATGTCTTTTTAACGTCGGTGAGTTTGGCAGTTGCAGCAATCCCTGAGGGGTTGCCGGCCGTTGTCACGATTGCTTTAGCACTAGGCGTGCACCGGATGGTCAAGCGTCATGCGCTTATTCGTAAATTGCCGTCGGTCGAAACTTTGGGTTGTGCGACGGTTATCTGTTCGGATAAGACAGGAACGCTGACAAAAAATGAAATGACCGTTCAGAGAGTTTTTGTGGGGCATAAAGTTTTTACGGTCACAGGTATCGGCTATGCCCCGACGGGTGAGTTTTTGGTGGATGGAAATCTCCAGAATGATAAGCAACCGGATTTGCAAAACATCCTTCTTGCGAGTGTTTTGTGCAACGGGGCGCAATTGGTCAACAATGCCGGTGTTTATAAAATTGTCGGCGACCCGACGGAAGGGGCGCTGTTGACTCTTGCGGCGAAGGCGGGCATTTTAAAGGAAAAAGCTGAAAGCGAATTTTTGTTTGTCGATGAAATTCCCTTTGATTCTGAACGCAAAAAAATGACGGTGATTCGCAAGCACAAAGATCATATTTTGGCCTTTGTCAAAGGGGCCCCGGATATTTTGATTGCTGATTGCGTCAATATTTATCACGATGGGACGGTCAGAAAGTTGACCGACGCGGACAAAGAAGCGATTGCACGAGTCAACGATCAACTTGCTAACCAAGCGATGCGTGTTTTAGCTGTCGCAACTCGAGAGTTAGACAAGAATTTAGAAAAGTTTGATGCCAAGTTGACAGAAACTCAATTGACCTTTGTCGGTTTGGTGGCAATGATTGATCCGCCTCGTCCAGAAGTCAAAGAAGCCATCACGCACTGTAAAGCCGCCGGGATTAAGACAGTCATGATCACAGGTGATCACAAAAACACAGCTGTCGCTATTGCCAAGGCCCTGGGATTTTTTAATGAAAACTCTTTAGCCTTAAGTGGGGAAGAGCTCGACCGTTTAAATGATGAAGAGCTTTTTAAGCAGGTTAAAAATATTTCTGTGTATGCGCGTGTGTCGCCGGAGCATAAGCTTAGGGTTGTGCGTGCGTGGCGCAAACATGGGGATATTGTGGCCATGACCGGCGATGGGGTCAACGATGCGCCGGCCGTTAAGGAAGCGGATATTGGGGTGGCCATGGGCATTACGGGGACCGATGTGACCAAGGAAGTTGCGGACATGATTGTTACGGACGACAATTTTGCATCCATTGTTTCAGCCGTTGAAGAAGGCAGAGGCATTTATGACAATATCAAAAAATTTATACAGTATTTGCTCTCTTGTAATGCCGGGGAAATTTTGGTCATGTTTGTTGCGACCCTAGTCGGATTGCCCGCACCGCTTTTGCCGATTCATATTTTATGGGTCAATCTTGTTACCGACGGATTGCCCGCGCTGGCTTTGGGGGTGGATCCCATTGACCCGCATATTATGAAACGTTCTCCGCGGCCTGCGGATGAAAAGGTGGTCAGCAAGGCCCGTGCGATTGCGATTCTTGCGCAGGGGTCTTTTATTGCGTTTTGTACCCTTTTGGCGTTTGTGTTTGTTCTCTATATAGAAAAGGAAGGTTTGGCCCGGGCGCGGACGGCCGCCTTTATTGTATTGGCTTGTTCGCAGTTATTTCACGCGTTTAATTGCCGCAGTACAACCGAGTCTTTATTTAGGCTTGGAATTTTGACGAACAAAAAATTAATTCTGGCGACGGGGATTTCTTTTATCCTTCAGATGGCGGTCGTTTATTTGCCGTTTTGTCAGAAAATATTTAAAACAGAAGCCCTTGGGCTATTCGACTGGATTTTGGTGCTTGTTATTTCTTCGTTCCCGCTGTGGGCTGTTGAGATACAGAAGGCTCTTAAGAGAAAAAATGCTGTTTAAAGAATCGGGAATGCCGCAATGAAACAGATTAAAAAGTTTGTGTTGATGGGGGCAGGGTTTTTGTTTGTAGCCTTGGGTGTTATCGGCTTCTTTTTGCCGGTTATGCCTAGCGTTCCTTTTTTTATTCTTGCGTCGATTTGTTTTTCGAAAAGTTCTGAAAAGTTTCATGATATGTTGATGAATAATAAATGGGTTGGGCCCCAAATTAGAGACTATCATCAGAATAATGGAATTAAGATGAGCACAAAGATTTTTTTGATTGTTTTGCAATGGTCGGGGATATTATTTACGTCGATATTCTTTGTTCATAACCTGTTTGGAAGAGTCCTTATGCTTTGTATTGCCGTGGGCGTGACCGTTTACATAGTCTCGTTAAAAACTGCCAAATGACAAAAAAACCTAAAACCAAGACAGCTATCAGCAGAGGCCGCCGGGGTCTTTCAAAAAAGAAACCACACGAAACCCGCAAGGCTGAGCGCGTGCGGTTGCAGGGGCGGGTTAATTTTTTAAGTGATTCGCGAGATCAGTTGGATTTGGAACTCAAAGAACAGCGCGAAGAGCTTTTGCATGTAACACGCGTTGGCAAAATGGCAGAATTTGTTTCATCTTTAGCGCATGAAATTAGCCAGCCGCTGACGGCTATTCTTTCCTATGCTCAAGGTGCCAAGCGCATGCTGGGTAATCGGGAACCAGAGATACAAGAAATTTTGCAGTACATAATTAATGATGACCAGCGGGCGGCTGAGGTTATAAGGCAGTTGCGTTCGCTGCTTAAGAAAAGTGAGCCGCAGATAACGCTTTTAGATATCAATGCGCTTATCAGCGAAACGGTTTTGCTGCTCTCTGCGGATGCGACAGCCAAAAAAAATATTCTTAAGCTAGAGCTTAGTGCAAATATCCCGATGATAAAAGGCGATCGGATACAGCTGCAGCAGGTGCTTATAAATCTTATTAGCAATAGTTTTGACGCCATGCACGGCAGTAAACAGTCACATCAGATGGTGATTCGCACTTTACGTAAAGATCCAGAAACAATTTTAGTCGGAGTGCAGGACACAGGCTGCGGTATTGCGCCAGAGAACATGACTAAAATTTTTTCGCATTTTTTTACCAGTAAGCCCGACGGGTTGGGCATGGGCCTGTCAATCAGCCGTTCGATCATTGCTGAGCATGGCGGAATTTTGGAAGCAAAGAATAATCCTGATTGCGGCGCGACTTTTTATTTTACTTTGCCGATTGTTAGCAAACAGCTATGAAGAGTACAAAACCTATCGTTTATGTCGTTGATGATGATCTTTCTGTTTGCCGCGCTTTATCTGTTTTGTTAACTGCCAACGGGTTTTGGGTTGAAACTTTTAATCGGCCAGAGGATTTTTTGGCTTTCAAGCATCCGCATTTGACCGCTTGCCTTGTTTTGGATATTCGTATGCCTAAATTCAGCGGCTTTGAGCTTAGCGAAATAATGGCTCAACGCAAAATTGAAGTGCCTGTCATTTTCATAACCGGTCACGGCGATATCCCGATGAGCGTCAAGGCGATGAAGGCTGGTGCTATTGATTTTTTGCCTAAGCCGTTTACCCAAAAACAATTGCTGGCCGCTATTACTTTGGCTTTGATTAGAAGTAAAAAACAAAATTTAGAAAAATCGCAAATTGCGAGGATCAAAGGCCGCATCAAAACTTTGTCGGTCCGCGAATTGGAGGTTTTTCGTTTTGTTGCTTTAGGGATGTTAAGCAAGCAGATTGCCTTCAAGCGTGGAACGTCCCTGCAAACGATCAAAGTCCACCGCTCCCGCGTCATGCAAAAGATGGACGCAAAAACCGTCACCGAGCTTATTGCCTTTGCGCAAAAAGCCGGCATAGTCTCTCTGCCACAATAATCTTTCAATAATAAAATTCATTCTCTCGTCGGGAAAGTCCGCTATTATACCTCGGTACAATTGCATCGCTTCGCCTCTTGCCTAAAATACAATCATGAATTTAGAAAACACACCATCTAAGGAGAAAAGCCCGATGCTCTCAGATAAAAGAAAAGTCTTTATTGTTGACGATGACATTTCGGTTCGACGTGCCCTGGGGATTCTTTTAAAGACTTATGAGTTTATTGTCGAAGCTTTTTCATCCGCTGAAGAGTTTTTTAGTGCTGTGCCCAACAGCGTTGCAGGCTGTTTACTCTTGGATATCCATATGCCCGGCCTAGACGGCTGGGGTACCCTTTCGCGGCTGCAAGCGTCAGGGTCAAAACGTTCGGTGATTATGATTACCGCCGAAAAGAATAATGGGGTAAGGGCCCGGGCGATGAGTGCAGGCGCCACGGGATTTTTACAAAAACCATTTAACGACCAAGAGTTGGTTGCTTTGATCAACCAGTCGTTTTTGGAAAGGAGGTCACCATGTTAAATTGGGCAGTGACATTTTTTGTTATTGCTATTATCGCCGCGGTTTTGGGATTCGGCGGTATTGCAGGCTCGGCTATTGACATTGCCAAGATTTTATTCTTTGTATTCTTGGTTTTGGCAGTGCTTTCATTCCTTTTAGGGAGAACAAGAACGTTGTAATTCAAAAACAGGTTAACGAAAGGGATTATATGAATATGGATCATGTGAAAGTTTTGGTTGCATCTTTAGGGGTGGTTTTAATGATGGGTTCATCCGCGGGTGCTTCGCAAACGGATGAACGGATTGAAGCCTCTGCCAAGAAGTCGTATGTTTTTAAGACGTATCTTAAAGACGACAGTATTAACACCCAGTCAAAAGATGGCGTGGTTACTTTGACGGGCACGGTCGCCGAAGAATCACACAGATCATTGGCCCAGGAAACAGTGGCCAATTTACCCGGAGTTGTCAACGTCGATAACCAGTTAAAACTACAAGGGCAAGTGCCCGTTGAGAATTCGGATAATTGGATCGGGATGCAGGTTAAGTATTCGCTACTTTACAATCGCAATGTCAGCGGCATTAATACAAAAGTTGCTGTTGTTGATGGCATTGTTACGTTAAAAGGCGAAGCCGAGAATCAAGCGCAGATTGACTTGGCTGGTGAATATGCCAAGGACATCAAAGGGGTCAAGGACGTCAAGAATGAAATGACGATTGCTAAAGTTATCAGTGTCCCTAAGCAAACTTTAGCCGAAAAGATCGATGATGCTTCGATTACCGCGCAAATAAAGATGGCGCTTTTATCGCATCGCTCGACGAGTGCTTTTAAAACCGGCGTGGCGACTTTAAACGGGGAAGTTACTTTGACCGGCAAAGCCGACAATGCCGCTGGAAAAGATATCGCCAGCAAACTTGCCAATGATGTTTATGGCGTGACAAAAGTGGTCAATAACATGACTATTGAAGATGTTTTGTCAAAAAAATAGGTGTTTAGAAAAGGCCGGTTGGTGCTTTAAGTTAAACGCACCAGCCGGTGTTTCTTGAGGATAATTCTAAAATTACGATAAAAGGGGGAAGATATGAAAAAGAATTTAATGTTGATTTTTACCGCTGTGTTTTTAACAACGATGATCGCAGGTTGCAATATGTTTAAAGGCGCTGGAAAAGACATGGAAAACGCCGGCAAAGGGATTCAAAAAACAGTGGACCGTAATGATTAAACGTTGTTTTTGGCATTTGCGCAAGCAGGAGGCATTATTAAAAAATTGGTCGTTTCTCTAAAGGGAAGAAAATGTAAATATCCAAGATGCAAGCACATCTTAAGTATTTATAACCATGAAATTTATTGTCACGTTCATGCCGCCAGTCTGGAGGACCGAAAAGGGGGGCAAGGGGTATGCGCGGGGATTTAAAAGAAATCTTGCGTTTTTCAATGGCCGGCGCTTTAGCCGGTTGTGTCGACTTAAGCGTTTATTTTCTTTTGATCCCTTTCGTATCTTTTAACATTTCTAAAGCGATTTCTTTTACCTGCGCCGGAATTATCGCGTATTTGCTAAATAAGTTTTGGATATTTAAAAGTAAGATGTCTGTTTCCTATCAAGAAATTGGGCGCTATATTCTCGTCAATCTTTTAGCTTTGGTGATTAATATTTTGACTAATCAGGGCATTTTAAAACTCTGGCCTTCGTCTTTTCTTTTAGCTTGGAGCATCGCTTCAATAGCTACCGGTTTGGTGACTTTTTTGGGCTTTAAATGGTGGGTTTTTCGTTATCCGAAGTAATGCGTATAGAAAGCCTCTGGTCAGGGAAGTATAATAAACTCAGATAAAAACAAAATTGAGGTTTGCCATGTGGTGGAAATGGTTGCCGTGGAAATTTCTTGTTCGTCAGGCAGCGCGCCGGCAGGGGTTTTTAGACCCGATTAAACTGCTTTCGCAATTGCAGAATTTTGCCCAGCCCTCTGAAGTTGCCGCCCCGACGGAGTTATTGCGTTCCGGCGTTGTTCTTCACGCGCGGGGCTTGATGAACAGTTTGGCGATTCAGCATAATTTAGACTGGGTTTGGCCGTATTGGGTCGAATGCCAATATGATCCGCTTAACAGAGCGTTTATTCCCAGATCGTTTTCTTTAACACAAATTAATCTTACACATCGAAATTGGACGGCTTTAGGCGTTCCTGACGGTGTCGAGTTTCCGCTGGTTGACCCCCGAGGGCTTTTGACGCCGTTTTATGATAGCTGGTCGATCGATGTTTGGATTATCCCCCAAACTGGGCAGCCGCTTTTTCCTTCGCGCTGTCCGACGGTATCCCAAAAATTGATCATAAAAGACAATCTTTGCGTCACAACAGAATCAAGTCTTGATTCTCTAAAATTGCAATTAAAGGCCAAGGTCATTGGCAGCGCGCAAACGCCGGTCTGCCAGCTAAAAATTTCAGCATCATCGTCGGTCAAAGCGCGGCTGGTTGTTTCTCTAAGACCGTATAATCCAGAAGGGGTCAGCTTTATCAATACGATAGCGATGATGGAAGATTCTTTGGGATGGAAAGTTAACGGCGAGCATTCGATCTATTTTGATAAAAAGCCGCACCAATGTATTTTTTGTAATTATCAACAGGGGGATGTTTATAGCCGTTTGTCTTTCCCTGAGCCTGAACATGAAATTTCCTGTCACGTCGGCATGGCCACTGCGGCGGCGACTTACACATTATCTGAGGGAGAGATGCAAGAAATTACGGTTTTAATCCCATTGTCAAAACACCCTTTTAAAAAAGAAAATTCCAGTCACGATGAAAAAACAGCCGATTCTTTATGGGAAAAAAGTTTAGAAGGCGCCTGCCGTTTGCAAATTCCCGACGAGCATTTTATGTTCCTTTATCAGGCGGCGCTTAAGACGATGGTTTTGCATTCCCCTCGCGAAGTTTATCCGGGGCCGTTTATTTATCGGCGGTTTTGGTTTCGTGACGCCGCTTTTATTTTGCACGCGCTTCTGGCGGTCGGATTAAAAGACCGCGTCAAACGCGCCTTGGATTGTTTTCGCGCACGCCAGACGAATCAAGGGTATTTTCTTTCGCAAGAAGGCGAATGGGATTCCAACGGTCAAGCGCTTTGGATTATCGAGCAGTATTGCCGGATGAGTGGAAATCCGCCGGCAGAACAATGGGAAAACTCGATTAAAAAGGCAGGCGAATGGATTTGCAAAAAGTGTTTGCCTGAGGATTTGCCTTCTGCGCACGCCGGTCTTTTGCCGTCGGGCTTTAGCGCTGAACATTTGGGACCCAACGATTTTTATTATTGGGATGATTTTTGGGGTGTCTCGGGGTTAAAGGCTGCAGCTTTTTTGTGTGAAAAAAACAAGAGCGCAAAATTGTCGATCAAGTTTGAAAAAAAAGCATTCGCTTTATTAGAAAGCATTATGGAAAGTTTAAAAAAAGTCCAAGCGCGTTTGCACCGACCGGCAATCCCGGCTTCGCCGTATCGACGTCTTGATACAGGCGCTATCGGCTCTTTGGTGGCGGGGTATCCGCTTCGAATTTTTAAACCCGATGATCAAAGGCTTTTAGACACGGCAGATTTTTTAATGAAAAACTGTTTGGTCGCTGGCGGATTTTTTCATGACATGACCCACTCTGGGATCAATCCTTATCTGACGCTGCATTTGGCCCAAGTGCTTTTGCGCGCCGGTGATGAACGTTATTTTCCGCTGATGACGGCGGTCGCAAATCTTGCTTCCCCGACGGGACAATGGCCCGAGTCAGTGCATCCGCAAACCTTAGGCGGCTGCATGGGAGACGGGCAGCATGTTTGGGCAGCGGCTGAATGGGTGCTTATGGTCCGCAACTGTTTTGTCCGTGAAGAAGAGCAAAGTCTTATTTTGTGCAGCGGGATCTCTAAAGAGTGGCTTTTACAAAAACAAACAATGAGCTTTGGCCCGGCCCCGACGAGTTTTGGCGACATTCAAGTTTTTATAAAAGTTAATGAAGAAAATATTGTTGTTGAGTGGAAAGGCCAATGGTTTGGCCAAGCGCCGTCGATTGAAATTCGTTTGCCGGGGTTTGCGCCAGAGCGTGTTTTGCCGGGAGTCGATCAGCTGGTTTTAAAACTTGAGGCAAAGTCATGACCCAAAGTCTTCTTACAGGATTTAGAAATTTCTTGGTACTAAGCACTGGTCAATTTATTGATCCGCACGAGATTGAAGCGCTTTATACCCAATCGGCTCCTGTCAAAGAAATGTGTGTTTTTGCGATTTTAGGGATGAAAGGTCATAAGAAATCAAAAGTGCTCTGGGCGGTCATTGTGCCGGATTTAGAGCAGTTTAGAGAATTTGATGAA
The DNA here is from genome assembly GCA_964474085.1 of uncultured Planctomycetales bacterium. Taxonomy (GTDB): domain Bacteria; phylum Omnitrophota; class Gorgyraeia; order Zapsychrales; family JANLHA01; genus JADLGJ01. The sequence continues at coordinate 46,133 of CAYYRJ010000010.1, forward strand.
GTTAATTTGCGTGCTGTGATTGGAGAGCGTTTTGATAATGCGGCGCAGGCACTGCCGGTTTACAAAAGGCTTAAAGGTTTTACCCTGACCCTCAAAGATTTGCCGCATACGTATTTGGGAGCTGTGGACACAAGTCAGGTCAAAAAAATATTTGAACCTCGTGTGTTGGCCGGACTAGAAGGAAGTATTTCTGGTGGTGGCAAGATTTCACCAGAGGATTTGCTTTTACGTGAATCATCGACGGGAAAGAAAGTCCTGGAATGTTTAATGCTGCAGAGCAAAGCAAATCAGCCGATCACTCTTGAAGATTCTCTGGAGTTGGATTTAGGGATTGATTCCTTAGGGCGTATTGAGCTTGCTTCGCGTTTAGCACTTGGGTTTAGCGCTGATATTAAGCCGGAGGTTATTTCAAAATCGTTTAGGATCAAGGCGCTTATTGTAAGTATTAACGAAGCCTTAAAAGATGCAAAAGCTATTCTTCCGTCAGATGAAGGCTTGACTTTGGGAGCGGATTATTGGGAAGAACATCTAAATGTCCTGCCTAAAAAAGAAACGCTGGATATGCTCGAGCTGGGAACAGGCTATTTTGCGTGGCTGTTTCGGTTTGTCATAACAGCTATTAATTTTGTGATTTTTAAATTATTTTTTCAGATTAAAGGGCAAGGTGCTGAGTATGTACCGAAAGAAGGCGCTTTTATTCTTTACGGCAATCATACAAGTTTTTTGGACGGTTCGGCGATTGCCGCTTGCCTGCCACGTCGACGCGTGTTTCAACTCTTTTATTTTGTTTTTGGCCCGTATTTTTTTAGACCTTTCGAAAAATCCAGTGTTTTGCGCAACTTAGTCAAGATGGGACGCTTTATTCCGTTTGATTATTCAACGCATTTTTTGGAGGCTTTGCGCAGTAGTTATTATGTTTTACAGCAGGGAAAGGGCTTATGTTTTTTCCCGGAAGGCTTGCGAAGTACGACGGGAGAAATCGGTGAATTTAGAAAGGGTTTTGGCGTTTTGGCCAAAGAAACGGGTGCTAAACTTGTTCCGGTCGCGATAGACGGAGCGCACGAGGCTTGGAGCAGCACGGCCAAGTTCCCGCGCTGTTATCCTATTCGTGTGCGTTTTGGAAAACCCCTTTTACCGGCGGATTTAGAAAAGCAAGGGTTTGCGATGGGTGCCAAAAACAGTTATGAGGCTATTTGTATTGCCGCGCGTGCGGCGCTTATCGAATTAAAAAACGATAAAGGTAAGATATGAAAATTCTTATGATGACAAATTCCTATGCGCCTATGGTCGGCGGCATCGAGGAGTCGATACGCTCGTTTAGTGCCGAGTTTGAAAAATTAGGGCATGAGGTTATGATCGTGGCCCCCGAGTGTGAGGGAGCGCCGTTAGACGAGGTAGGCGTTATCCGTCTTCGGGCGATACAAAATTTTAATAATTCGGATTTTTCTATCGCACTGCCTATGTCGAGTCTTTTGCCAGAACTGATCAAAACTTTTAAGCCGGACATTATTCATAGTCATTATCCCTTTTGGATGGGCAGCATTGCGCTTCGTTTAAGCGGACAGTTTAAGATTCCGCTGGTCTTTACGTATCACACGATGTTTGAACAGCACATGCATTATTTACCGGTTCAAAATGAGGGCGTGCAGAGGTTTATCGTCGAGATTTTTGCCGGTTACGCAAACTTGGCAAACCAAGTCGTGGTTCCCAGTGAAAGTGTCCGCGTTATTCTTTTAGAGCGCGGGGTAAAGACCCCCATCGCTGTTGTGCCAACGGGAGTTGATTTACAGAGGTTTTCGCGCGGGGACGGCAAGGTGGTCCGTCACCGGCTGGGGATTGCGCAGGATGCGCCTTTGATCGGTTATGTCGGTCGTCTGGCCTTGGAAAAAAATCTTGAATTTTTAAGCTCTGCTGTGGCCGCGTATTTAAAACAAGAAACGAGTGCGCATTTTGTCGTCGGTGGCGATGGCCCGCTCAAAGAACTTATCCAAAAGATTTTTGACGAGCAAGGAGTCGGTAAGCGTCTGCATTTTGCCGGTGTGCTTAAAGGCCAAGATTTAGTTGACTGTTATCAGGCGATGAATGTGTTTGCCTTTGCTTCATTAAGCGAAACGCAGGGCATTGTTTTGGTCGAAGCAATGGCCGCCGGCGCTGCGGTTGTGGCTTTGGATGCGCCCGGCGTGCGTGAAGTGCTCAAAGATGGTTACAATGGCCGTCTTGTTTTTGGCGAAAATAAAAATAATTTTGTTGAGGCGCTTTCGTGGTGTTTGAAGTTGCCGGCCAATGAGTTTGTGCGTATTAAAGAAAACGCAAAAACAACGAGCAAAGAATTTTCAGTCAACAGTTGCGCACTGCGTATGCTTAAAACTTACGACGAGGTTTTGGTCAAAGAGTATTCGTCGCCCGATTATAAGAATAGTCCGTGGGATGCTTTGGCCGGCCGGCTTAAAAACGAGTGGGACATGTTTAAAAATGTGTTGGAATCCGGTACGAGTGCTATTGTCGACACAAGCAGTTTGCCAAAGCCGCTTGTCAAAAAAGCCAGGGGATTGTTTCTTCGTCTGCCGAGGCTTTTGTCGTTAAGCGAATGGTCCGCTAAATTGTTGCGTTTGCCCCGCACGCAAGATACGCAAACGGATCCCGGCCTTGTGCTTATTCAGATTGACGGGTTTTCGGGCGGTCAGTTTAAGAAAGCTATTGAACAGGGAAAAATGCCTTTTCTCAAAGGTCTGCTGCAAAAACAATACTACACGCTTTATCCGCAGTATCCGGGTTTGCCGTCGAGCACGCCGTCAGTGCAGGGGGAATTGTTTTATGGGGTCAAACAAATTGTCCCTGCTTTTGCTTTTTGGGACCGCGAAACGCAAAAAATTTTTCGTATGTATGACGGCCCGGCGGTTTTGGAAATTGAGCGGCGTCTGGCCGCTCAAGGCCAAGGTCTTTTGGCAGAAGGGAGCTCTTACTCTAATATATATTCAGGCGGCGCTATGCAATCGCATTTTTGTGCCACATCTTTGGGGTGGAGCAAAATTTGGAAAGAAATTAACCCACTGAACTTTTTTATTCTGATCTTGACGCATTTTCCTTCTTTTGTCCGCATGATGGCCTTAACGGCATGGGAAATGATTTTAGGCGCTGTTGATTTTGGCTGGGGGATACTAAGGGGTGAGAATTTTAAAAATGAATTTAAATTTATTTACCTGCGAGCGTTAATTTGTGTTCTTTTGCGTGAGCTTGTGACCTTAGGCGTCAAAATCGATATCGTGCGCGGCTTGCCGATTATTCATGTCAACCTTTTAGGCTACGATGAATTAGCCCACCATAGCGGTCCGTCTTCCACGTCGGCACATTGGTCTTTAAAAGGGATTGACCGCGCTATCGAAAAAATTTATGGCAAAGCTCTTCATTCTTCGGCGCGCAGTTACGATGTTTGGATTTATTCGGATCATGGGCAAGAGGACACCGTTTCATACGCGGCTAAGTACAAGCGCAGTATCGAAGAAGCGGTTGCCGAAGTTTATAAAGAATTTGACGCAACGGCCCAATTTTCGGTTGTTGATAAAACCAGCGAACAGTTGCAGCGTGCGCGTTTTTTAGGATTTTCATTTTTGGAAAAGTTTTTTAGCGGTGTTTCTTTTCCTAAAGAAAATCTTTTAGAAAACAAGCTGATTGTCACGGCCATTGGCCCGACGGGAAATATTTATTTGCCCCGACAGATGAGCTTGGAGGAAAAGTGCCGTTTTGCGCAATGCTTGGTCGCAAAGGCTTATATTCCTGTGGTCATGTTTGTAGACGAACAAGGAAAAGTCCGCGTGTGGACTGACCAAGGCGAATTTTGTTTGCCGCAAGATGCCAAAACAATTCTGGGTGCGGACCATCCCTATTTGGCCGCGGTTACTGAGGATATTATTGCCCTTTGTCAGCACAAGAATGCAGGAGACTTTACGTTGATGGGATATCAGCCGAACAAAAAACCGATGAGCTTTCCGCTTGAAAACGGTTCGCACGCCGGACCGGCCCCAAAGGAAACAGATGGCTTTGCACTTTTGCCCAAGGACATTATTCCCCGACAAAGAACCCGGGAGTATATTACCCCGATGGATTTGCGTTTTGCCGCTTTACGGTTCTTGAAGCGTTCTGTCCCGAAAGAAAACAAGTCCTATCCAGAAATTATATTTCCTCAAAAGAGTGCTGTGGACAAAGAAACTATTCGCGTGATGACTTATAATGTCCACTCCTGTATCGGCATGGACGGCAAAATTTCGCCAGAGCGCATTGCGCGTGTCATCGGACGCCATCAGCCGGATATTGTAGCGCTCCAAGAGTTGGACTTAGGCCGCAAGCGCACTGGGCAAATCGATCAGCCGCAGCTTATTGCCAAGGAATTAGAAATGCATTATCACTTTCATCCGTCAGTCATTGTCGACGAAGAACATTACGGCAATGCGATTCTTAGCCGATATCCGCTGGATCTTGTCCGTGGTGGACATTTGCCGGAAATTGCCCGGCATCGGATGGTCGAACGCCGCGGCGCGATTTGGGCAACAGTCAATATCGGTAAAACAAGGATTAATTTCTTTAATACGCATTTTGGTCTTCTGCCGCGTGAGGCGATTTTGCAGGCGCAGGCACTGCTGGGGGCAGAGTGGATTTCTCATTTCGTCTGTCAGGGGCCGGTTATTTTGTGCGGAGACTTTAATTCTTTACCTAATTCGCAGGTCTGCCGCGATATTAAAAAAGTCTTGCGCGATGCCCAAGGAGAATTGGACAATCATCGTCCTAAATCGACGTGGTTTAGCCATTATCCGATCGGCCGGATTGATCATGTCTTTGTCAGTCCGGATATTGAAGTGACTCATGTTGAAGTTTCCCGCAGCGATTTAGACAAGCTCGCTTCAGATCACCTGCCGCTTATTGTGGACATTAAATTAAAGAAATAGTTCTTTTAAAGGAATATTGTGATGTAAAATTCTTTTCGTATTCTAAACTTTCATAAATCGTAGTGAGGTTTTTATGCGTATTTTGATTGTAGGCGGTGTTGCCGGCGGAGCTTCTGCAGCGGCGCGGGCGCGCAGGTTGTCGGAGGATGCAGAGATCATTATTTTTGAACGCACCGAGCATGTGTCTTTTGCTAACTGCGGCTTGCCGTATCATGTCGGTGGGGTCATTAAGGAAAGGGCAAAGCTTTTGGTCCAAACTCCCGAGTCATTGTATCGGCGCTTTCGTATCACAACAAAAGTTAAGACGGAAGTTTTGTCGATTGACCGTTCGCAAAAAAATATTACCGTCAAAAATTTGGTCACAGGACAAGAGTCCAAAGAGGCGTATGATTTTTTGATTTTAAGTCCCGGCGCGGATCCGATCAAGCCGCCTATGCCTGGCTTAGGTTTACCGCAGGTTTTGACTTTGCGCAATTTAGCGGACATGGATAAGATTATCGCGAAGATTGCGCAGGGTAAGGCCCAAAAAGCGCTGGTCGTTGGCGGAGGATACATTGGTTTGGAAATGACTGAGGCTTTGTGCGAACGTGGACTTCGGGTGACGATCGTTGAGCTTTCGTCGCAGGTGATGGGGCCCTGCGATCCTGAGATGGCGTACTATTTACATCAAGAGCTGACTAAACATGGGGTTGAATTAAAATTTGGTGTTTCGGTCAAAAGTTTTTCTCAGGCTTCTGATGGTGTTTTGGCAGAATTAAGCGATGGGCAGTCGATCACATGTGATTTTGTTATTTTAGCTATTGGCGTTAAGCCCGACGTAAGTCTAGCCAAAAACGCAGGGTTAACAATCGGTGAGCGCGGCGGCATTGTTGTCAATGACAAGATGCAGACAAATGACCCGAGCATTTTTGCCGTCGGGGATGCGATTGAAGTTGAGGAATTTGTGACTGGCACAAAAGCTTTGATCCCTTTGGCGGGGCCGGCTAACCGGCAAGGTCGTATTGCGTCAGATAATATTTTTGGCCGCAACGTGATTTACAAAAAGACTCAAGGCACAGCAATTTGCAAATTGTTTGATCTGACGATCGGCATGACGGGAGTTAATGAAAAGATTTTAAAACGGATGAATATGCTTTACGAAAAAGTTTATATTCACCCTAATCATCATGCCAGCTATTATCCGGGCGCTGTGCCAATGAGCATGAAGTTACTTTTTGATCCTAAGAGCGGAAAAATTTTAGGAGCTCAAGCTGTCGCAAGCCAAGGCGTCGATAAGCGCATTGATGTTTTGGCGGTGGCTCTGCGGGCGGGGATGACGGTTTATGATTTAGAAAATTTAGAGCTCTGTTATGCTCCGCCGTATGGCGCGGCCAAAGATCCGGTTAACTTTTTGGGATTTGTTGCGGCCAATTTGCTTAAAGGCGATTTTAAACAGTGTCACAGCGACGATATAAAATCATTAAAGCCGGACCAAATTATTTTAGATGTCAGGTCAGCCAAAGAAGCGCAAGCCGGCATGATTGCAGGGGCCGTGAATATTCCCGTCGATGATTTGAGGGACAAGTTGCGAGAGCTTTCAAAGGACATAGAATATTTAACGTATTGTCAGGTGGGTTTGCGCGGCTATCTGGCGTGCCGGATACTGATGCAAAACGGCTTTAAATGCCGAAACCTCTCCGGCGGGTATCAAACGTATAAATCGACTTTAGGTGATTGATATGAATAGCGTTTATTTGTGCGGATTTTTAGGCGGGATGCTCATTGGCGCTGCTGCTGTTTTGTTGTTTTGGTTTAACGGCCGGATTATGGGAGTCAGCGCTATCAGCTCAAAACTATTGGGTAAGCCGGACAAAGATTTTTTGTGGCGTTTGGCTTTTGTCTTGGGGCTTGTCGTGGGGGGATTTTTATATCAGCTTAAATTTCCGGTTGTTGCCGTTATCAAAGCCGATGTTGGGACTTTGATCATCGCTGGATTGCTTGTGGGATTTGGAACCGTGTTGGGCAACGGCTGCACGAGCGGGCATGGGATTTGTGGCATGGCAAGGTTCTCTAAGCGTTCAATCGCCGCAACCCTTAGCTTTATGGCAGCCGGGATTTTGACAGTGGCCATTAAGAATATGTTGGGAGGTTAAATGACAAGTATCGTTGCTTTTTTTTGCGGGCTTATCATGTCTTTGGGCTTGATTATTTCTGGCATGGTCAATCCGCAAAAGGTGATTGGGTTTTTGGATATGTTTAGACATTTTGACCCGACCCTGGCCTTTGTTATGGCGGGCGCTTTGCTGGTTGCGGCCGTCGGGTTTCGTCTCGTCGGATGCGGTAAGCCGTTATTGTGTGAGTGTTTTGATTTACCTAAAAAAAATAAAATTGATGCCCCGCTGATTATAGGCGCCGTAATTTTTGGTGTTGGCTGGGGCTTGGCCGGGTTTTGTCCGGGGCCGGCGATTGTTGGCGTAGGGTTAGGGTTACCTTACGCTGGTGTTTTTGTGCTGGCTATGCTTTTGGGGATGTTTTTTGCCAGAAAGGTTTTAAAATGATGAGTTCCATATTTAAAAAATTACTCAAATATGACAAAGAAATTTATATTGCCGCTCTGGCTGTCATTGGCATCAGCGCGTATCTTGTTTTGCATTTTGCTCTCAAAGTTTCTGCCCCGCTTGTTCATTGGCCGCTGTGGATTGTTCTTGTCGTCGGCGGTGCGCCTTTAGTATGGGATCTTTTTCTTAAACTGCTTAAACGTCAATTTGGTTCTGATCTTTTAGCGGGTATTTCTATCGTAGCTTCTGTTTGTTTAGGCGAATATTTGGCAGGGAGCCTGGTCGTTCTTATGCTCTCCGGCGGAGCGGCTTTGGAAAGTTTTGCCGTGGCCCGCGCTTCATCGGTACTCGCGGCCTTAGCCAAGCGCATGCCGAATAAGGCGCACCGCAAAAGCACTCAAGGTGTCGTCGATATCACCATTGACCAGATTTCTATTGGCGATGAACTTGTTATTTTTCCCCACGAAATTTGTCCGGTCGACGGCAAGGTCAGCGAAGGCCATGGCACGATGGACGAATCCTACTTGACGGGTGAGCCGTTTATTATTTCAAAGGTCGTTGGATCCGATGTTTTATCCGGCGCAATTAATGGGGAAGCGTCCTTGACAATTAAGGCGACCAAACGTGCGGTCGATTCGCGGTATGCCAAGATCATGGAAGTCATGCGTGCCGCCGAGGAGAAACGTCCCAGTATTCAGCGGCTGGGCGATCAGCTGGGAGCTGTTTACACGCCGTTGGCTTTGGTTTTGGCAGCTGGCGCTTGGGGCTTAAGCCATGACCCGATGCGATTTTTGTCGGTTTTGGTCATTGCAACTCCTTGCCCGCTTCTTATTGCGATTCCGGTTGCTGTCATCGGGTCTATTTCCTTGAGTGCTCGACGAGGAATTATTATTAAAAACCCTGCGGTCTTAGAGCAGATTGACAATTGCCGTACTGTTATTCTGGATAAAACAGGCACATTGACCTACGGTCGGCCGACGGTAACAGAGGTCAATTGCTTTAATGGTTTTCAAAAGGACGAAGTTTTAAGATATGCCGCAAGTCTTGAACAGTATTCGAAACATCCTTTAGCTCACGCGATTGTTGATGCCGGGCAAAAATCCGGTTGCGGTCTGGTTGATGTTAACCAAATTAGTGAAGCCGCTGGAGAAGGTTTGCGCGGTATTGTCGACGGGCATAGCGCTTTGATTACCAGCCGCGCGAAATTGATCGCCCAAGGCAAACAAGAGTGGTTTAAAGATATAGTGCAAACCAGCGGTTTGGAATGTGTGCTGGTTATCGACGAAAAATTTGCAGCCCATTTTCGTTTCCATGATGAGCCGCGTATTGAGGGAAAATCATTTATCGATCACTTAAGCCCGCAACATAAAATCAATCGCGTTATGATCGTCTCCGGGGACCGCGAAAGCGAAGTTAAATATTTGGCCGAAAAAGTTGGGATTGATATTATCCATGCCGGTAAAAGTCCTGAGGAAAAAATCGAAATTGTCCGTCAGGAAACAAAGCTAGGGCCCACGATGTATTTAGGCGACGGTATTAATGATGCGCCGGCGTTGACAGCTGCGACGGTGGGGATTGCTTTTGGCCAAAATAGCGACATTACCTCTGAGGCGGCTGGTGCGGTTATTATGGAAAGCTCGCTGACCAAAGTCGATGAGCTTATGCATATCAGCCGGCGGATGCGAAAAATTGCCTTGCAAAGCGCTGTCGGAGGTATGGCCTTGTCCGTCGTGGGGATGCTTTTAGCCGCTTTCGGGCATTTGACGCCGGTGGCTGGGGCTATTTCTCAAGAGATTATCGACGTTTTTGCTGTGCTTAATGCTTTGCGCGCGGCTTTTCCGCCTAAAGACCTGACAGATTTTGCATAAAGATGATGGAACAAATTCAATATCAGATAAAATCAAAAGTCGGGCCGCTGTATCTGGTCGCTTCAAGACAAGGTTTGCGTGGGGTATTTTTTTGCAAGCAGAACGTCAAGGCAGTCCAACAACTTAATCTCTTAAATCCCGTCGAGAAAGTCTTAGCGCAGGCTTCTGAGCAACTCGAAGAATATTTTGCAGGCAAGCGTCAGCAATTTGAACTCAACATTGATTTTGCAGGAACAGCTTTTCAAAAAAAAGTATGGCAAGCTTTGTCAAAAATTCCTTTTGGCCAAACTGTGTCTTATCGGGATATCGCCCAAAAAATTAAAAATCCTAAAGCGGTTCGTGCCGTAGGATCCGCCAATGGCAAAAATCCATTTTGCATTATCATTCCCTGTCACCGCGTCATTGCCGCCAACGGGACGCTTGGCGGTTATTCCGGTGGCCTTGCGATCAAGCGAAAGCTTCTAAAGCTCGAAGGCGGTCAATTTAAATAAGATGATGTTTGAGTTTAGCTGATTTGGAAATCCTTTTTAGGCGAATTGCGCCATAGAGGCGCGAAACAATTGAGCCTAAAAGGATTTTCAAATCGGCACAGATACAAATTTCTATATGGCATTAATTAAAAAGTTATGTCGACTAAAATAAACAAGCCCGGCGGTATTTGGGAAATGGTTTTGATTGCGCTTCCTATGGTCGTTTCCTTTGCGTGCGACACGGTCATGACCTTTACCGACAGGTTGTTTCTTTCGCGCGTTGGGCCGCTTCATATGAACGCGGCGATGGCAGGCGGGATTTCGTATTTTTTTATGATGTCATTTTTTTTAGGGTTGATCGGTTACGTTACGGCATTGACCGCACAATATCTTGGCGCCGGCCAAAAATCAAAGTGCAGCAAAGTTGTGACACAGGCTTTTTTTATTATTCTTATCGCGTATCCATTTTTGCTTTTAATTCGGTACCCTGCACTTAAGATTATTTCGGGGCTGGGCGTTTCCCCTGAGCAGTTTGCTTTGCAAAAAGAATATTTTGACCTTTTGATGTTAGGGACGGTTTTTAGTTTGGGCCGGCACGCCTTAAGCAGTTTTTTCTCAGGCATCGGGCGCACTCGGCAAGTGATGACAGCGTCGCTTCTTGCGATGGTTGTGAATTGTTTTTTAAATTATTGTCTTATTTTTGGAAATTTGGGGTTTCCAAAGCTTGGCATCAAAGGCGCGGCTTTGGGGACGATACTCGCGTCAGCGAGCGCGTTTGTGTTTTTGTTGGTCGCTTATTTTAGGAAAGAGAATAGAAAAGAATTTGCGCTGACCGACTCGTTTGGGTTTGACCGCATCCTCATGAAAAAGTTGCTTGTCTTTGGTTACCCGGCGGGCGTGGAATTTGCCCTTAATATTTTGGCTTTTTCGGGAATTATTTTTCTTTTTCACGCCCAAGGAGCTGTCACAGCGACGGCTCTGACCATTGTTTTTAATTGGGACATGGTGACTTTTGTTCCTTTGATTGGCATTGAGGTCGGCGTCACAAGTCTCGTTGGCCGTTACAAAGGTGCAGGCGAGCTTAAAATTGCCCGACGTGCCGTACGCTCAGGCGTGACTTTAGGGTTGTTTTATTCGTGCGTGATGCTTGTGATTTTTATTCTTTTTCCCGACGGGCTTGTTAACTTTTTTAGGCCGGATATCGCAAATGATATTTTTAGCGCGGCCTATCCGTTGGCTGTCTCAATGATAAAACTGGTGGCGGTTTATGTCATGGCCGAAGTGCTTTTGATTGTTTTTACCGGCGCTTTGCGCGGGGCAGGCGATACGTTTTGGGCGATGGTCATCTCCGTGAGCATTCACTGGACGATACTTATTGTTTTGTATTTTGCTTTAAACTTTTTGCACGTTAGCGCCTATCAGGGGTGGGTGATTTTAGTCGTTATTTTTACGGCGATGGCGTTTTTGCCGTATGCACGCTACCGGACCGGCGCGTGGAAGAATATTAAAGTTATTGAAACTTAAACGTTTTTGGCGACGAAGGCTTCGCTGATTTTGTTGCGGCGCAACTTGCGAACCGTGACCTGCAGACCATGGGTGTTGATGGTTTCTCCGGCTTTAAGCGGGGTAGGGCTTTGCCGTTCAAACCAGTCAGCCAATTTTAAATTTGGCTCATCCGGCCAATTGACGCCTAAGGTTTTGGCAAGCGTGGACATGGCCACAGCGCCGCCGACTAGCCATTGATTGCCGTAAGCTAAAATATGATGCGGCAGGCGGTCAAATTCATCTTCAATATCTCCGACGAGCTCTTCAATGATATCCTCTTGGGTCACCATCCCGATGATGTTGCTTTCGGCATTTTCAACCAGACCAATATGCAGTTTTTCCTGGATCATCCGTTCCAAAACTTTTGAAATCGGGGTATTGTCGTTAAATTTAGGCAGGGGCCGGATAATACCTTTGATTGTGGGATCTTCCGGATTGATCCTAAGAGCGACAATAATGTCCTTAAAGTTGATGTAGCCTTGCACGGTTTGTAAGTCATTTCCGACGGCGCACACCGGAAAACGGGTATGCATATCCATATGCGCGCGCAAAAGGGCGTCCGAAAGCGTGCTGTTTTGCGGAATAATGCAGATGTCTGTCGAAGGGATCATGATGTCTTTAATCGGCCGCAGGGAAAGTTGCGCGGCGGACAAAACGATTTTTTCCTGCTGTGCATCGATAAGCCGTGTCGTGCGTGCGACTGAAAGTGCGGCGGTTAATTCATGCAAACTACTTTCTGTATCAGAAGATGACGCCGGTGTCCGGGTTTTTCGGCTGATAAAGCGCATTGAGGCTTTGACAATATTTTCGATCGTTGAAATGATGGGATAAGCGATCAGTGTAAAATATTTCATGATCGTCGATAATTTGAGGATGACCCATTCGTTGTGTTTGAGAGCAAAGGTTTTGGGAATAAGTTCGGCAAAAATGATCGTAAAAATACTCAAAGGAATAATCAGGACAACCAGACTTGCAACTTCGGAAAGCTGTGCCGACAAATTGAAATATTTTTGAAAATACGGATTAAGAAGTGTCGTGATGCCGGCTCCGCCTATCGCTGCAGCAATAGCCCCCACAAGCGTGATTCCAAGCTGCACGACGGCTAAGCTGGCTTCCATGCGGTCTTTCATAAATAACGCTTCAGCGGCGCCTGGTTTTTTGATTTGGACCAGATAGGTCAGTTTTGTCCGGGTGATGGAGGCTAAAGCCATTTCATAAGCGGCAAAAACGGCATTGAGGATAATCATCGTAAAAATAATAATGATTTCGGCTGTAAATTCCATTTAACGCTCCTGTTGAAAAACACGAGTGAAGTTTAGCTGATTTAGTTGAGCCCTTTTTCGGCTCAATTGTTTGGCGCCTCTATGGCGCTATTCGCCTTAAAAAGGTCTCAACTAAATCAGCAGGTAATAAGACGAATTACACATGAAATTCTAAATGTTGGTTCATTGTATCAAAACAACTCGCGCAAGTTAGAAGTTTTTTGTGCTAAAATGCGCCAATGTTAACTGTCCTTCCACAGATATTTTTAGAACGCCTTGTAAAAATTGTCCCCGAAGAAAATTTTTCCGGCGTGGTGTCTTCTTTTTCGGCGCAGGGGCTAGTAAGTGTGCGGATTAACACGCTTAAAGTTACGTTAGAGGATATTGTTAGTGAACTTAACACGTTGAAAATTTCTTTTACACAAATCCCGTGGTACAAAGACGCTCTGGTTCTGCAGGGCTTAGGTGCCAAAGAATACGGTGAATTGGAGTTGGTTAAGAGGGCGTGCGTTTATCGCCAAAGTCTTTCGAGCATGCTGCCGGTTTTGGTCTTAGATCCAAAGCCAGGTGAGCGGATTTTGGATTTTTGCGCAGCGCCGGGAAGTAAGACGACCCAGATGGCGTCATTAATGAATAATCAAGGCGAGATTGTGGCTGTTGAGGCGATACGGCCACGTTTTTATAAGCTTAAAAGCGTTTGTGAGCTTTTGGGGGCGCACAATGTTTCGTTTAAATTAACCGATGCCCGGCGTTTTCGCAGTGAAGAATTGTTTGATAAAATTCTCGTCGATGCGCCTTGCAGCAGTGAAAGCCGTTTTAAGGCGGATGACCCAAAGTCGGTTGGTTATTGGAGTCTTCGCAAGATTAAGGAAATGGCGCACAAACAAAAGGGACTGCTTTTGTCGGCGAGTCGTTTTTTAAAGCCGGGCGGTGTTTTGGTGTATTCGACCTGCACGTTTGCGCCCGAGGAAAATGAAAGTGTCGTCGATTGGGTTTTGAGAAAGACACAAGGGATGTTGCAGGTGTCACCCGCGCAAGTGACCGGCGTTAAGTCTTATCCGGCTTTGGCCAGTTGGGAGCAAAGAGAATTTAGCGTGCAGGGTGAAAATCTTTTGCGCGTTTTGCCGGATGGGATGATGGAAGGTTTTTTTGTGGCTAAGTTTGTCAAACAATAATAGGCTGGAGCAAACGATGATAAGAAAAAATAAAATTCTTTTAGGCTCGTTTATTTTTTTCGCGGTTTTGACTTCTGTGTTGCATGCCGCACAAGCCCCCGAAAACGGAACAATCAAAGAACTCGACGGGCAGGGACGGCTCAAGGCGATTTTAAAATACAAGAATGGCCGACTGGTCCGCAAAAGAATTTATCACGAGAATGGAAAATTGATTTTGGATACGGTTTATAAAAAAGCAACACCGATTGCGATGAAAACCTATTATCTAAACGGCGTGCTTAAAAGTGTATGGACGCAAAAAAGCGGCGAGGCGCGGTTTTATTTCCCGACGGGTCAGCATAACATGACGATTCCTGTCAAAAATTCGGAGCAGTTGCAGCAAGAATAATTTATCCCAAATTTTGCATTACAACACAGTGCGCGACGATCCGTCGCGCACAAAAAAGTGAATGCAAAATTCGGGTTTATGAGAATATTTTTATGGAATTACTTTCTTTTCTGATCGTTTATTTGTTTTTTAAATTTGATATCGCGCTTTTAAAGAAGCGCGCGTTACCGATTTTTGAAAGCGTCTTTCATTTTTCGTCGTGGCAAACACTGGGCATGGCGTTGCTGCTTATTTTAGCGCTTTTAAAAATGGGCGAGAGCGGTTTTGCGATGGTTCAGATTCTTTTTGTTCTTCTTTTGACGATTTATCTTCTGCGGCGTGTTGTATTTTTGAAATTAGTAAAGGCTTCCTCTGAATATGCCTTAGTCCAAGATGAAAATTTGCAATTAGCACTTTCGACGCTGTCGATTGTCGGATTTTGGGTTTTGGGGATGGTTGTCATGAGCCTTTGCATCGAGATTATAGAAAATATTTTACATCGAACGCTGGATCAGTTGGCGAGTTTGCTTATTTTTTCTGAAATATCCGTCGTGTTGTTCGTTGTTCTGATTTATCGGGCCGTGCGGTTTTGTAAAGGGGTAAAACTTTTTGAAGTTTTAGGTTTGGAAACCAAAGGCCTAGGCTGGGTCAAGATTTGGGTTTTGCCATCGGTTTTTGCGTTAGCCTATGCGATTTTGACTTCGCATTTTTTAGATGCCCGCCCGATACAACCCTTGACGCCGTTGCAAGATATTCTAAACTCGACGAATTCTGCGGTCCTTTTGCTTTTTTTTGCGGCCAGCGCGATTTTGACAGCGCCGTTTTTTGAGGAAATTATTTTTCGCGGTTTCTTTTTTACGCTATTGCAGCGGTTTAAGGGAAGTTTTTTTGCCGTACTTTTTGTCGCGCTTGTTTTTGGCGCTTTGCATATTGAGCAGTATTGGGGAGATTGGGATGCTATCGTGGTCGTTGGGCTTTTTGGTTTGTCGTTGACGATTCTGCGTTTGTGGAGCGGTTCAGCGGTGCCGGGGATGATTGCCCATTATATTTATAATTCGTGCCTGATCGTTGTGCCGGTTTTGACGGTTATTTTTTCTAACCCCGTTTATTTGGACTATCAGCTTAATATGTATCGGTTGACTTATGTCCAAAAAGAGCAACGCTTGCTTAAAAGTATTGAGCAATATCCTCAGTTTAGCGAAGCTTACAATGATTTGGCGTGGATTTATAGCGAGCAAGGTGTTCATTTGGATCGCGCTTTGGAATTTATTGATAAAGCTTTGAGTCTTGAGCCGCAAAATTATGCGTTTTTGGATACAAAAGCAGAAGTCCTCTTTAAAATGGGCCGCAAACAAGAGGCGATTGCTATTGAAGAGGATTTGATGAAAAAATATCCGCATGACCCGCAATTGCGTCAGCAGCTTGAGAAATTTCGAGGCGGTAAATTATTTAAAGACAAAAGCAAAGTCTCTCTATGAATTTGCTATAATACGGCGTGTTTCTTAAAGGAATCCATATGAAAAGAATTTATATTTTTACTTTCGGGTGTTTTCTATTCTGCGCAATTTCGTTTTGTTCGGCAGAGCAGGCGAGTGTTTTGGCGGCAAATTCTGAAAACAGCGTGGTTGTTTCAACTAATGCTTTAGATTCAAGTACGGCCCCAGAGATCGCCACTAGCCTTAAGCTGGAAACAAAAATTTTTCAGATCACCTATGTCCCTTTGCAAAGTGCTGCGAAAGAAGTGCGCGAATTTATGGGTTCTTCGCAGGGACAAGTCATCGTCAATGAAGAATCTCGCCAACTGGAAGTCTCTGCTCCCCCAGAGTTGCTTTTGAAAATTCAGGATTTACTTTCTAGCCTTGACAAACCGCACGATATTCTCGTTGACGTAAAAGTTTTGCAAATAGATCTTAATGAAGAACATTTGCCCGGAATTAATTGGTCTGCGATTGTTTCGGATTACAAAAGTTTTACCGTTCAAGAAGACAAAAGAACATTTAGCGTCGGGACTGTTTCAGGCGAGGATTTGGCTGTTTTGCTCGAAGCGCTTTCAACTGTCGGAGAAACAAAAGTGTTTCCAGTCAAAACAGTCAAGATCAACAGCGGATCGGATGCCGATGTTCGCCTAAAAGCTTTCGATCGTAATGTTTCTGTGACCATCGACTCGTTTAAACCTTCCGAAGAGTCGCAACAAAAGCAGGATCGCTATACGGCACGGCTTTTAGTCAGCCCCATAGTGACCAGCCAAAATGCGGTTGATTTGCGTATTCCTTCGGGGTTGGGTGATGTGATCAGTGTTCATGTCAAAAGCGACTGTGTTGCCGTTATCGGGGGAATATTTACACAAACCAAATCGCAATCGACAAAGAAATTTCCGTTTTTAGGTGATTTGCCGCTTGTGGGGGCTGTTTTTCGTGATCAAAGCACAGTCGTCCATCGGTTGGAAAATATTATTTTTTTAACGCCCCATATTAGTACGCCTTCGGTCGATGCCGCATCAAAATAAGATAGTGTTGTTTGGATTGGTTCAGGAGTTTTTTTTATGAGGGATCATCCGCCGAAGGTTAACCGTCCCAAGCGTGATCCTGTTGATCCTGCGGCGCGGGCGTGGTTTATGATTTTTGTTCTTCTTGTCTGCGTGGGGATGATGATTTTTATCGATTTTAACCGTCGGTTATGGAATGCGCCAGCGCCAAAGCCGATTGCCGGCCGCGATTGGGGAAACCCGGATGCAGAGTTAAAAATTATTCAATTTTTGGATTTTGAATCGCCTGAGATTGTGCGTGGCGCAGAAATTATTTCTCAATTTATGCGAAAGCATCCTCAAACGGTATTTTTGCAAACGCGGTATTTTCCGCAAGAGGACAAATCAATATTGATTACACGCTACGAAGAGTGTGCGAATCAACAAAAGAAATTCCGCACGTTTACCACACTTCTTTTTGAGAGATATTATCAGTGGGCTGGTTTGCCGGGATTAGCACCTATTCTAAATACGATAGCTTCGGATGCTGGTCTTGATAAAGATCAATTAAAGGGGTGTTTGGCCAGCGAGCAAACAACCGCTGTTATTGCCGTTGACCGGATTTACGGCGAGTCGATGGCTGTCAGGTCAAGCCCGACGTATTTTTTAAATGGAAAAATGGCCGTCGGTGTCGAGGCTTTAGAAAAAGCGCTTAAAGCCTGGGACGAACCATTATCGCAAGAAGAATAAGCGTGAAAAATTTGCCCTTTGATATGGATGAGAAAGAAAGAAAATCTTTAACCGTTTATTTGATTGCCGCAACGGTTATTTTGTCGAATCTCGTCGTTCTGTGTGTTATTTATCAAGTCCCGTTTTTGTCGGCGCTGCCTCTGATACGCAAAGCGCTTCCCTTGATTTCGCTGGCTGGCGTTTATCCGCAGGATTTATTCCAAAATTATTTTAGAGAAGATTTGGGGATCCATTTTTTTTGGATCATGTCTGTGATTCTTTCCGGATTCGGATTGCTTGTATTTAATAAATTTGCCCGCATTGTGTTGATTGTTTTTAGCATTATTCATTTTGTTGTTTTGGGTATTATTTCTGCATTTTATTTTGGGCAAACGATGTTTTGGGGGTATTTTTTTAAATGTTATTTTAACTTGGTTGCATTTTTGTTTTATGTCGGATATTTGACTCTGCCTGAGGTTCGTCAGCAATTTGAGGGTCAAAAGAAGGACAAACGCAATAATTTTTGGTTTTTAAAGCTGCGGCGCAAAACGCTTTTGCCCAAAGATGCGCAAGGATACTTTAATCTGGCTTTAGCGTATCAGCGTTTGGCGCGCGTCGATGAAGCGCTGGATTTTTTAAATCGTGCGGTTGCTATTGTTCCGAAAAAAGCAGAATATCATTTTGCGATCGGACAAATTCATTTCGATCGTCAGGATTATACAGCGGCTATCAGGGCGTTGAATCAGACAATTGTCCTTGATCCGATTCATGTCAAGGGGCGCTATCTTCTGGGATTAGCGTATCAAAAAACAGGTTGTTTCAAAGAGGCGGTCGAAACTTTTCGTCGGTGCAGCTATTTAGAACCGCAAAACGGTCAAGTTTTTCGCGAGTTGGGAATGGCCTGTTATTATGCAGGGTATTTGGAAGAAGCAGAGCAAGCTTTGCACAAAGCCTTGAAGTTAGACCCGCAGGATTATCTTGCGCCGTTTTATTTGGGACTGATTATGGCCAAGGAGCCGGCGCTTATGAAAAACGCTGAGGAGTTTTTTAAAAAAGCGCTGCGATTAAAGCCGGATTTTATCGACGGATATCGTGAGCTTGGCAACTTGTCGGTTGGGTTAGGTGATTATAAAGCGGCGGTGCGCGCGTTTCGGGATGTTTTGCGGTTGGACGAAAATTTAGTCGTGGCTCATTATCACTTGGGATTCGCTTATGCGATGCTCAAAGATATGGAATCCGCTCGTCGAGAATATAAGTATTTGAAAGATGTTGATCCGGACTTGGCCCAGACTTTGGCGCTACTTTTATCCAGGGCGGGGTAATTTTATGGTTAATAATCAATAGGGTCTTGGGAGTTAACGGATGTCAAAAAGAACGCAGGTGGTTAAGTTATTTTTTGCGTTTTGGGGTGTTTTTTTAGTCGTGGCTTCAGCAAATGCGCAGACGAAAGACACAGTGTTTTTTGAAAAACTGGTCCCGCTTTATGAAGTCAAAAAAGATCCCGGCCCCACGGATTGGCTTGCGACACAACAGGAGAGCGGTCAAACATTTTCTGACTATACGGCTTTAAAGCCGATTATGCCAAGCGTCGATAAACCCTTTATTTATATCGCGCTTTTAGGCGATTTTAGCGCAGAACAGAAAAAAGTTTTGCAAATGACAAGCCGGTATATTGAAATTTATTTTCAGACGCCGGTCAAGTTTAGCGAGCCGCTTGAATTGTCGGTTGTCCCCCCGTCGGCTAAGCGCAAGCATCCTCAAACCGCTGATGTTCAAATTTTGACCAGTGAAGTGATCGAAAATATTTTAAAGCCGCGTATGCCAAAGGATGCGTTTTGTTTTATTGCGTTTACCTCGTCGGACCTTTGGCCGGGGGAGGGATGGAATTTTGTTTTTGGCCAAGCGTCTTTGGAAGATCGCATCGGCGTTTGGTCGATTTATCGCAATGGCGATTTAGCCAAGGACTTTCAATTGTTTTTGCGGCGGACAATTCAAACAGGGACGCATGAAATTGGCCATTTGTTTGGATTGCATCACTGCATTTATTATGAATGTAATCTTAACGGAAGCAATTCCCGTCACGAGAGCGATTTGCGTCCTTTGTGGGAGTGCCCGGTGTGTCTGCGCAAATTAGCCTGGGGCAAAAACATGGATATTGCCAAACGTTATCGAGAGCTTGCCGAGATCAGTAGAGAATTTGGCTTTCAGCGGGAAGCAAAATTTTTTGAAGAAAACCTGCAGGTGATACAAAAGAAATAGGGAACGAGAAGAAGTTTTTTCTATTAAAGCAACTGCTTTGTTGCTGATTCCAGCATCCCTTTATATTATGCCCATGACAAAAGAATTAAACGAGATTTTTACTTTACCGCAAGTCCGTGTTGTTGAAGCCTCCGCAGGCTCCGGCAAAACCTATTGCCTGGCGCGCCGTTATGTGCAGCTGTTGCTCCATCCGCGTTTCTCCGGCGACAAAATCCTTTTGCGCAACATTCTTGCGATCACTTTTACGAATAAAGCCTCTTATGCGATGAAGGGCCGGATTTTGGAATTTTTAAAAAAAATCGCTTTGGGCGTTATGCCTCCGACGGAGGTTAAGGAAATATTAACGCCGATTGATTTGTCGCTGGAGGATGCTAAGCCTGTCGCGGGCCGTATTATGGACGAACTGATTTGCCGGTATAATTTTTTTCAGGTACAAACGATCGATAGTTTTATTAATGCACTTTTGTCCGGGTGTGCGTTTAAAATTGGACTTTCAGCAGGATTTAAAATCAAACGCAATTATCTCGAATATTTAGAACACAGTTTTGACCGCATGATCGACCAATCTGCCGACGATAAAGCAATTTTTGAGATTTTGTCGCGGTTTTTGTACCAGTATCTTTTTCTTGAAAACAAGACCGGTTGGTTTCCCAAAAAAGACATGTTGGGCCTTCTTTCCGCACTTTATAGCCAGAGCAATACGTATGGGCGCGATTTTTTGCCTTTTGGAAAAGGTGGGGATGATCTTTATCAGCGCAAAAAAGAAATTCTTTCTCTGTTGCGGGACTTGCAGACGTCTTTGCCGCAAGGGACACACAAGAGGTTTGCCGAAAGTTTAAAGGATTTTTTGGCCCAATATCAGGACGGATTTGATTTTGACAGAATTTCTGAATATTTGAGCTGGGAAAATGTTCCGGTCACCAAAGGCGTTATTGTTTCTCAAGAGCTGGACCGTCTTTGGAAAAAAATCCAAAAGCAGCTTATCTTTTTAAGTGAACGCGAAGCGTACAGTTTGTTTGATCCCTACATTGACGTGTTTAATCAGGTTAATGATGATTTTCATCTTCAGGCTGCGAAAGACGATGTGCTGTTTTTGCCGGAACTTAACCGGCGGGCGCGTGAACTTTTTGACGAAGGCAAAGTTACTGTGGAGGAATTGTATTATCGGCTGGCGAATCGTTTTCAGCATTATTTGCTCGATGAATTTCAAGACACGAGTCGTTTGCAGTGGCAAAATTTGGAAATGATGATTGAAGAGGCGCTTTCGGTGGGCGGCACTTTATTTTATGTCGGCGATAAAAAGCAGGCGATTTATGGGTTTCGCGGCGGGGAGGTCAAACTTTTTGATGAGATTAAACAGCGCTTTGGCGCGTTTAATGTCAGGGTTGAGGCGCTTTCAACCAATTATCGCAGCCAAAAAGCGATCGTTGATCTTAATAATCAGGTTTTTTCGCCGGAAAATCTGCGGCGTTTTATTGCGCAATTGCAAGAAGAAAAAAGTGAAGCCGCCCCATTGGGCGCCATGGACATCAGGGAAGTTGAAAGTATTTTTCATGGCGCAGAGCAAAAAGTTTCCGACGGCCATGACGGCGGGTATGTCCAAATCGAGTACGTAGAGCCGACGGGAAAAGGCGAAATCAATGAACAAATCCGTCTGCGGCTGTTGGCTGTGATTGCGGACTTAAAAAAGCGTTTTAGCTTAAGCGAGATTGCGATTTTGACACGAAGTAATTTGGAAGTTGAACAAATTACCAGCTGGCTGATGCAAAATGGGATTTTTGTTGAGTCGGAGCGGACCCTTAATATCAAAGAAAATCCGCTTATTGTGGAGCTGATCGCGTATTTGAAATTTTTGGATTCCCCGATTGATAATTTGAGTTTTGCAAAATTTTTAAGCGGAGAAATTTTTCATAAAGTTTCCGGTTTGCCGCAACAGGAGATACATAGTTTTTTATTCAGTCATCGGCCTGCGCTGGATGCCAAAAAAGATTTTTATCTCTATCGGGCCTTTCGGCAGCAGTATCCTTTTCTCTGGGACAAAATCTTTGATGAATTCTTCAAAAATGTCGGACTGTTTGCGCTTTATGAGTTAAGTACCAGCCTTTTTCGACGGCTTGAGGTTTATGCTAATTTTCCCGACGAGCATGGATTTTTTATGCGTTTTTTAGAACTTGTTAAAGAAAAGGAAGAGGAATTTAGCGATTTGAATTCTTTTTTGGAGCATTTTGAATTTCTCGAAAATGATGAGCTTTTTGTCAATGTCGTCAATAGCGATGCGATCAAGATTTTGACGACGCACAAATCCAAGGGATTGGAATTTCCGGTTGTTATCATCCCGTTTTTGGCAATGAAAGTGCACGCGGCAAGTTCTGGCGGTTTAGGACAGCAAAGTTATATTGTTGATGCCAGTGAAGATCATTTGAAACTGCTGCGGATCAAAAAGAAATATTTGAGTTTTTCTGAGAAGTTGGCGCAAGTCGAGCGCGTCCAAAAAGTGCAGTCGTTTATTTCGGAACTTAACAATATTTATGTTGCACTAACGCGTGCCGAACATGAGCTGTATGCTTTTATTCCGCAAAAAATCGGGTCCAGCACAAATATTCTTAAGTTTTTGATTCCTCCGCAGTGTCTTAAAATAAATCATCCGCAAGAGCATGTGCAGGCAAAAGAGCGCATCCGAGAAAACCGTCTAAGCTTGCCGGTTTTAGGAGATCATAACTGGATTGATTTTTTGAAAGAAGAATTTGTTGACGCTGCGAGTGTTTTTCGTCGCAAAGAGCTTCAGCGCGGCGTTGTCCTGCACGATTTTTTATCACGGATCAAAAATTTATATAAAGTTGATAAAGCTCAGGCGATTAATTCTGCTTTGCAGCAATGCAAGCTTCAATATCCGCAGCAGGCCGATTGGCATTCTTTTGAGAGCGATATCAAGCGTATTTTTGAGTCTCGTGATTTAGAGCCTTTTTTTGTGATTTCTGATGGGGAAGTTTTTGTTGAAAAAAATTTGGTCAATTCTGCCGGTTTTACGCGGCGTATTGACCGGCTTATTGTTAAGCCACATGAAATCTGGATTGTCGATTACAAGAGTTCGCGCGAAGGTCATGAAAAATTTGTTGAACAAATCCGGGAATATATTCAGATCGTTGGCGAAATCCATGCTCATAAAAAGGTCAGGGGATTTTTGATTTATCTGGATGAAGTGCTCGTCGAGGAAGTCATGTAAATGGGAAAAATCAAGACGCTGGATTTTGGCGAAAATTTTATTAAAGAACTTGTCGATTACCTTGGCGCGAATTATTCGTCGCTGGGCAGGGACTTGAGTCGTTTGGCGGTTGTTTTTGGCGGAAAGCGCCCGAGCCTTTTTGTCAAACGGGAACTTCAAGAGAAATTAGGGGCAAGTTTTTATCCGCCGCAATTTTTTTCGATGGATGAGCTCGTCAGCTATTTGGCCTGCAAACAAGAAATTTTTCACTCCGGGCAGGATTTGGAACAGCATTATTCCTTATACCAGTTAACAAAAACTCATGCGCCCAAAATTTTAAAAGGCCGGGAGGCTTTTGCGCAGTTTTTGCCGTGGGCCCGCGAAATTTTAAGTTTTATCGACCATGTTGACTTGGAAGATGTTCCCGACGATAAACTGCGCAATATTCAGGCCAACGCGCAAATCGGTTATCCGGTGCCGGACGATGTGAACGAACTTTTAGAAAGCATTGTTCTTTTGCGTGGTGCGTATCATAAGCTTATGCACAAGACAAAAAATTTTTCGCGCGGGTTTCTTTACCGAATTGCCTCGCAGTCTGCCGCAGAGAGTGACCTTTCAGAATTTGATCAGATTATTTTTTGCAATTTCTTCCATTTTCACCACTGCGAAGCGAAGTTGGTCAAAAGTCTTTATGGCCGCGGTTTGGCGTCTTTTATTTTTCAGGGAGAACAAGAGCTTTGGCCAACTCTCAAACGGGCCGCAAATCTTTTAGGCGAGCCGATCAGCGAAAAGAAAACTGCGACAACGCCGAAGTTCGAACTTAAGCTTTACTCTGCCTTCGACGGGCATTCGCAAGTAGCTTGTGTCCGTGAAATTTTAAAGAAAATACCGCATCTTGACCAAACGGTCATTGTCTTGCCGGATCCTAATCATATTATTCCGCTGTTGTCTGAAATCAATCCCTTGGTCAAAGAATTTAACATCTCGATGGGGTATCCCTTAAAGCGCAGCTCATTGTATTCGCTGTTGGATTTTATTTTTAAAGCGCAACTTTCGCGGGACCAGAATGGTTATTATACGCGTGATTTTTTGCGCGTTTTGCGCCATCCCTTGATGAAAAATCTGGATTTTGGAGACGGGGCCGTTGTCTGCAGGGTTTTGATTCACAAGATCGAAGAAATGTTGACCGGACTGACGCCCGGGGCGCTGACGGGTCATCTTTTTCTTGAGCCTTTAGAATTGTTAGATTTGGAAGAAATTTATTTGCAAACAGAGCAAACGCTTCTGGGGATGGATATTAAGTTAGAACGCAGCCGCCTGCGTGATATTTTGTCGGTGATGATGCAAACCGCTTTCGGTCAATGGGAAAGTTTTAATAATTTTGCGCAGTTTTCCGTATGTCTTGACGGTTTGTTGACGTTAATGCTTGAGAAAAGTTTTTTGCGCGCCTATCCGCTTAATTTAAAGATCGCCGAAAAAATGATTGTCCTTAAGGAAACGATGGAAAGTGTCGGGTTTTGTCGCGAGGTTTTTTCGAAAGAGGATATTTTTAGGATTTTTGCCTCTCAAATGGACCGCGAGATTGTTGCCTTTATCGGTTCGCCTCTGAAGGGTCTGCAAATTTTAGGTCTGTTTGAAACGCGGGCGTTGTGTTTTGAAAACGTGATTGTTTTAGACGCCAATGAAGGCGTTTTGCCCAAACTCAATGTGTACGAGCCTTTGATTCCCCGTGAGGTGATGTTAAGTTTAGGGCTTGACCGTTTAGAGCAGGAGGAGGAAATTCAGCGTTACCAATTTATGCGGCTTATTTCGTCGGCGAAAGAAGTGCACTTAGTTTACGAGGAGAATGCCAAAAAAGAAAGAAGTCGTTTTGTTGAAGAGCTTGTCTGGGAAAAGCAAAGGAATAAGGGTGCGCTCGATGCCGTTGCGGTCATTTCTCCAAGCTTTAGCGCCAAGGTTCTGCCGCGCAAGAATGAAGTTGTCAAGACGCAGGAGATGATTAATTTCTTGAGAAGTTACCGGTATTCGGCATCGAGTCTTAATACATATCTTCGAAGCCCGCTTGAATTTTATTACAGCCATGTTCTGGGTTTGCGCGAAAAGGAAGATTTGCTCGACGAGCCGGAAAACCGGCAAGTCGGTGTTTTTGTCCATGGTTTGCTCGAGGAAACGTTTAAGAATTTTATTGGTAAAAAGCCGATTATCGATGAAAAGTTCAAAATGTATTTTCGCAAAGCGTTAGATGAGCGGTTTAACAAAAGTTTTGGCAAAGGGCATCAGTCAGACGCTTTTTTGCTGCGAAAAGTCCTCGATGCGCGGCTTGATCGTTTTCTCGACGCGCAAGTCGAAGATTTTGCCCACGTTAAACAGATTCTTTATATAGAGAAGAAGTTTGAAGATCAGATTGCTTTATCCTGCGGGGTGATGAATTTTGTTTATCGGGTTGACCGGGTCGATGAGTTGGAAGATGGGACGGTGATGATTTTAGATTATAAGACTGGCAGTGTCGACCCGATGCCTAAGGCTATCGAAAAGATTGAGGCACTTGAGCTTTCGCGCGAGAACATTCGCGATGAGGTTGTCTCGTTTCAGATTCCGTTGTACTTTCATTATCTAGATCAAGCTTTTAAGGGAAAAAATATTAATGCGGCGTACTATAATTTGCGTACGCTGCAGATAAGCAAGTTTATTGATACCAAAATGACCTTTGACTATGAGCGGATCAACGCTGCTTTTTTGCGTCCCTTAGATTTTATTATGACGGAGATTTTGGATATTCAAACTCCATTTCAAGAATAAGCAGGGTGCAGGCAAGAAAATAATGTTGACAAAGGAAAAGTTAGTCGTATAGTTAGAAACGTTATTAGTTTTTGTTTTATAAAAACATTGAAGTTTTTATAGAAACACATTAGAGCATCGTAGCTTTTTTGGGCATTGTCGCCCTCGATCGGGATTATTCCTAGTCGAGGGCTTTTTTATTGACTCGTAAAGAAAGGACGCCTATGAAACAAACTTGTTCTGCGAGAGATATCAACATTCAAATTAAAGGAGGAACATCAATGTTAAAAGTTAAATTTACACAACTGGCAAGTTTAATCGTATTTGCATTCGCAATAATTGTCCTAACCACGACAAAGGTTTTGGCAGAGGATACGGATGCGCCTAAAACGCTTTTGGGCGATTATCTTAAAGAAAAGGGGATTGAGATCACCTCCGGCGCGACCCTTGATTTTTATGATAAGTATGTTTGGCGCGGACAGTATTTGGACACTGATCCGGTTGTCCAGCCGGGGATTAGCTTTTCTTCTTACGGAGTTACGCTTGGGTATTGGGGAAGCTTGCCTATGGGTTCGACTTCGGACACTTTAAATTCGAGCGAAAGCGATTATTATCTTTCATATTCGCATACTTTTGACCCAGTTACGATTAGCGCCGGTCATACCTGGTATGAGTTTTCCGGGACGAGTACTTCGTCTAAAGAATTTTATTTTACGCTTGCTGCGGCAACATTATTGTCTCCGACGTTTTCTTTTTATCATGATTATGAAGACGGAAAGACGCTCAACACCGATAAAAGTGGAAATTATTACTCATTGGCGATTTCGCATAGCGTCCCTTTGATTAAGGAATATAACGTGAGTCTTGAATTAGGTGCAACCTATGGGTATATCGACGGGCAATGGCTCAGTGGAGAAGGTTCGCATTTGACTCCTACCGTCGGATTAAAGTTGCCGTTAACAGCCAACTTAAGTGTTATTCCGACGGTTGGTTATAATTGGACTATGGGTGATTTGGAAGATGAAAATATTGCTAATCAGGAATCCAAGTTTTTTGGCGGCGTCAAAAGTTCATTTACTTTCTAAGCCGATCAAAGAATAGCTTTAGGTAAAAAAGCCCTTTATTCTCAAAAGAGTAAAGGGCTTTTTGTTAAACGAAAGTGCGGTATCTTATCAAAGCCCAATACATTTGCAGTGCTTTAGGCCAATCCATCTTTTTGCCATGTTTTTTGTCGCGGGCTTCGTAGCTGATGGGGACTTCGAGGATTTTAAATTTCTTCTGCAGTAATTTTACGGTCAATTCCGTTTCAAATTCAAACCCGCGCGACTCAATATGAATGTCCTGCAAAACTTCCTTTCGCATGACTTTAAAGCACGTATTGACGTCAGTGATGTGGCTGCCGTAAAGTACGTTTAAAGTCCAGCTGCAAAACAGATTCGCCCAACGGTTTAGGAAAGACATGTTTTTAATTTGCCCTTTGAAGCGTGAGCCGTAAACAATGCTGGTTTTGTTTTGCAGAATAGGTTCAAGCAACGCGCGATAATTGCCCGGATCATATTCAAGATCCGCATCCTGAATCAAAATAATATCTCCGCTGGCTTTGCTGATTCCTTTGATAAGTGCAGCCCCCTTGCCTTCATTGAGTTCTTGGAACAAAACGACAAAGGCCGTGGTGCTTATGAAATTTTGCAATTTGCGCCGGGTCGTATCTGTCGAACCATCGTCGACAACGATGATTTCCCGTGTCAGCCCATCGGCCAGAGGGGCAGCGACAATTTTTTCAAGAATCGGAATAATCGTGATTTGTTCATTATAAACGGGAACGATGATAGAAATTTTCATGTGGCCTCAAAAATATACCCTAAAGATTGAAACTCAGGCAATATAACAAAAATATTTTGTTTTATCGAGTGAGATTTGGCTTTTGTCGGCATTGACTTCTTAGGGTCGTTTTGTATAATGAGGCAGCATTAGACAAGCCTTCCCTAAATAATATGATCTTACTTGCTAAGGTGCGCATATCATGAACAAGAAATCTTTATTTCTATCCGCTGTTATTTTTTTATCGCTTTCAATTTCTTCGTTGGTTTCGGCCGGAACAATTTATCAAAATTTTGAACCAGACAATGGGATTCCAATTAATATTTGGAGCCGGACTCTCGAAGGCCGCGCATCGGTTGTCGATCGCCACGACGGCGTTTACTTAGGACAAAATGCGGCACGATATGAAAGCGGTTGGAACTGGAACGGGTTGGGCATTAACACAACGCCTCAACTTGTTGATTTTAAACAAGTTAATAATGACCGCTTCACGTTTTGGACGCTGGCGTTTCCTCATGTAACGTGCCAAGTTTGGGGTTGTGATACGGCGGTGGATAATAATATCGGGATCAGTTTTCATGACGCTTCTAAATATGCCAATGGCGGGTTTGACGTCTGGACCGTCAAAAAAGCCAAATATAAGCAATGGACTAAACTCGATGTTCTCTTTAGCCAATTGCCGCCGGATTTTGATTTGAAGCATATTTCACAAATACAATTTATCAATTATTGGCCGGGAAAATATTATTTAGATGATTTTCATGCGGTACGCGAGGATCGTGTTTATCAATCGTTTAATCAGGGCAATCGCAGCGGCACGACCGACAGTGATTACGGCTGGCGATGGAATGACGCTGACATAGTCGGGTTATCCAAAGACGGTGAGCCGGTCTATGAAGGCAGCCACTCGTGGAAAATGGTTTTAAATGGCAAGTGGGGCGGCGGCGGAATTGCTTCAGAGCAGCAGAATTATTTTTTTAATAAAGAGACTAAAAGTGCTGAGCAAAGTTTTTGGCACAACAATTTTTTGCCACAAAACAATGACCGGTTGTCTTTGTGGGTTTATGCCTTGCCCGAAAACGGGATGGATAACAATATCAATATTCAGATTTATGACCACGGGGCTCACTCGACGGATGAAACCAAAGCGCAGGTTTGGACCAAATTAGCCGCACGCTATGGGCAGTGGACGCAGTTGGAAGTATTGTTTAAAGACCTTCCTGTGGATTTGAATTTAGAGGATATCGACAAAATTCAGATCCAGGATTATTGGGCGGGGACGTTTTATATTGACGATATTCGCGCAACTGGCCCGCGCTTAAAGATCAGCGAGGCCGCTCTTAAGTCGCTGGCCAAGGCCATGTGGGACTATGTCCCGGGTACGGATCTTAATGCAAACTTTCGCCTGCAGGAAAGTGTCGACGGCCCCGACGGCCCGTGGGTGACAATTTACAGCGGAGCTCAATATGAATTTCAGTTAAGCGCTTTGACACCCCGCTGGCTTAGAGTCCGTTGGGAAGAAAATTTTAAAGGAAAAAATTCATTGCCGTATGCTTCGCCGTGGTCTTTGCCGATCGAGTATAAGCCGCGGCCTGTTTTTTTAAATTATCAGGCACTTACAAACGGTTTTTTGATGTGGGAAAATATATCGCAAACAAATTCCCATGAATTGCAACAAGCGTTTTCTCCCGCTGGTCCTTGGACGACGACGTTTAAAGGTCCCCACCAGCCGACGGACCGGTCCAATGCGTTTGTCGGGTATTGGTATCGTCTGCGTGCGATTAAGGAAACCAACAATCAGATTTCTGATTTTACGCCTTGGAGCCGACCGCAAAAATATGATCCGGGCAAAGGCTTTGTGAAGGCGGTGGGTACCGCTTTGCGAGGGCAAGACGGTTTGGGCGATGAACTTGTTCTTTCGGGTGTTAATCTGGGCAATGCGTTTTTGATCGAAGACTGGATGACCGGTTATGGCCAGGCAGATTCGCCGCCTATCCCCGACGATTGGACATTGCGTCAGGTATTGACCGATCGCTTTGATGCAAACCATGCCGAACTTTTGTATCGTCAGCATCAAAATGCGTATCTAAACGATTGGGATTATGATTTTTTGGTAGAAAGTCCATTTACGATGGTGCGCCTGCCAATTTATTATCGAAATCTGATGGATGACAACGGTAATTTTTTGCTCGACCCGTCTGACCCGAATCTTTTTTATCAAATTGATCGTGTGGTCAATGCGTTTTCTGATCGCGGGATTTATGTCTTGATCGATTTGCACGGCGCGCCGGGAAGTCAAAACGCCGAATTCCACAGTGGCCGCAAAGATTTTAATAAGCTTTTTGAGCCCAGCCCTGCCGGAGAAACGTATCGCAACCGCACTGAGAATTTGTGGCGGGAAATAGCCAAACATTATCAAAATAATCCATGGGTGCTAGGCTATGATCTTCTTAATGAACCAACTGGAGCCCCTACACCGACGGTGCTTGCTGATTTTTATGACCGGTTATACCGTGCGATCCGAGAGGTGGACACCAATCATTTGATTGTGATGGAAGGGATTTGGGATTGGGATACTTTACCTAACCCGACGGATTATGGTTGGCAAAATGTGAGTTATCAGTTTCATTATTATTGCCCGATGATTGCAGAGCCGCAAAAGCCGGCAGATCCTCTGCCTGTTATGGGTAAGAGTTGCGCGAATTATGGTTCTATGGCGTCGCGCTTAGAATACCAAAAAGCTTTTATTGATGCGAAGGTTGCGCAGTCGCGTCAGAATCTTTACAAGGTTCCGGTAATGGTCGGTGAATTTAATGCGTTTGATCAGAAAGAAGTCTGGGAATATTATTTGCAAACATTTAATGCGCAAAAGTGGAGTTGGGCGGTTTGGTCACTCAAAGACCATGCGAGCCCGTCGAATTGGGGTTTATTTAACCATGCGCATTACGATTTGCCATTGCCAAGATTCCGCGCTATTGAGGCGGATGGTTCCGCCGGAGATTCGTTTTCAACACTTCTTGCGAAAGTTCAGCGATATGCTACCGGCGAGTATCATGTCGCTAACGTTACACTGCAAAATATTTTGAAAAAATATGCGGCATATCCTTTGTATCAAACAGCCAAGCCTGAGATATTTTCATTGTCGTCTCGCCAAATTCTTTCGCCCTCAACATTTATTGTTAAAGGCCGAAATTTTGGAGTCACGCAAGGCAAGAGTACAGTCACGGTCAATAGTCTGGCTTTGACAGCCATTCGCTGGAGTGATCAGGAAATTGCAGTTTATTTTCCGACGGGACAAACGCTGGGCAACAAAAAAGTTGTTGTGACCACAGCCCAGGGAACAAGTAACCCGGCAGATCTCATCATTATCGCTCCGCAAGCGACAAAAGAAGTTCTCGGGATGCAACCTGCGCCGGATGGGACGTTTACCATTTTGGGCCAAAAGATGTGTGATACGCCGGGCCGTGTCGAATTCTTTCCGTCAACATGTGTCGATGAACCGCCTGGATCCGCAGCGTGCAATCATGGGGATGCAGCAATAACCTTTTGGTCGGAAAATTTGATAAAGGGTTACGTTCCTCCCGATTATGCTCCGGGAAGTTTTGGTGGAGCCAAGATTCATTGTTCGTATGGCGGTCAATTATATCCGACGATGATTCCCCCCAATCGGCCGCCGGTTTTTAATCTGATTCTCAATCGTATTATTGCTGAGGGCCGTTTGTTGAGTTTTGGGATATCAGCAACTGATCCAGACGGCGATCCGTTAACTTATAGTGTTATTGGCCTTCCTGCGGGAGCAAAATTTAATGGACAGACATTTAGCTGGACGCCAAATTACAGCCAAGCCGGAAAGTATAATGTGACTTTTCAGGTCACTGACGGGACATTTAAAATTCAAAAGGCCATGACCATTACCGTTGTCGATACGCCTTTGCCGGATTTGGTTGTTACGGTTTTAAACGGTCCAGGCAGTGCTCTTGCCGGCAGCAAGATTGCTGTACGCAACACGATCAAAAATCAGGGCAAAGCGCCCAGCGGCAACTTGATTTCAATTGTTATTTATTTGTCAAAGGACCCTGTTATTACAACCGCTGATCGCTGGATTTATAGTCGCACGACGACAAAATTGGTGCCGGGATCATCGAATACGTTACTTTCGACGGTTGTGATCCCTTCTAATGTTGTTGCCGGCACCTATTATCTGGGTGCGATTGTCGATTATAATAATGCGCATTTGGAAAGCAATGAAAGCAATAATAGCCTTTTGGGTAATAGCATTCAAATCAATCGCAATTAATGAAATACGGTGAGTTTGAAACTTTTTTTGATTCCAAACCACATTCAGGAAACGACCGATGTTCTCTTGCCGGTTTTTGCGCCGGGCATTGAACATCTGCGCGTTTTTTTCGTCGAAGAAATCAAGTCTGCCCGCCGGTTACTTAAAAAATTAAATCCGCATTTAGTTATCGATCAATGTGTTTTTTATGATCTTAACGAGCATACGCCTTTTAAAGAAATCGAAAACAATTTTAAACAAGCCGGCGACAAAGATATTGGAATTATTTCCGAAGCCGGCTGTCCGTGCGTTGCCGATCCGGGCGCGGTGGTTGTTTTGCTCGCGCACAAATACGGCCGTGAAGTTATTCCGCTGGTTGGTCCATCGTCGATCATGCTGGCTTTGATGGCGTCGGGTTTCAATGGACAGAATTTTGCTTTTAACGGTTACTTGCCCAAAGAGCGGATGGAGCGTATCAAAAAAATAAAAGATCTTGAAAAGCGTTCAGCCAGCGAAAAGCAGACGCAAATTTTTATGGAAGCGCCTTACCGCAACCAGAATCTGTTCGGAGATATTTTGCACAATTGCGGGCCAAACACTTTATTATGCGTTGCTGTTGATTTGATGGGCCCGACGCAATATATTAAGACACATACGATCAGCCAATGGAAAAGCGAATCGATCGATATTAATAAAAGACCGGCGCTTTTTCTCTTAGGGCAAAGTTGGAATGACTAAAACAACTTTTTTGCAAAAATTTTATTTGTTCTTTTTTGCCTTTGGCGTGACTTTGCTTATTTTGGAAGTCGGTTTGCGCTTAGGCGGCTGGGCTTTTCTTCTCTTGCAAGAAAAGCATAATCGCGGGAATATCAATTCCGATGTAGAATACCGTATTCTCTGTTTGGGCGAATCAACAACAGCCCTTGGCGGTGAAAATGCGTATCCGGCGCAGTTGGAACGTATTCTTAATTCCCACCCCAATGCCCGTAAATTTAAGGTCATCAATAAAGGTGTTCCGGCGACGACGACCGATCAAATCCTGGCTAAAGTGAGTGGGTACATAGACGAATATAAACCGCAGTTGGTCGTCTCGATGATGGGGATCAATGATCCGCAAGACTTCGCCAAACGCAGCTGGCGTGAAAAATTATCTCAATATTCCAAAGCGTTTAAACTTTTCGATATGATCGTTTCTCATTGGTCAGCCAAACAGCAAGAGGCCAAGGGCGATTTTGTTCAGATGCAAATTGCAAAGCTTGAGCGTCAGGCCCTGTTGCAGCCATCTTCGCGTATTCTTGTCGAATTGACCAAAGCTAATCTTTATCGCAGCGCCAATCGGCCGGAGGATGAGAAAAAAACAATTCTCAAAGTTCTTGCTCTGGATCCCCAAAACTCGCAAGCGTGGCATCTTTTGGGCATTTATTATCAAAGGCACGCTGAGCATCAAAAGGCATTAGACGCTTTGCAAAACGCTTATCGTTTTGGTTCGCCGGAAATTAAAGTTTCGTCATTGGAGCGCATCGCGCAGGCGTACAAATTTTTAAATCAACATGATCAGGCAGAAAAAATTTATCGTGATATTTTAAATCAGCAACCGCATCATCCACAGGTTAATGGGGCGCTAGCCGATATTTTTCTCGAACAAAATGAGTATCAACAAGCGATAAAGTTTTACGTGCAGCAGTTGGCGATTGATCCGCGCAGTGTCGATGTTTACGGGAAGCTGGCGCATTGTTATCGACGGACAGAGCAGGCAGATAAGGCCCGTGCTATTTTTGAGGCGGGGGCGAAAGTCAATACTGACAATTTGGAATTTTTTTATGAATGGGGTTTTGCACTTTTAGAGGATAAGAAATATTCGCAAGCCCAGAATGCTTTTGAACAAGCCCTCAAGCTTAATAAAAGCGATGTGCGCGGGGTTAATGACCGAATCAATGAGCGGCTTTTGGAGTGTTATCAAGCGCAGAACCAAACCAGTCAAGCAACAGAGTTAAAGAATCAGATGCGAAAACAGGCCGGTCGATATAATCCGGCAACGCAAAAGAACTATCGCGCGTTGGCGCAAATTTTAGCCAAACGGGGCATCGGCCTTGTCGCCGTGCAATATCCGCACCGCCCGCTTGCTGGGCTTGAAGATATACTATCGTCGCAGACGGGAATTATTTTTGTCGATAACCAGGAGATTTTTCAAAAAGAAATCGAAAAAGTTGGATACGACCAAGTTTTTACGGACCGCTTTGCCGGTGACTTTGGTCATTGCACGCCCAAGGGCAATCGGCTTTTGGCGCAACATGTCGCAGAGGCGATTTTAAATTTATGCAAACCTTAGAAAAAATTTTTTCGCAGATCAGTGATGTCCTTTGGGGTCCGCCGCTTTTGATTGTTCTGGTGGGCACACATTTGTTTTTGACTTTTCGCTTGGGATTTATTCAGCGCTACATTGGAGCCGGAATTAGGATTTCGCTTTCTCGTCACAAAGAAGGGGAAGGCGATGTCAGCCAATTTGGCGCGCTTATGACGGCTTTGGCAGCGACGATTGGTACCGGAAATATCGTTGGAGTTGCAACCGCCATTGCCGCCGGCGGGCCGGGCGCTGTCCTGTGGATGTGGTTGACCGGTGTTTTTGGGATTGCGACAAAATATTCGGAAGCGCTTTTGGCGGTTAAGTTTCGTGTCCAGAATCCAAATGGTTTTATGGCCGGCGGTCCGATGTATGTTTTAGAGAAAGGCCTTAAGTGCAAACCGCTAGCTATATTGTTTGCCGGATTTACCATGATTGCCGCATTCGGTATCGGTAATATGGTGCAGGCCAATTCTATTTCGACAATGCTCAAAGAATCATTTTCGCTTTCTGTGTGGATCACCGGCGGTGTCATTGCTGCGCTGACCGCGTTTGTGATTTTAGGCGGAATTACATCGATTGCAAAAGCGTGTGAAAAACTGGTTCCTTTTATGGCGATTTTTTATGTTGTTGGTTGTGCGATTATTCTATGCATGGGTTGGAAAACTTTGCCGGCAAGTTTTGCGTTGATTTTTAAAACCGCTTTTAGCGGGCAGGCAGCCGTCGGCGGATTTTTAGGTGCCACAATGCGCGAGGCGATTCGTTTTGGTGTTGCGCGCGGACTTTTTTCGAATGAGTCGGGGTTAGGCAGTGCGCCGATTGTCGCAGCAGCGGCGCAGACAAAAAATGCTGTGCGTCAGGCGCTTGTTTCAAGTACCGGAACATTTTGGGACACGGTTGTTGTCTGCGCAATGACGGGGTTGGTGTTGGTCAATTCCGGCGAGTGGACGAAAGGACTAAACGGCGCGGCGTTGACCAAATGTGCGTTTGAAGATATTCCATTTTGGGGCCCGATTGTTTTGAGCGTTGCGCTTTTGACTTTTGTCTTTTCAACGATACTCGGCTGGGAATATTATGGAGAAAAAGCGGCTGAATATTTATTTGGCGTCAAGGCGGTTGGCCCGTACCGTTTTTTGTGGGTGATTGCGGTTCTCGTCGGGTCGGTCGTGTCTTTACCGCTGGTATGGTCTTTTGCGGATATTGCCAATGCGCTGATGGCGATTCCTAATTTGATTTCGTTGCTTTTTTTGAATAACGTCATTGTCAAAGAAACAAAAATACATCTGGAATCATCGTTAAAATCCCGGTGATTTATTTATAATTTTCAAAGATAAAATTTTTTTAGCGAGGTATAATAAATCCCGATATGGTTGACGATTCTCAATTTTAAGAGGAGGCCTGGGATGAAATTTTTTACCACATGGGTATGTTCTTTTGTCCTCGTCATTTTTTGCCCTGTGATTATTTATGCGCAAGAAAAACCGGTAGTCAATGTCCCGTTGGTCCTCGTCGCTAATCAGGCCCTCGAGGTGGGATTGTCAGAGGAATCCCCGTC
This sequence comes from uncultured Planctomycetales bacterium, assembly GCA_964474085.1. Taxonomy (GTDB): domain Bacteria; phylum Omnitrophota; class Gorgyraeia; order Zapsychrales; family JANLHA01; genus JADLGJ01. Next base: position 81,722 of record CAYYRJ010000010.1, read on the forward strand.
TAATGATCCAGTCGTTAATCAAGAGCTTCCGCTTAAAGTAGAAATCGTCCCGGTCATTGCCAATCAGCAAATTCCTGCGGACTCGACATTGACCATCGAGTCTAAAGAGTCGTCTGTTGTCAAGGCATTGACTTTTCCTGATCGTGGGCCTTTGAGCCGAATCAAGCAACTTGCCGGCCGATGGGAAGGCCTAAGCGAAAACACTCCGGGTCAAAAGCAGGATAAAATTGCCGTTGTTTATGAAGTGACCGCAGGCGGCAGTGTTGTTATGGAGAGGATTTTTCCGGGGAGTTCTCAGGAAATGGTGACGATGTATTATGAGGAAAAAGGACAATTGACTTTGACGCATTATTGTATGATTGGGACGCGTTCGGTTATGCGGTTAAAGATTCCGGAAGACTTAGCCAATCAACAGCAAAAAAATATTTATGAGTTTAGCTTAGTCGAAAGCCCCGGCCTTGATCCGACGGTGGATACACATATGCATTCATTAAAGATTTCGTTTATTGATGAAAGCCATATGAACCAATCGTGGGAAATGTTTGAGGCGGGAAAACTTTCTGGAAGCTACTCGTTTGTTCTTACCCGTGTTTCCAATAATCCGTAAGTGTGTTTGTTTTCATGGCCGAGTTTAAACAGGAATATTGTGCATGCATTATTTAAGTGAAGACAATATTTTTTTGTTTTTGGTCCAAGTATTTTTACTCTTGGGATTTTCGCGTATTTTAGGCGATTTGCTGCGTCGATTTCGCCAGCCGGCTTTACCTGCGGAAATTGCTGTCGGGATTTTTTTGGGACCTACTATTTTAGGACGGTTTTTTCCTCAGATTCAGACAGCCATTTTTCCTCCTGAAGCAATCCAGATGACCATGCTCGAAACGCTCGCCTGGTTCGGCGTTTTCTTTCTTTTGCTTGAAACGGGGCTTGAAATTGATTTATTAAGCGCGTGGCGTCAGCGTCGAGAAGTTTTAAAAATTGCCATTTCTGATATTGTCATCCCGATGGCGTTGGCGTTTGTGGTGTTTTCATTTTTGCCCGCGTCGTATTTTCCGGATCCCCACAATAAATTATTGGTATTATTTTTCTTGGCTAGCGTTATTTCCATCAGTGCTATGCCGATTGCCGCGCGCGCTTTAAATGAACTTAAGATGTCAAAAACCGATTTAAGTTCTCTGATTATGTCGGCTTTGTCGGTCAACGATATTATCGGCTGGCTTATTTTTGCAATAGTGTTAGGGTTGTCGATTCGCGGCGCCGTTAATATTGGGAATGTTCTGATCTTGTTTGCCTCGACGATTGGTTTTACCGCTGTTGCTCTGACGCTGGGGCGCAAATTTACTCATTGGTTCATTGAAAAAATTAAAGAGCACAAAATGCCTGAGCCGGGAAGTTCGTTGACGTTTATTTCGCTGTTAGCGCTTTTGTGCGGTGCGATCACGCACAAGTTGGGGATTCACGCGATTTTTGGTTTTTTCCTTGCGGGGATTATGGCAGGGGATGCGCGTTCATTGCCCGAAAAGAGCCGGCAAGTGATTTCTCAAATGGTCTATGCTATTTTTATCCCTTTGTTTTTTGCGGGCATTGGATTAAAGATTGATTTTTTCAAAAATTTTGATCTTTTTCTCGTTGTTATTTTTACAGTATTAGGAATTTGTGCAAAATTTTTTGGTGCATGGGTTGGGGTTTCGCTGACAGCAATTTCCAAAAGTAACCGTTTGCCGATTTCCATTGCCCATACTACAGGCGGGATGATGGAAATCGTCGTCGGGTTAGTTGCCCTCGAACATCAGTTGATTTCGGAGCCGATTTTTACGGCTATTGTTTGTTCTGCGATTGTCTCCTCGATTCTTTTAGGGCCTTGGCTTAATTTTGCAATTAAGAGCCGCCGTGAAATCAGTTTTTTGGAATTTTTTAATCGCCGCGGGATTGTTGCAGATTTAAAAGCGGCGCATAAAAGTGAAGCGATTACCAAACTTTGTGAAATGGCTTCCGAACAAGAAGGGAGTCTTTATGCTGAGGAAATTATACAGGCTGTTTTAGCGCGAGAAAGTATTGTCGGGACAGCTGTTGAAGGGGCCATTGCACTGCCGCATGCGCGCCTTGCGAGGTTGCGCCGGCCGCTTATTATTTTTGGCCGGTCCTTGGTGGGGATTGATTGGGATTCTCCTGACGGAGAGCAAACGCATTTTGTGTTTTTAATTTTGACACCAGCAAATGATGACGATGTCCAAGTCCAGATTTTACGGGCGATTAGCCGTGTGATCAGTAAAGATGATGTGCGCCAAGCGCTGTTAAAGGCGCCGGATAACCAGGCGATTTGGACGATTATTAACCGTGAGTTTACAGTGTATCAGATTATTCGTCGGCCTTAAGTTGAGTTAATTTGATTAAAGGAGAGAATGTTTTGGGAAATCGAAATCCGCCAGTTTTAATAATATATATTGTCCTTATTATTGTTGGCGTAAGGACTTTTGCGCCGAGACTTTTTGATAGAACAATAGCCCGTGGTGAATCGTTTAGCGCCAAAATTCCGCAAGGCTGGAGTGTTAAGAAAGACCAGCATGAAATCACCTTTACGTCTGCCGAAACAGATATGGTTACGGATATGCCGGTTGCGATTTTTTCGATTTATGCTGAAAAGCAAAAAGGTGCGCTTTTTATGGAAGACTTTTTCCCGGAAGTCATTGCGGCTTTGCAGAAAGAAGATGGCGATATTTTAAAAACAGGAGATCAATTAATCGACGGGCAAACAGCCAAATGGGTGCTTTTTCGGTACAATAAACCGGACATTGCTGTTTTAACTTTATATATTGCTGATGATTATAATCGTTTAACTCGAATACAGTTTGTTGGCATCCTCAAAAAGTTTGAAAAATACGGGAAGGTTTTTGATGAGTTTAAAAAGTCAATCAAATTAAAAGGAGCAATGTAATTGACAGCTATTAAGGTAAATGATATATTGTCTGCGCTAAATTTAGGTTTTTCAATTTGAAAATTTGCGGCGACAAAGGTCAACTCATCGAAACAATTGGACGCAATGCTCTTAGAGCTTCAGTCTTTTTGCCGGATAGGGAACATACAGTTACCGAAAGCCATGTATAAAAAAATACAAATTTGCCTGTCCAGTATTTGTGGATAGGTTTTTTTGTAAAATCAACCAAAGGAGAGAAACATGAAAGTTACAAAAGGATCCGTTGAAGTCAAATTAGCAGCTGTTTTTATTTTATTTGCTGCCGCACTTTTGTTGAGTGCAAACGTTTCATCACGTTTGAGTCTTGGCGGAGTTTCTGTTGCTCACGCTGAAGATATGGATGGCGACGTGGATGTTGTTGTGAATAATGCGATTGTTAACGAAGAGCCTGTTACTGGCGATATGGCATTATAAGTTTATTCAAGCTGTTTAAGTGCAGAAGCCTCGCTAAAAAATTAGCGGGGCTTTTGCATTAATAAAAGAATTTCGGTTAAATGTTTTACTTTAGGACGTCTTTTCTATAAAATTAATCACAAAAAAATATAAACATGTGAGGAGAAAATGAAAAAAATCTTTTTGGTATTAGCTTTGCTAGTTGTTTTTGGAACAAACGTTTATGCGCAAACGCCGAAACTCAAAACTTCGGATGCCACCCCAAAACGCAAATCCGTCTCTGCCATTATCGAGCGTTTTCAAGGCAGGATTGAGTCTCTTCAAAAAGCGGATGTTGCTAAAGCCAATTTTGGGAAATTGCAACTGACAGATGCCAGCGGCAAGAAAAAAGAGTTTGAAATGATTGCTAAAAGCCAACTTTTTTCAAAAAAATTCGCTCCGATAGAATTTTCTAATCTTAAAAAAGGCGATGAAGTGACTGTTCTATATGTTGTGACTCTTAAAGGGATCAACAACGTTATCACTGTAACGCTAACGAAGTAATAAGGTATTAATGCTAAAAAGAATCTTGAGTTATTTCTGTATTTTTGCGTGTGTTTTTTCCATCTTTACCCGGGGCGCTTTTGGTTTGGAGTCTGTCCCGCCATTAAAAGATGATGACCGCATTTTGGTTCTTGCCCCGCATCCTGACGATGAAGCCATTGGCACCGGTGGAATTTTACAGCAGGCGATTAGCCGCATGCTTCCGACAAAAGTTGTGTACTTGACCAACGGAGACAGCAATGAATTAGCTTTCATTGTTTATGAAAAGCGGCTTGTTTTTAAGCGTTCGGGTGTCATCGCGATGGGCAATCTTCGCCGCCAAGAGGCAACCAATGCGATGACGGCTTTAGGGTTGCCCGCCGAAAATCTTATTTTTTTAGGTTATCCGGACGCAGGGACTTTGAATATTTTTACGCAGTATTGGGGGGCTACGGCAACCCCGTACAAAAGCCTTTTTACGCGAGTTCGGCACGTGCCGTACAATCAAAGTTTTTCCGCCGGTGCGCCTTATGTTGGCGAAAGCATTTTACGAGACTTGGAAAAAATCCTTTTGGATTTTAAACCGACACGGATTTTTGTTTCGCATCCGATGGATAATAATCAAGATCACCGCGCTTTTTATTTGTATTTAAAGGTGGCTCTTTGGGATTTGGGCTCCAAGATTCCAACTCCTGAAATTTACCCGTATTTGATTCATGAGGCTCGCTGGCCACTACCGCGGGGGTTTCATCCGACGTTAGCGCTTGTCCCTTCCGAACAGATCAAAAATTCGGATATCCGTTGGTTAGACTTGGATTTGACACCGGCGCAAATTGAAAAGAAACGACAGACGATAGAATTTTATAAATCTCAGATTGAATACAATCCGCCGTATCTTTTTACGTTTGCAAGAAAAAATGAATTGTTCGGCGATTATCCCTCTATTGTCATCAAAGATAATTCAAAGGGTCATATTGATTGGCAAAGCATTGAAGCCGCCCAACATATTCGCGTTGCCAGCGTCGATGAAGAAAACCCGGCGCAGCCGGTTTTTGATTCGCTTGCCTATGCGCGGCAGGATGGATATTTATATATTCGAATTATGCCGCGGGCTTGGAATGACAAATTGTTGGGCATGAATTTGTATTTGATCGGATATCGGCGAGGGCTGCCGTTTTCTTACATGCCTAAATATCATCTGAAAATCGGTTTTTCAAAATTTGTGGCTGTGTTTGAAAAAGGGCGGCGAGTCTTTGTTAAGGACATGAAAGTCAGCCGTGAAGGCGGGTCTATCACGATTGCATTTCCTTTAGCGAGCCTTGAAAATCCTCATTATATTTTAAGTTCTGCGCGTTCGTATCTTGATAATTCTCCGATAGACCGGACCGCTTGGCGCGTGCTTCTTTTGGAGTAAAAATGAGTGCTGTTGGCGAAAATGTTTTAGTTCGAAAATACAGGCCTGCCGACCGAATGGCTTTGCGGCGGATCAGTTATGAAACGTCTTTTTTGGGAAAAGCGGATGACTTGTTCGACGAACCTGAAATTTTAGCGGATGCCTTGACGTTGTATTTTACCGACAGCGAGCCGCAGTCGTGTTTTGTGGCGCTTAAGGATGATAAAGTGATCGGCTATTTGATTGGGGCCAAAAATGAAAGTGCTATGGCCAAGGTGTCGTGGTTTAAAATTTATCCGCGCCTTTTTTGGGTGGCGTTGATTCGTGGACTTTTTCTAAAGAAGAAAACATTTCGATTTGTTGCCGGACTTTTGGCAAGTTATTGGAAGGGCGAATTTGAGTCTCCGGATTTTTCGCAAGATTATCCGGCGATTTTGCATATTAATATCGCGCGCAATTTTCGTGGCGGTGGGGTTGGACATCAATTAGTCGACGCGTATTGTGAGTATCTTAAGCAAAATGGCGTCACTAGTGTCCGCGCCAGCACCATGTCTGACTTGGCAAAAAAGTTTTTCGAAAAATGCGGCTTTGTTACGTTATTTACGACGCATCGTTCGTACTTGCGTTATTATTTTCAAAAAGACATCCCGCTTTACGTCCTCGGGAAAAAGATTGTTTAAATCACATCCCAATTGACGCTCATATTGCTTTGTGTTACTTTATGGCCTTATGAAAGAACGATTAGATAAAATTTATCAAGAGATTCAAAAAGCTTGCCAAAAGTGCGGGCGTGACCCTAAGGAAGTTGTTTTAATCGGTGTGACCAAATATACCGATTTGGCCAAAGTACAGCAGGCCATCGACGCGGGGTTAGCCCATATTGCAGAAAACCGCGTGCAGGATGCGCAGGAAAGATTTCCGCTTTTGAAATTTGCTCCGGGACAAGTTACTAAACATTTGATCGGGCATTTGCAGACGAACAAAACCAAATTTGCAGTGCCTCTTTTTGACATGATCCAGTCGGTTGACAGTTTAAAGTTAGTCGAAGAAATTCAAAAACAGGCACAAAAACATAATAAAGTCATGGATATTTTGATTCAGGTCAATTGTTCTTTCGAAGAGCAAAAATCTGGGATTGAACAATCGCAAGCCTTAGAACTCATTGATCAAGCGGCGGACTTTAAAAATATCAATGTGCAGGGATTAATGACAATGGCCGCTTTCACCGATGATGAAAAAAAGGTGCGTGCGGCGTTTGCCAGTTTACGAGAGCTGCGTGATCAGG
>CAYYRJ010000011.1:0-86484 GCA_964474085.1 uncultured Planctomycetales bacterium
CATGCTCATCGCTCATGGCCTCTAAGAGCGCTGATTGGGTGCGAGCCGAGGCGCGGTTGATTTCATCAGCCAAAACAATGTTGGCAAAAATCGGCCCCTTTTTAAAAATAAACTCGCCCGTTGATGGCTGGTAAACATTGATGCCTGTAATGTCACTAGGCAGAAGATCCGGCGTAAACTGAATGCGCGCAAATTGACCGTCAATCGTTTTAGCTAAGGTGCGGGCAAGCGTTGTTTTTCCTACCCCGGGGATATCTTCAATCAAAATATGGCCGCCGGCGACAAGCCCTAAGACAAAAAGTTCAAGTTTATCCTGCTTGCCTTCAATCACTTTAGCAAGATTCTCGACGATCACCTGCATCTGTTTATTATGTTCAACAGAGATATCCATATTTTTTATTTGACCGCAGTGAATACTCGGCGGACAAAAAGCAGTATAGCAAAAATCTTTCGTCATTTATAAAAAAGCAGGATTTTCTCTCAAGAAGAATTCTAAAACTATTCCAGCTGTCCAGTTTGATACACTTTCGCGAGTTTTTGGGCGCTGTCTTTGACGGTGCGCTTAAAGGTATGATAATCGACATGGATAAGTCCAAAGCGCGGGCCAAACCCTTGTGCCCATTCAAAATTATCCAAAAGCGACCAATACAAATAGCCGCGAATATCTACCCCGTCTGCCATCGCCTGATGCAAAACTTTAAGATGAAGAACAATATATTCCCAACGCAAATCATCGTCGAGCGTACAAATCCCGTTCTCGGTGATAATGACCGGAAGATTGTATTTTTTGACCTTTAAAAGAATTTCGTGCAGCCCCTTTGGATAAATGTCCCAGCCTAGTGAATTTTTCTTAAGAGGATCATGGCCTTGGGTACAAATGTCCGACATCAAATTTTTCAAACCCCAACCCTTAAGGTCGACCTGCTGACGTGAATAAAAATTCACGCCCAGGTAATCGAGAGTTCCGGCGGCAAAAATTTTATCAATAAACGCAAAGTCATACCACTTCTCCCGAAAACCGGCCGCAAAACGGTTGCGAAACGTTTGATCGCAGGGAACGAAAGCCTGCAAATGTTGGGCAATACTTACCTGCGGTGAGGTCAAATCGAATTTTTTATAAATTGCGTGTATCCGTTGGTAGCTTTCGATGTGCGCCCGGGCAAGATTATCAAATACGGCTTTGGATTTTAAAATGGACTTTTGCTGCGGCGGCCATAAGCCCCAAAGAAAAGAATTCGAAAGATACACCACCGGCTCATTAATCGTCATCCAAAAATGGACGTGTTTGCCTAATCCTTCGACGACAAAATCGACATAACGCAAAAAAGAAAGGACGTTTTCTTTTTTCGTCCAGCCGCCTTTTTCGCTAAACCAGATCGGATTTGTAAAATGGTGCAGCGTAACTAATGGCTCAATGCCGCGTGCGCGCAAAGCCAAAATAACGGCCCTGTAATGGTCTAGTTCTTTCTGAGAAAATTGACCCTCCTTAGGTTCAATGCGGCTCCATTCGATCGACAAACGGTGAGCGCAATGATGCAATCCTTTGGCAAGATCAAAATCCTCTTCATAAAGTTCATAGTGCCGGCAGGCCTGAGCTGAGCGCTCATGATTGGTCTTAATCTCCCAAGGCCACCAGTCGGCGTTGGCATTATTCCCTTCGACCTGATACGAAGAGCTTGCAGAACCCCACATAAAATCCTTTGGAAATTCAATGCTCATAGGCAATCAAACCCCTTAAACTTTTCAACAATCATATCCCGAACTTTACGAAACTCATCTAAAACTGCCTTACTAATTTCTTTATTATGCGGCGGATCTGGAAACGGCCAATGCATCAATCGCCCACCGGGAAAAATCGGACAAGACCCTTTTGCATGATCACAAACCGTAATGACGCAATCGATTTTTTGCCCCTTAAACTCATCGACATGTTTGGAACGATGCCCGGAAATATCAATCCCGATTTCCTTCATAACCGCGATGGCCGTCGGATTAACAGAAGAAGGCTTTACCCCGGCACTAAAAACATCAAACTTGTCCCCGTGAAAATGCCGTAAAACACCCTCAGCCATTTGCGAACGGCACGAGTTTCCGGTACACAGAATCAGAACTTTTTTCTTTAACATCTAAATCCTCGCAGATATTCAAATCGTGTAAAAAAAGAAAGTTTTTATCATTCCCCATTTTTGCTTTTCAAATTTTGTTGATATATTCCAGGAATGAATCCTTGGCCTTGCGCGGCAAAACATTGTAAAGGTACTTGCAATAATAATCGGAATTATGATCCTTTATTCCGCCGGGATTCTGTAAAACATATTTTGACCCGCCTTCAATAGAACGCAGATAAACACTTTCCGAAGAGCTTCTAAACCAGTTCCAAAAAATTCTATCTTTGTGCAATACTCCAGCGCGATCAAAAAAATATTCATTGCCCACATGTTGATACGGCGGAAACGGAACTCTGGTCACAATGTCTTCATCATCCACAAAACGGAATGTATATCTTTTCATCTTACGATCAAAATGATCTGCAAATTTTTTGTCGCCCACTCGGGGTTGGCCAAAAGTATACAAACCGCTGACATCTAAAAGTTTTTCCGTCATACGATCGACAGCTAAAGTTGCCAACGCTCCTCCCAGACTATGTCCGGTCACCCACAATGACTGGCGAGAATCCTTCCATGTGCAGATTGCGTCATATACTTGCTCCCAAACAAGATCCAGAGCCTGATGAAACCCTGCGTGGACATTTCCAACAGCGCAAGGCGTCAAAACGAACTTTACATTTGTCAGCCAATCCGTCCATGATGTTGTCCCACGAAAAACCAAAACGATCATCTTCTCATTGGCGGCCAAAAAAGCCTGCGTATCCCCGACATCAAAAGAAATAAACTGCGTTAATCCATACTGGTCCTCAAGCACGCCACTAATCTTGTCCAGCGGCTGATAAACCAGCGACGACAAGTTTGCTAAATAATATGCGTGAAGAAGATCAAAAGAAAAAACGTCTGTGCCAAATTGAAATTTAGCCATAAATTAACTGCCTTATGAAAGTTCGCCCTAACGGGCAAACATTTTTTACAACTTTAAGTTAAATCATCCGCGGCATCACGCGAAGAATTTTCGTCCTCTATCGAAGCTTCAATATCAATCACATCGCCGGACCGATAACGGAATTTTGATACCCGTTCTTGTGATTTTGCTGATAACCTAACCGCATAAAAACGCATGCCATAAGTCAATCCTGCGCCAAGAAACAGTAACAATGCTGTGCTGATTTTTCCCTTAAGCAATAATCCTATTATGGCTATGGGCGCAACCAAATGAAACATAAATATAAAAAATACCGCCAACCATCCCCAATAGTCAAATATTGTCAAAAATGAAAACATAAAAACAGATGTCCCGACGATATAGGACAACATAAACGATAGTCCCGCAAGACGTCCCTGCAAACGTTCAACCAGGGACAATGGCAAAATGATAAACGAAAATGCAACGATCGACGCCCCGGCTAAAATTTCAATGACAGGATAAAGAAACTCCGAGACCCTGAGAATACCAAAAATTAAAATAAAGGGCATCAAAAGAAATCCCAGGAACAACAAAAAACCCAAGATCCCAAATCCAAACCCTTTGATATTTTTTGATAAGTCTATTCTAATCATAATCTAAAGAATCCCGTCATATCTTCCTGTCTAAATCCGCATATTTGCTAATAATATTTTACTTATCGTAGAAGAATTTGAACCTGTGACCATCAGGTTATGAGAGGTCCGAGCTGATTTCCAAACTATTTAATAACAATATGTTGCGTGATGGTCAAAAATTATGTGCCAGATTTGTGCCAACCTTCAACCTTGTATAATTTACGAAATTTTACTCCGGATAATCGCCAATTCATCTTAATAAAGTCAATCTATTGAGCCTTCCAAGGGCCCGGGGCTTTCCATAATAGAGAAAACTTTTGATCCCGGATTATTGCGCCCACAGGATCTTTAAGAAACTTTTCGATCCCCTTTGCCACTGTATTTAATTTCTCCGGCGCATGTTTGATCCGGCCTTTTGTCAAAAATGCTTTCCATAGAGTTTGCCGGTCGGACTTCTCATCATAAATTTCATCCGCAAAAAAAGATTTTGTCTGCGGCAATGGTGTCTTACGGTGATGAAACGTTTTCTTGATCGCTCCAACGAGCTCCTCTCCCTTAAAATCAAATTGATGGATCAACAGCCACAGATCGTAAAAATCTTTCATCCGGCTGTTGAGTGACCCGAGCTGGACCATCGCTTCAAACTTTTCGCTAACGACCGTTTCCGGAGCGTAGCCTTTTAATTTGGGGGCCGGGAAATCGAGAATCACCGGATAATCAATTTTGCGAGGTGTCGGAAAAATGACATCACCGAAACCGAAGTCGATCTGCATAGGAATTCTGGATTTCCCCAGGAACCCCACAAATCTCACCCGTACCCCTTCATAATCCGCGTCCTCTTTTATTCTTGCTCCGGCAACGGAGGCTGGATCAAAGCGCAGACCGTCGGGTATTGCTTTAACGGCACAAACTTCCCGGACCACCCGTTCAATTTCTGCAATTTGATTGCTGTGACGGGCCAACAAATCAATATCCAATGTCGTCCGGCGCTCCGGAACCTTCCAGGCCGTAAAAAGCAATGCGCCTTTCAGGATAAATTCATGAGAAAACTCCGCCAGACTAAGACGGTAGAGAAACCTTTCCATCGCGTAATTGCGCAAAATTTCCAAAAAAGGAATCCCAGCCTCTTTTCTTTTATTGTTGAGCCTGGCCCGAACGGAATCTTCAATATTTTTAATCTCTTTGATCACAGAAGCGTTTCCAGGATAGGTTTAATTACTTTTGTCACACGCCCAATCGCAGCATATTTCATGATTTCACGGTGAGACGCTTTCTTTTGTTCGAGCGCGTTTTTGAGAGCAGAGCGGGCTACGTCCATTCCGATTTGATTACGGAACCGAAAACAATCTGCGATCGTTTTGGCCAGACTGTACACTTTTATTTTGTGGCCATCAATATCATGCTCTTCTATTGCAGTCTCCCAGTTTTTCTTTGAAAAACGATAATATCGAACCGGAATATTATTAATTTCTTTTGCGCGAGTTTGAGTAAGAATAGCAACATCGATGCAATGCGGAATTTCATCGGTGACTTCATGAAAAGAAAGAGCCGAAATCAGACAAATAACGCCTCTTGGCACCAGTACAGAAACAGTCACAAGATCGGGGTGCTGGATATCCGGAATATCGACAAGGCTATAGACTCCGCGGCTGAGACGTTCAATCCGTCCCGAATTCAGAGCCTCACCAATCAGGGCTTTATAGAATCCCGCGTTGATAAGATCGGAGGTATTGACGAATCCCCCTTTTTTTCTGATAAATTCGATAAGGTGTTCCTGGCGGTTATCCATAGTCATTTTGCCTGCCCTGGACCGTGCTATTTGTCGGCCAGGGGTTTCCCTAAGCGTTAATAGTTATGATTAATTATATACGATTAGGGAAATAAGGCAAGTTGCCTTACCATCTCTGTCAATGTGTAAAAAAGGGGGACACACGACTGGACCTTAATTAATTAGGGTTACGGTGTGTGTCCCCCCATCTCTCCCAGCTTTCTTTGTATCTTGATCTACCTCGGCCAGACAATCAAAAAGATTAATCATATTATTGCAAATCTCTTCTACATCAGCGTCGGTTAATTTCACACCAATTGCGTCATATCCTTTCTGCCAGAAATCTTTCGATTCTTTTAGAAATTCTTTAGACCATTGAACCATACACTAAGTCTTCCTTGTCTGCCGTCTCATAGCTTCCACCGCCATCTTTAACGCTGCCTCATCGGAACTGTTAGCGCCCCATTCAGACCAAAAATCCAGAGTAGCGCTATTAGGTTCGATTTTGGGACGATCGAGTTTTATTCTCGTCGGTAATAAAACGGCATCCCCAAGCAGAAGCGCCTCTCCTATATCTAACAATGGTAATATTTCGGTTAATCCTGCCATTGAATCAGGCATAAGCCTCCTAACCACATTTTGATCTTGGTCATTTGTTAAACGTAGAACTAAGAAATTATTACATTGGCTTAGAATAGTTCGGCTAACATCGGAAGGCCTTTGACTAACAACTAACAATGAAACCCCGTACTTACGCCCTTCCTTGGCAATTCTTTCAAATGATTCGACTGCACGAAGCTCCACAGCATCGGTCTCTTCTTTGACCGGTAAATATAAATGCGCTTCGTCACATACGATTGTAAAAGGTGTTCTCTTGTTTTCTTCAATCCAAAACTGCACACCATAAAGTACTCTTGCAAATACCGCCACAACTATAGGCAACACATCTGAAGGAACCTCCGAGAAATCAATAATCTTAATACCAGGCGTACTTGAATTGGAACCCAATAATTTTACGATTTGACTAGCAAGCCAATCGTATTGCATTGCTTGAGACGGTGGTTGAAACAAGAATCCATATCTTCTATCTTCAATCTTAGCTGTCAATCTCGATATAAATCGCGTTAATTTACCGTTCCAATCACCTTTCTTCTCAGTGCCCACTTTGGCCCCTTCTACCATTTCATTATCGTCATTATTAAGCAGTGAAATCAAATCATCCTTAGCATAAGGTATTGGTGAATCTATAGTAAATGTAGCCTGAACATCGGTTTTCTTCAGCCGGATTAATTCCTTCTCTTTAAGATTTCTAACATGCTCTCCAAATCTGGCTGCTTGGTTTGGCGCATTTTGATCGCTCCGATCAAGAAGCATGGCCAACATTTCTTCACGATTTAAAAGCCAGTACGGAAGAAATAAAACTCCATCGCCCGGACTTTGTAAATCTCCTGGGCCAGCCACTCTAAACCCTTGAGCAAATCCCTCACCAGAAGCCTTTTTCACTAAAGGCGCATACTCTCCGTGCATATCAAGGACTATTAGATTCGGGAATTTTAGTCGCGCAGCTCTTTCCAGAATTAAAGAAACACACCAACTTTTCCCTGAACCGGTACTTCCTAGAACCGTTGCATGTCTTTGAAAAAATTTGTTCCCATCCGCAATGGCGCTAGCGCTTCTATCTGCAACAAAATGTCCGAGCTGCAGCCTTTGCTCGTCTGGAATATCGGAACCAAGCAAATTCATTAACCTCTGTAGATTGCCCGATTCAATTACAAAACATTCTCTGGATATTTTAGGAAAGGAGTCGGCGCCTCTTTTAAAAAGATTCTTCTTGTCACCATCAACCTTCCGAAACGTCCCTACTAAAACGACTCTCACAGAATCAACTTCTTTCTCTCCTATTGGAATAAGACCGTCCTGTTCTTGCTCAAGCAATGGGGCTTCAGATATATCTCGAGTGACCCTTTCCACCATGCCAATAAAATATTCATGTGCTGTCGTTCCTTGAATTGCGATCAGGCTACCTACAGGAACCCTTGTTAATAGTGGATGATTCTCAACTTTAATAACCATCCGACTTGTATCGACTGCAGCAACTACTCCAATCTTTTCATTCTCCGTGAATTGCAAGATTTCTTCAGACATGATTAAATACCTCCCTTAAAAAACCTTTTAAATCCCAAAGATTAACCTCTGAATAAACATATTCTTTGTTTTGATAATAAACTTTAGAAGAAGCCTCTTTACCTACAGTTGCGTCGGTAACTGCCATAATCTGAGGGCACTCCTTAATAAGATCCATACCATTCTTTGTCAACTCTTTACAAAGGACTAGACACGGCTTACCCTTCTTCAATTCCTGCCTTAAATGTGTTTCTAAATGTTCGTCGTTAAATCCATATCCAAGGATTAAATATCTTGCGGCACGATCAATAGCTTTATTGGCTTCATTAATATGTTGATCAAAAGGTATTTCATAGCCTTTCCTATATTTCTCTACTCCCGGCGCAATCATTAATCGAGGACAATCTATAGCTATTGAACATCGCACTGGCGCTTCATTGGAGTAAAACCAATCAAGACTGCCATGCGGCTTGATAACAACTATATGTTTTCGATATCCTAACTTTATTCCTCCTCGGAACTTCTCAGAAATTTGCGAACACATCGAATGATTACTCATCTTTGGATCAAAATGACCGTGATGATTTCCAACAAAAAAACTATCTACACCATACCCGCCAACCTCTGAAGCCAATTCTAAAAGACGATCATAATTTGGCGTAATTACCACCTGTCTTTCATTATTGAAAATCAAATGAGTTAATAACTCTGTAAACCGCAGTTTCTTCTTTCCAGTTATGACTTCTGAAAAGATTCTGGCTTCTTCTTTTAAAAGGTATTCCGCCGTCTCTTGAATAATCCAAGCCAATAGACCTTCATTTGAATTATTCTTTAATGATTCTTCTAAACCTTTACCTGCATTTATTTCTTTAGCTACGGCTTCCCAAGAAATCTTCAAGGCTTCGCTTAAATGTACCGACCTACTTGATAGATTTTCCCCCAATAGCTGCATTGTTGGCAAACCCTCAGCCGCAGAAAGACCCGATCCAGCAATAGTAACTAGGCCGTCTGAAAAATGCTTCTGGGAGAATTCTTTAAATTCCACTAAATTCATAATATTTAATAACTTACGTCCTTTATTAAACAACGGTCTAATTTTTCATCATTCTGTCACCATTCTATTAAAAATACAATTTCATTTATTTTGCCACATTTTTGCCACACTTTTAATGAATTCTACCAGGAAATGACACAAACCAATAGGAAGCGAAAAGAAGTGACAGGAAGTCCAAGCTTGACCAAAAATCTTAAAATTTGGAATGAATTTATTGCATATACCGACGGAAAATGAAAGAAGCACCTAATCTCTCGACTAGGTGCTTCAATTTGGTTGCGGGGACAGGATTTGAATGGTTTTGCCTCGCCTTGCTCGGCTTCAACCACTTCTTCACTCGCTTCGCTCGTTCAGTCGCCTGCGCTCACTTCGTTCGGGCTCGACCAGGTGGTCTCGCCACTCCTTCGGACATTTCGTCCTCAGTCGCTGCACGCCCATTCACCTGACACCTCAGCTAAAATTAAAAGAGCCACCCCAAAAGGGTGACTCTTTTAATTTTGGTTGCGGGGACAGGATTTGAACCTGTGACCTTCAGGTTATGAGAGGTCCGGGCTGATTCGCAAACTGTTTAATAACAATATGTTGCGTGATGGTCAAAAATAATGTGCCAGATTTGTGCCAAGTTATTTGGACCAAGCTTCTTTCAAAGATTTTCTAAATAATTGATTTAAAACTTCGATTCCGGGCGAAGTGACGGGCTTAATCTCATTCCCGAGTCTTTCAAAATACGATATTCTTTCTTCAATATAATCATCCAAAACTTTTTTGCGGGGCGCAAGTCCCTGCTCTAACCCTGCCTGCTTGTTTTTTAATAAAGCACTGATTTCGTCAAGAAGATCTTTATCAATAGGTTGCGCCATGAGCAATTTTTCAAATTCCATGGGCGGCATAGTATCGTTTTTTTCAATCCAGTCGCAGGCAAACAGCGGCCTGAGGACATAAAAATATTTTTTCATTTTAATCTGCTGGTGGTTGACATAATCTTTGTGATTATTAACCAGCATTGATAAATAATGATGAAACGCAGCTTTGGGAGAAAAGTATTTTGTGACAATCTTTCCTAAATTCTTTTTAAAAGACAATTGGTCCAAATACACGACCGGGGATTCTAACCATTCATAGAGCGGCGGATTGGACTTCTTAAAAAGAATCAAAGTTTTCTTTATGTCCCAGCCGCTAATATCTAAATCATACTCTTTATCCATATGCTCGATGACATCTCTTTTCTCATCGAGGGCCAGATACCAGTCTTCTTTATGAATATAAACAAACCGGACGTCATAATCACTGTCTTTCGAAGCAAATCCCCACGCACGGCTGCCGGATTCGACAGCATACAAAATGCGAACTTTATGATCTTTCTCAATTTGTTTTAATTGATTAACGATTTTGGTTTTCATAAGATTTATTCAAATGTTACAACACTGAGGCTTTTTTTATCTTTGGATATTTTAATCGAACAATCAAGAAAGGTTTTGATAATTTCAAGATTCGTCGTGAAATGTCCGGACATGGCGGCGGTCCTGAATTCTCCGCCTTTAGCCAAAGCAAATGGAATCAAAAGTTGGTCGGCTAAATAACTTCCCACAGGAACATCTGTTTGTAAATATTTCTGCACTTGCTCAATAGCTTCGTGAGCAACAAATTCCGCGCTTTTACGCAACTCACCGAACCCAACGAACATTTCCGTTATATTCTCGCTATCAACTCCAATAGTAAAAATATTTCCGGGCCCCTGAGAATCCATAACTTGAAAAATCTCGGTCTGCACGTCTTCCAATAAAAATATTTTCTTAGCGACAGCGATTTCTCTTGTAGCAACATTCCCAGGTATTTGGGCAAAGATGGATCTTGCCTTTAATCTTTTAAGTTTGCCGCGCTCTAACAAAGAAATGGGTTTTATTTTCTTTGTAGGTGTAATCTTAGCTTCGATTTTTCCGCCCCCAGCCGGATAAAAACCGTGACGATGCAAGGTTAATTCGACATCAACACCCATTTGCTTTAAGACTGGGACAAAAACCATTTTTAAAAAATCAAACGACGGAGCAAAAGGATTGTGCGTCCCCCCTTCAATGACAATTGTCGAAGGCGCATCAGCAATGATGAGAACCGGAAGGATCGCCTGCAAAACGAGTGTGGCGCTTCCTGCTGTTCCGACAGCAAAATGATAATCCCCTGGAATGACTTCTTCCGGATAAAAAGATAGTTTTTGCGAGCCAATGGTATTCCCTTCGACTCTAGCGCGTCCAATTTTTTCCGCCGCTTCCACCGCGGTCAAATGTTGACGCAATAGCCCTGGCTTACTGCGCCCGGCGCGAATGTTCTCGATAGTAAAAGGCTCGCCCGTTACTAAGGACAGCCCTAAAGCTGTCCTTAGTATTTGCCCACCACCCTCACCTATTGATCCATCAATGAAAATCATTATGCCTCTTTCTTCTTTAAGGGAATAACCGGACTGGCCATTCCAAAGACAAACGTATTTCCCGGCGACTGCAATGCACGCAACTGTAATAATGCCGGATTATCTTCCAATACTTTAGAAATATTGGCTAAATTGCGTAATGACGCAGTTTCACCACGAGAGCGCTCTAAAGCTGCCAATCCTTCTTTTTGCGCTTCGACGACTTTGGCGAAAATTTTCTTCAACTCGCCCGGGAACATAATGTCCTTAACGCCGATCAAAGTAATTTTCAAACCTAATTCTTTCGCTCTGGCAACTGTTGCTTCCATCAACTTTTGATTGATCGTTGTTCTTTGCGCCAAAACTTCGTCGATCGCCAAGGAACCGATGATGTCGCGAACTGCCAACTGCACCGCCGCGTATAACGCTTCGGTATAACTGGCGATTTTATTGACGGCAATGTTAGCATCTTCGATTTCATATTGCGCCGTTATGCTCACCTTTAAAGAAACATTGTCGGAACTTAAAACTTCCTGTCCCGGGATCGTGATGACGCGGGGACGCACATCGATCTTAACAATAGTCGTATTCTGAGAAAACTTAAAATAGCGACCTGATTCCAAAATACCAACAAATTTTCCCTTGTGGTATTTTAAACCTTTCTCGTACTCAAAAATGGTGACGAAATATTTGGAACTAAACACTACAATTACGACCCAGCCTATAAAGCCGAGTACTGCCAAACTTGCTATCGCTGATAATGTCATTTTCTTTCTCCTTTTTTTTAATATGTTCTGTCTTAAGAAAATTGTAGAATCGCAGTGGAGGTTGTTCACCTGCAAGACGGCTTTTCTACTAGCAACTTTCTTAAGACAGAACGTGGGGATTTGAACCCCTCGGATTGCTCCTTGACCAGGGCGAGCGTTGATCTGCAAAATGATATGGCAGATGCCATGTCATCGCACTGTGATCGCTCGCGTATTTTTTATGCTGCTCCTTTTAAACTTTTATCTTCGTCTTTAATAACAAACCGTGCTTTTAACTTTGCCACGGGACTTGCTAACCCGGCGCTCTCGACAGATTTCAAAACTTCTTTGAAATCTTTATACGCCGCCGGAGCTTCGTCCAAAGGATACTGACGGCAATTGGACATAATGTCATTATCAACAAAACTTTGATCAACCTCTTTCTGATTCAAAGTTCTCATCGCCGCCTTACGTCCCAATGCACGCCCAGCACCGTGATTAACGCTATAGCAACTTTTCTCCGCTCCGGGATCAGCCACCATAACCACGGAACCATCCTTCGGATTCCCGGGAAGTAAAATAGGATGTCCCGTGTCCGCAAAGAGCGTGTCCTTCAACGCAAAGTGTCCTGCCGGAAATGCCCGAGTTGCTCCTTTGCGGTGGACCCATGCTTTTTGATTGTCCACCACTTCCTGACGGGCAATATTATGGCTGATAAAATAAACCAAATTACCTTTCACTCCAGGAATAATCTCTTGAAATGCTTCCAAGACCAAAGCATTGATCAAAAGATGATTGATCGTCGCAAAGTTAGCCCCCAAAGACATATCATTGATATAAGCATCTGCTTCAGGCGTTCCTAAAGGCGCATAAACCAATTCCTTATCCTCTCCCGGCAATGGAATGTCCCAGGTAGAGAATTTGTTTTGTAAGGTCTTGAATTGATGTTGCGCTAAGTGATAACCAAACCCGCGCGAACCACAATGGGAAAGAAAGGCCACCTTGTTATGTTTAAGGCCGAAGACTTCGGCCACTTTTTCGGCACGCGCATTCTTCTCAATTTCCACCACTTCGCATTCGCCAAAATGATTTCCGCCGCCGTATGATCCTAATTGCGAGATTTTTTTCTCAAAATTATCAAACAATCCGGATTCAATCAAATATTGCAATCTTTGTCCTAAAGCATCAGCCGTTCCATCATGTCCGACGTGAAAAGAATCTTCGCAGCGTAAAGCCCAATCCACAGGAATACCTAATTGTTCACACACTGAAGCCGAAGCTCCATTGATGGCCACTTGTCTTCCCAAAACTTCATTAACACGTCTGGCTTTCTTCACCGACCGCTGTCCCTGCCCCGCACCCGTCGGGGTTCTTTCTAAAATCGCATTTATCAACGCCCGACGGGTGATTTGATCAATAACCGCATCTGCCGGCAAATCCAACTGCAATAAACTCATTGAACACTTAATATCTACTCCAACTGGACCAGGATATATATGCGTAGGCGACACCAGCACACATCCAACTGGGGCGCCATAACCGCAGTGCGCATCTGGATTCAAAACTAAATCGGTAACCCCGGGAGCGCCACGCGAATTTAAGGCTTGCTGAATACAAAGGTCATCAAAGGTTTTTCTAATCGCCTCTGTTCCAATCACGGTAATTGGTTTTCCTTCACTATTATGCATAGGAAGAAAACCCGTTGCTTCGCCAGTGACATGAATTCTTGAAGTTGGTTCGTTCGTTTGTTCTGACATATATTTTCCTTTACGTTTCCCTTTCCTTTATCGTTAATGAAAGCATACCCCATCCAAACCTAAATGTCAAATTTATTTTTATTCTCTTGTATAAATGTTTATCCTATGGTATATTTTTATCATGAATACAAAAGTTGCTATCGGCTTGCTTGGGACAACCCTTGATCAAGGGAAAGATGAAAATCGCTGGAATAAATGGCGGCCCACCTTATCTCTTTTTCAACATGAAGACCTCCTTATACAACGTTTTGATCTCCTCTACGAAAAAAAGTTTCAAGACCTCGCCGATTTAATCATTGCCGACATCAAATCCATCTCCCCCGAAACTCGAGTTGTTCCCCACATTATTGAAGTGAAAGATGCGTGGGATTTTGAAAATATGTACAGCGTGCTTTTTGACTTTGCTCGTAATTATCCCTTTAATATAGAGAAAGAAGAATATCTCATACACATCACAACCGGATCCCACGTAGCGCAAATCTGCGAATTTTTATTAACTGAAAGTCGATATTTCCCCGCTAAACTTATTCAAACCTCCCCATCCAAAACTGAAGGCTTTAAAGGGGAATATCGCGTCATCGATCTAGACCTTTCCAAGTACGACAACATCGTTAAACGATTTCGAAAAGAACAACGAGAAAATTTATCGTTTCTCAAATCTGGAATAGCGACCAAAAATATAAAATACAATCGACTCATCGAGCAAATTGAACGCGCAACCATCAATTCGAACGCTCCTCTTCTCTTGACTGGCCCGACCGGCGCTGGCAAATCACATCTCGCCCGTCAAATCTTTGAACTCAAAAAAACTCATAACCAAATCAAAGGTCAATTTATTGAAGTCAACTGCGCGACTCTGCGCGGAGAAATGTCAGCATCTACTCTCTTTGGCCACGTAAAAGGCGCATTCAACGGTGCCACAAAAGACCGCCAAGGTTTATTACGAGAAGCGAACGAAGGAGTTTTATTTCTCGACGAGATCGGCGAGCTAGGAATCGATGAGCAAGCCATGCTATTGAAAGCCCTAGAAGAACAACGATTCCTTCCGATCGGCAGCGATCAGGAAGTCGAAAGTAAATTCCAATTGATAGCCGGAACAAACCTAGATCTCGGCATCGAAGTTGATAAAGGAAATTTTCGCACTGATCTCTACTCGCGCATTAATCTATGGACCTTTTGCCTCCCCTCCTTAAAAGAGCGTCCCGAAGATATTGATGCCAATCTGGAATTCGAATTAGAAAAATTTTCGCAAACACACAACATCAACGTCACGATAAATAAAGAAGCTAAAGAATCCTACTTGCAATTTGCAAAGTCTGAGAAAGCCTTATGGAAAGCCAACTTCCGCGATCTGAATGCTTCCATCATTCGCATGGCGACATTAGCTGATGGCGGTAGAATTAATATTGAACTGGCTCAGGAAGAAATTGATCGGTTAAACAAACTTTGGAAAAGGAATGAAGACTCCAAAGAGGAAGAAATTCTAGAACGCTTGCTCACCCAAGAACAATTGCAGAAACTAGACAGGATTGAAAGAATTCAACTTATTGAAGTTATAAAGATTTGCCGTGAATCACGCAACTTATCAGAAGCAGGTCGAATACTATACAACGCCTCCCGCACGCTAAAATCAAGTTCCAACGATGCCGATCGACTTAAAAAACTCCTCGCCCGCCACAATCTCTCCTGGGACCAAATTAAAAACGCATCCACAATATAATGATGCCAGATCAGTGCCAACTTAATACTTAACAACGACTTTTTCTAAAACACTGTTCACATTAACTTCAAATCTCCAATCCCAGCCTAATTTTCCTCCTGCATGATTAGGATCAAGCATTCTAACTAACCAATAGTTTTCTTCGTGTTCAGCTAAATACTGACGATAACTCCCGCCCATATGTCCCAACCGCAATGCTTCGATCAACTTTAATACTTCTATTGCTATCTCAGATGATGTAATTTTAATGCTCTGCTTTTTAAATAAATCATTTAGCTCCGGGTTCGTCATTTGTTTCTGGCCAATATCGGCCGAGAAATATTGATTAAACTCAATCATCTGCCCATCAGGGGCAATCAACACAAAATACGACTTTTGCTTTTTATCATTTCCCAAATTCTTCTTTAGCTTATAATCGGGAAAATATTCCAACATTAAACTTTTCAACTCTTCTTTATTTGATTTATCTCTTAATAAATCAGAAGGAAGCAGAACTGTATCCATCACTACAGCCAAGGGCATGTCGATAATCGCTAATGAAATAATAATCGGCTCAGCACCTGTAAGTAGCGGATCATAATTCTTTGAACCTACTCCTGCAAGCCACTGGACATCTTCCCGAACGGCCGGGTAAATACCTCGGGTGATCTTAGGGTTATCCATATCCGAACGGACAGTCATAGAAGCACAACCACTATTAAGAACACCAAAAACCAGTAAAATAATTATTCTTTTCATAACTACCCCCGTTATTGCCCTACATCAATTGAACCGGCCAATTCTCATAACCTTTTTTGTATTTATACCGGATCGGCTTTATCTCACAGTTAAACACATCTTTTGAAATGTAAAGATCGTATTGCATTTGCGGATCTTTTTTAAGGTCGAAGTAATAGACGCAATATGTGATGTACTTCTTGGAGCGATCATCTTTGTAGCTAGCTGTTTTTTCCATGCTTGTTGGCCTAATCGTCTCGCCGGACCCAGCTTCCACAAGATGCACATACGCCAAATCACAGGATTCTATGGGGGTATCTTTACGAAACGTAATAAGCAACCCGGAAGTCTTTTCATTTAATTTACGAACATCTTCTTTACTGTCAAAGGTAACCGGAAAATAAAACAAAGTGTATCCACTGCTTTCGATACTCAGGACAATGTCAAAAACTTCTATATCCCCCTGATTACATTGAAAATGAAAATTTGAATAGCCCCAATCCTGTTTCCAAGTCGGCGACTGTTGCGGGGCTAAAACAGTTTTTCCCTGATAGCTTGCGCATCCACCGAATAGGATTATTACGAAAAGAGCCGAGAATATATTTTTCACTACGTCTCCTCCTTCCGGACAACTACATTTTGCCTAATTTCTTAATAAACTGATCCGTTAAAGAATCGACTAGTGCATCTCTTAAGGCAGCGAGAACCTGCTCCTGCTTACCGTACAGGTTATAAGTTGTCCCATAATCATCTTTTGCTTCTTGTGAACTGACCATAAAGACTGCCTTACCTGTCTCAACATCAATCAAAGCTCCCGTCGCTTTCCCCTCTGTAACAATTTTATGAGTAGGGAATATAAACGCACCGACAATCGTTAAGTCCATAATTCCGAGCCAGCTTTGTCGTTCCCCCATTTCAGAGGTACCACCAAATAAAAACAAATAATCTGCCCCAAGATCCTTCGCCAATTTTCTCATTTTTCCCATTCTGCTTCCAAAATCAACTGCATCTTGAGTCTTATCATTTCCATAATAATTCGACTGATTTCCTCCCACAGGGATCACACTGACAGATGCAATCAAATCATTTTGAGACCCAAGTTTTTCTAACATCAACTTCGGTGGAGCATTTTCACCAACTTGCGCTACAGCCAACTTGATCGGCTTCACGAAACTCTTGGTTTCTTTTGCTGAATCAGTTTGCCCGTCGTAAAGTCCATAAATAAAATTTGAGTAATTAAAATTACCTTGCTCTCTTAACGATAATCCTGTTGTTTGACATCCTGCCACAAAAACAACTGCCACAATTAATGCCGATACCTTAAAAATCTTTTCCATATCATCATCCTCCCCTGTGAATTTGATTCAGTTAATGAGATATCTTTCAAAATCTCCTTATCTCACTCCTCCAGTAACCATCCCAGTCAGGAGATTGATTTCGTTAAATCTTTGTGAATTGGGATACACGCTTTTATAAATAATTCTTTTGGCTAAAATTCGCCCATCCGTCATTTTTATAACGAGCCACGTCGTGCTTTCAATAGTAGGCCCATGATCGATGATTTCGTTAATAACCTCTCTCGATCCGATAATTTCTTTTTCTTTACTGCGTACAACTTTATTACAGACAACCGAAACTATTTTCTTCATATCAACCTCCTTTTTAATTGTTAACCATTCAACTATATGGGCAAAAAAAATTTCACCTCTTCTCTGTCTTCTTAATTGTTGCTTCTGGAAATTCTGATGGTTTCATAAACACTCCTTCTTTACACCAGCATTGAGCGAAATAGTAGTTTTTTTGGATTTCACTATATGCAGCTTCGGATTCTTGTCCTTTCTGCAAAGCAAAGTAAGATTTCCCTTTAATTAATAAAGCAAGTCCTACAGTATTTAATGGTTTATGTTTAAATATCGCTTCTTTTGACATCCATTCGTATTCCTTGAGTGAATCTTGTATTGATTTCGCCTCTTTCATATTTGCATTGATCGCCTCATCAGCGTATTCAATGGCTTTATCGAATCGTTTACCTCGATAGGCAATCTTAGCTTTGATTAGTATGGCATCGTCGTCTTCTTCATTTTCACTCGCTGCCGTCCAATCGTAAAATCTCTTTTCACATATTCGGGAATAATCCAAAGAACCCCAAAAAGATGAAGCCTGTGCATTTCCCAGATCAACACTAAAGAATATGAGCATAACGACGGCACATAAATAACGAAGTTTCATAATGGAATTAACTCCCCTTAATTTTCTTTAAAAACTCACTTATCCCTTCAATAAAAACGGCCTTAGAGCGAAAATATCCGTCATTATGCCCTCCCCTAATTTTCAAAAACCCTTTCGGGACAGGTGCCTCGTCAAATAGCTTTTTGCCCATATAAAATGGGATGATGTCATCATCGATACTATGAATAATCAGTTTAGGAGCGGAAACATTCTTAATTTTGTCAACTGAGTCCATTTTTGTCGAAATTAATGACCCGACAGAAATAGATGAGCTTGCATTGGCCATGTCAGAGATAGAGGTAAACGTAGAGTCGGCAATTAAGCCAGCAAATTCCCTTTTAGTGGCCAAATCTATGGCTATCGCCCCTCCCAATGATTCACCATAAACGATTATTTGCTTAGAATTAAAATTCTTTTGCGTACCGAGATAATCGTACGCTGCTTCCGCATCTTGATAGACACCTCTTTCTGTCGGAACACCTTCACTTTTTCCATACCCTCTATAATCAATAATAAAAACATTGAGACCTAAGTTATGGAAAGTCATGATTTTATCTAAGCGGTGAGAAATATTTCCTGCATTACCATGAAAGAAAAGCAGTGTTCCTTTATTCTCCTCAGATTTAATAAACCATCCATTGAGTTTAATTCTATCCTGCGTCGTAAAGTAGATATCTTCAAATGAAAGACCTATCGATTGGGGACTACGCGAGACCTCCCGGTCAGGATAAAAAATTACTTTCCGCGCTAGCTTATCAATCGGATTTATTGAAGCACAGCTCGCGATCGTAAAAGCAAAAAGAATCAAAGGAATGTTTCTTATAGTTGTCGGCATATTATCTCGCTGTTGACATGCTACTAAAGCCGCCCTTGCGCTTTTTTGGTTGTTGCGTAATCTGTCCAGCTGCTGGGGCAGCATCATTTGCTACCCAAATATAATTGGCTTCATTAAGGACTTCGGGTTGATTTTCTACATTTTGCACATACGGGACATTTATTTGAGGAGGTAAATTATTGAGAACAGTTCTTGAGGAGTTAAATTGTCTTAATAGTCGAGACTCCTCCGGCTTGATCTCTTCTGTCTTTTCCAATTTAGCCAAACTAAAAACACCTCGAAATCCACGGCTATCATTCCATTGACCAAATAGTGCGTCTTTCGTTGGATCTATTTTGCCGTCAATAACAGTTTTCACCTGATTGTTATCATAAAAAACATAATTAAACTCGCCGGTGCGTGAATTAAACTTCTTAATATTGCTTGGGTAAATATAAATGTTAGGAGCTAATTGCCCTTCCTGAATTTTACCTTGATCATCAACATTTAAATTAACTTGAATCAGTTGATTCCCGGGAAAAGTATAATCACCCGACCATACCCCGGCTAGATCAGCGGTTTCGAAAACAATCCCCTCTTGTGGTTTTGGAGGAAACGAAGAATAAACAATATCAACTTTATCGGACACCACAATATCAGCTGGCGTAATCATTTTTCTGTCCAAAGGTAATTCTCCACCGGTAATGTATCTAATAAACGCTTCGTGAGGTTGCCAACTGAGGTCGCCTAAGTTTACAAAATTTGTCAGTTGAAGTCCTATGGCAGCATCAACTGCTTTATAAATTAGCTCTGAACAATAAATTTTTTCATTGTCCCAATCATACTGAACGTCGTAAGGTAAACCCTTAAATTTATTAGCGGCTTTGATTATTTTAGGAATATCTCTCTGATATTTTTCTTTTAAGCGCACAATTGTGATCCTATGGCCTATACCACGATTTATCCACGTGTTGAGCGGTGTCTCAATAACAGGTCCGATAGCTTCTAAAACATAAAAGTTGCTCTGCTTCTTAACGATAATTCCACAGTGAGAATACGGACTATTCGTAATATCGGCGATGACACGCGTCAAACGTCCCGGAAGATGTTGAAAAATAAAATCACCTTCACGGATATCTAAATCTTGAGAATAACTTAAGAACTTCTTATTTAAAACGACTGTCTCAGAATAGGCATTACTTATAAGAGGAAAGCACCAAACAATTTGAAATGCCAATATGAGTCTCAGAATTTTTTTCATATCTCCTCCCCCATTAAAGATACTTCACCACTCAACTATCGATTTAAAAAAATTTACCCTTCTTGCAATTTATTGAGCCAATTATTTAAAACGACTGCCGCTGTTTTTTGATTTTGCTGATCCATAACAATCATTAAATCTTGTAAGATTTTGTTATAACCCGGCCAAATATCATCCAACATCTTTGAACCTTTGGCAGTAATTTTCATAATATTAACCCTCCGATCCCCCTCAAGAGCGGAGCGGGTGACAAAACCGTCTTTCTCCAACTTGTCGATGAGTTTAGTCATGTTGGAAGGAGTGACAATCAATCGCTTACTGACTTCGACTTGCGGAATTCCCTTTTCGCCGCCTTGATGCTTAATGACCATCAAGATATTAAATTTTCCGAGAGTAAGATCAAAATTTTCTAAGTAGGAAGAAGTTTTATCCGTGATGATGTTGTGTATTAACGCGAGGCTATATATTGCCTCTTCATAATACTTACCTTTCCCCTCTTCAACGCCGAATGACTTTAGCAAGCCCATATATTTTCCTCGATTTAAATAAAGTTTACTATTCAACAGTTTCTTTGTCAACTAATAATTTTAAAATAATTCCCTCTCACTAGTCTGTGTCTGTATTCCCATAACATATCATTAACCCCCGGCGGGAGTCCCACAATGGGAATTTCGTTTTTAAGGATCAGGATTCTTTCAAACAATCTTCGCGCATTAACGTGCCCCCTCAATCGCTCCGCTAGCTTGTGATAACAAAGTTACAGCTCCCCTCCTCTTCCCCTTGATAGAGCAAGGCAAAAGATCCTATCACTCACTCTAAGTATCTATTGGGGATATATTATATACCCCCCGCCGGCTCGCCAAAGGGGGATTTCGGTTTTTGGCGGTCCCAAATTACCGACCTTCAGGTACTCAACCTGAAGAATTTCTTACGTAACTTATTGGTAATGAAGGCTGATCGCCCGTGGTGGGTGGCTTGTGTGCCAGATTTGTGCCAATTCTATTGTGTGCGAATGTGAATGATTTTCTTCCCAACTGTATGAGCATAGGCCACAATGTCCCCGGTGCCTCCTAACCCGGCAGCCTTTTTCCCATCCCAAACTGCAATCATAAAATCCGATTGATCTACAATTCTTTTTCCAGCCTCAAAATAACACGTCTCCCGTTCTTGATCCAGTTCCAATATCTCAACCTTATCCGCTTTTTTTAATAATTGCGAATATTCTTCCCTTAAATTTGAGTCTTGAAAAACAGTATCATAGTCTTTAAACGGCAATACAACCCACAAAGAACCGGAATGCTTTAAAATCGCCTTGGCAAAGACTTGATCTGCCCCCTTAGCCAATGAGGTTATTCCAATCACAGGCGATTCGATTTTCTTGAGATTTTCCTCTATCAAAGACTGTATTTTAAGCCAATCGAATGGATTCTTTATTACTTGATGTCCCGTGATACCAATTTTCATAAATCAATCCAATAGTAATTTCTCACAATCATTAAATTTGATGGCAAATGCTATTCTATCAATTTATGGTAAGGGTTTTTAATTTCCGCAAAATCTTTGCCCACTTTGCGATATTCAGCCCATAACAATACATCTCTATAATCCATTTTGGCGTGTTTAACATATTCACGCAGCTTTGCTAATTCTCCCTCAGAGCACTTTAAAATCGCAAGATGAACCCTACTAGATTCGTACTCATACTCTTCTTTGCCATAATCATCCAATATCTTAAGAATTAAATCCATCTTGTGTTGAGGAAATAATTTATTAACAGCTTTTTTCACATGATTTCTTGAATAGAGAACCATAAATCCTGCTTATCTCATATAATGCCAATAAAATACCCATGAAAGAGTAGATCTTACAGTTGACAACTTAAAACCTTTTTGAGATTTATAAAATTCCTTATCAAATCCTTTATAACAACCTGAAATATCTTTCTGTTTACCGTAAATACTAAAATTCTCGCCAAATTGCTCCCGATGTTCCCTTATAAACTGAATTGCATCCTGATAATGTTTGATAGCCTTATTTAGAACGCTTTGATATTTTTTATCGTCATAACCTGACACACGTCTCTTCAAAGCACGACAAGCAGCCTTATAGGATCCGTAGCTATCGTAATCAATAAAGAGCTGAGCAACTTGGATAGCCTCTTCCAATAAATCTTTTTTCTTTTTTTTGGGTTTAATCATTTTTTAAAAGCAAATTTTAGAATTTATTAAAAGATTTCAATACTTTTTTAACTTCGACCATGCGTTGTTCAAGTTTGCCTCTTAAAACAAAATAGGGAATTTTACGTTTTGTTAAATCTTTAATTATTTCTTCCTGAAAAATTGTCCTATTGGCATCACCAGATCGATCCCATGTATCATCGTATGGAATATCAACATCACAAACAAAAACAACATCATACCGCCCGACGCATTGGTCAGCTAAATCAGTGAGTCTTTCGTGAGCAGAGCCATGATAATACTGTGAGAATAAATACGTTGTTAGCGCATTCGTATCTGAGAATAGAAATCTATTGGCTTCGCAAAGAAGTTTTTCTTCTCGCTCTAAATGACCTTCGGCGATCTCCACTAATTGCTCAAGCGTTAATCTCCTATCTTTTTGATGCTTGTCCCAATATTCTCGGCCATATTCAGGCATCCAGACCGTTTTGAAATTCTTTGCTAGTTTTTGAACAAGCGTTGTTTTACCCGTCGATGGCGCGCCCAAGAACACAATATTCATGACGAGGTCTTTATAAACAAAAGGATCTACATAATTTCGATATCGATAAGGATTCTTTCTGATCTGCGTAGCTGAAATTGAGATCTGCTTCCTTTTTTCATCGATCCTGCGATCCACTGCGGCCAATGACATACTCATATGTTCTCCGTAGAATTCACTTGAATAAAAATGTGTGATCTTACGGTCGCCTAGAATTCTTTTCACATACTTTTCCTGCATACGTTTAATTTTAGACGTATTCCCCATCCCGGCGGGACCATCCCAGGCTTCAATCACTTCGACTTGAGGATATAATTTTCTGATCCACCCTGCACGAACATCCAAAGGGATCTTAGTTGTTTCAGGACAGTTATAAATGAGAACGATAAGCTGATCAACTTCGGCAAGAGCGGTTTCGATAAGATATTGATGCCCTTTGTGAAAAGGAGCGAATTTTCCTAACGTCAGTCCGACACGCTGTGTGGTCATGTTTTGATCAAAAGGGATTTTATAGATTTTGATTCAAAAGATTTTTTCCATTCCAAGAGGCCAAAGATAGCCAAAAATAAAAATATAGTGTAAAGGCCTGACGTAAAATAGAGCTGTTTATACCAAAAAACGCCAACGGCCATAACATCCACCGCAATCCAAAAAAGCCAAGACTCTAGTTTCTTTTTTGTCAAAAGCCACTGTGCGATTAAACTCATAACAGCAATAAACCCGTCAAGATAAGGTACAGACGCATCCGTGTAACGATGCATTAAATATCCCCAAACACCCGTGATGCAAACTCCCAATACAATCCATAAAACAAGATCTTTCACAGTTAGTCTTGTCACTTTGAGAGGAGTTTTATTTTTACCGCCGTACAACCAGTTATACCAACCATAAAGCTGCAGAGCGACATAAACAATCTGTAAAATAAAATCCGAATACAGTTTCGCCTGATAAAAAACAAAAATGTAAAGAACAACCTGCACTAATCCCGTTGGCCAACTCCAAATATTCTCGCGTACCGTAAGCCAAACACAACTGATCCCAAAAATCGTTCCTACTATTTCTATCCAATTCATCGAGAATTAAAATCCCAAAGTATCCGAATTAATAATCGCAACACCTTTAGACTGCATTTCTTCGATTGCACGATCCGTATCGTTTGTATGAAGATTAACCCCACGACAAGCGTCTTTGATCAAATAAGTTTTAAACCCTGCTTCAGCAGCATCTAAGGCCGTAAACTTGACGCAATAATCCGTAGCAAGACCAACCACATATATCTCCTGAACACCTTGAGCCTTTAAATAGTCATCCAAGCCCGTCTTTTTCTTATGCCCATTATCAAAAAACGCACTATAACTATCAATCGCCGGATCAGTTCCCTTTTGAAATATCTGCTTAATTTTTTTAATGACGAGATCCTTAACTAAAGCGGCCCCTCGGGATCCTTGAACACAATGATCTGGCCATAAAATCTGCTTTAATCCATTAAGTTCAATAACCTCCCCAACATTTTTACCGTTATTGCTTGCAAAACTTTTATGGTTCTGTGGATGCCAGTCTTGCGTAGCGACTATAAAGTCAAACTTGTTTTGTAGTTTATTTATTAACGGGACAATCTGATCCCCTTCTTTGACTGCAAGAGCTCCGCCGGGACAAAAATCATTTTGTATATCGACGATAATAAGTGCTTTCTTTTTCATAGCTTTATCCCTACCCGATGGGTGTCGCGCCACGATCTTTAAGAATCAAATCCATTTTTAGTTTAAATAAAGATTTTTCCAGTCCAACGGGAAACTCATGTGGATTAACAAAACGTTTGATCCCCAAGTGAAATTTTGCCAAATTATTTTTGGCATAAGTCCTCACATCATCAATCGGGGGACTTTTATAAACCTTTTCACCTCTCTGAAATATTGTTACCAAAAGATCTTCATAATTTGCGTCCGGTCTTATAGTCTTTTGGCGGGTCATATCTTTGGGATCCACCATCGTACAACCACGAGCTAAATCCGTCCCCTCATCAAAAATAACGTCAGCAATAATTTCTTTATCATTAAAAAATCTACGCACTTGCTGTATTCCCGGATTTGATACTTTAATATTTTGCTCAGAAAGTTTAACCTTATAACTCCACTTTCCATTCTTATTCTTTATCGCGGCAAGTTTATAGACTCCGCCCAAAGCAGGTTGATCATAAGCGGTCACCAATTTTGTCCCAACACCCCAGATTGAAATCTTTGCTCCTTGGTCTTTGAGGCTTTCAATAATATTTTCATCCAATTCATTACTGGCGACGATTTTGGCATTTGGGAAACCACCCTGATCTAAAATATTTCTTGCTTCAATACTTAAATAAGCTAAATCGCCCGAATCTAAACGAATCCCTATCATTTCGTGGCCATTTTTTCTAAGCCAGTTCCCAACCTCAACAGCTTTCTTAACCCCCTCCAAAGTGTCATAAGTATCGACTAAGAAAACACAGTTATTCGGCATAGCCTTGGCATATTCTTTGAAGGATTCCAACTCATTGTCAAAAGACATAACCCAGCTGTGAGCATGAGTCCCCTTAACCGGGATCCCGAAAATTTTTCCCGCCAAGACATTTGATGTTGCACCACATCCGCCGATATATGCTGCCCGTGAGGCGGCTAATGCTCCATCGATTCCCTGCGCTCTTCTTAATCCAAATTCGAGAACCTCATCACCCTGAGCCGCAAAACATACCCTCGCCGCCTTAGTTGCTATCAAAGATTGGAAGTTGATAATATTAAGCAAAATTGTTTCTAAAATCTGGCACTGAATTAACGGTCCTTTGATGCGTAAAAGCGGTTCATGCGGAAAGACAACTGTGCCTTCCGCTATCGCATCGACATCGCAACTAAATTTCATTTCCGTTAGATAATTTAAGAATTCTTTCTCAAATATCGGTTTATTATCATTCCCTTTGAGTGTCGCTAAATATTCGGCATCAGTGCTGTCAAATTTGAATTCATTCAGAAAATTAACTACCGTTTCTAATCCGCAAGCAATGACAAATCCTCCATTAAAGGGATTTTTTCTGAAAAACAAATGAAAAACGGACTCCTTCTCATGGATGTTCGCTTTCCAATAACCATAGGCCATGGTCATCTGGTAAAGGTCTGTCAATAATGAGAACGACTGTGTGTATGGGAAATAATTATTATTCATGGTCACTCCTTAAATTTTTCGACAAACTAATAATATGTTCGTTTCTGGATAATTCATCAGTTCTAGTTTTTCCCGATCCATCTCAAAAAGAGCAGCCTTCCCTGAATATCGGTTGTTTATAATCCATGAGTTAGCATAGGCCTTACTACCTGCATCTAGCTGAAAACCAACTTTGGTCAATTCGCGCTTCCAGTCCGAGAAGCTCCAAAAACAAAATGTTTCGTGCATTTCACTTTGCCAATTATCAACATAATCCTTCTTCGAGAGAAATTCGCAAGTATCTTGAAATCTCAGATTTATAAAGTCCTCATTATTGATCTTTTTTATCTCATATCTCAAAAAATGATTCTCAAACTTTGAATAATCTCTCGCAAAACGTAAGAATTTCGCAAATGTTGATAATCCTTTTAAATAAGAAGCTAAATCAGCCCGATCATTAAAATCTTTTTCAAAATCATCATTCCTGCCATCTGCTTGAGTTAATTTCAAGAACACCATTCTTTCTTTATTCTCTGGGCCAACAACATCTCTATTGATCCAAACTCCGCCGGGCTTTAATTCTAAAAAACGATTTTGAAGAAATCTCAGCAAATCTTGTCTGCCGCCGTATGATTCAATCTCATGTGTTAAAGAAGAAGTATGAATCGTATTCATGGAATCTTTTTCATACACCAAATCCATCACCGCATTTTTTTGCGAAAAGAAAACAAACGGATTCTTAAATTCATTATTATGTTTCCTTTGCACACAAATATCATAAAGATGTCTTGCCGCCTCAACTCCATACAAATCACTTTCCCGAAACTGTGGATCCGCGCTAACCATTTTTATCCACGACCCAACAGCACAACCGATATCTCCAATCCGTCCCGGTTGAATATAGGGAGCGGTGTCTTGATATTTGAGGTCGGCAATATCATCCATTTGCCGAACATAGCTGTTATAGTCTCTTGTCGAAGTGATATCTCCATCATCACCGACGATCTTGTCAGTAAAGAGCATTTTAACTTTGTCGGCTAATCCATATTGTTCCCAAATTCTTAATGACGCAGGATGAATTTTGCCTATGAGATCTTTCTGCTCTTTCCATTGCTTTGACTGTGCAATTTGCTCAACAAGATGCCACGGATTTTCAGTTTTCACTTTATATGTGACTTTATCAACCAATTCAGCAGGTAATATTTTAAAACCCAAAGCCTCATACATTTCTAAAACCGGCGTCGAGCAAAGAACCAATGTATTAGCCGGGGACAGATCCAACAATCCATCACTCTCGTGCTTAATTTTCTTTAATGTATAATTTGTAAAATCATTTAAATGCCCGACATCGTCTATCCCGTAGATATAGCAAGGAACACCCCGATCCTCAGAAAATTCCTGCAAAGCCATCGCTCGTAAATAAAAAGGCAATGGGTTTCTTCTGGTATTTGAGTGGTTCGCGGAAGTCACGGCATAAATGATTCCCTCAATCACAACTTTAGGTAATGGTTTCCCATTAACATCAATTTCGCCTTCACACTGCGAATCAATGAGGCGCTTCAAATAATTAAACTGAAAATTAGTCAGTAAATGATGTCTGCCGGGAAACAGAATGTACATTTAAACCACCAAATACCCTTTCTTATCGGCAACCCCTATGGTTGCCTTGACACCCGAATTAAATTCAAGAAAATCATCTTCGATCCCATCGCTAAAAATAACACCTCGTTCCGGCATCTGTGAAGTTAAGACCAACGGCTGCTGGCTCGTAACTTTCCCAAATACCAACTGTGCCTGAGATGTCTTGCTGGGCCATGGCTCTCGGACTGTATAGTATAAAAAATTGGAATCCCAATTAAAACCTTTAATCTTCTCAACATCCAAAGGATTCCCAAAAGCGGCACTAATGCCATTGGCTTCCGTTAAAATACTTTTTAGCCATCCGGTTGAACCTAGGCCTGTCGAGACAATGATCCCACTCGAAGAATGTTGTTCCATCGCCTTCCCAAGACTGATCTGATATCTGATCGAAGTGTGAGTTTTCGGTCCAATAAAGAAATCATTAACCGCGTACAACTTCTGACCATTATTTAAATCTACTTGTGCCATAGTTATATGTTTAAAAGGTCGAAACTTTTGCAAAACATCAGAAATGATATTCCTGACATCCTCGACTCCAAAAGGCAATAAAACACCTTCCCAACGCTTTGGATCAGGATTAACAGCGATTACCGGCTGGCCATTAAGATATTTTATCGTATTGGCCACCAAACCATCCTGACCCAAAACGAGAACAGTGTCGTTTTTCCCAAAAATAAAATTAGGAAGAAATGCTCGATCTAATACTTGAACATGGGCTAAACCCTGCAATTGCACCTTGGTCTGTTCAAGAGCCTTCTTGTAATTCTGATTTTCAATTTCATAATCAGAAAAGTCAGCCCCGAGATGCTCTATGTAGAATTTAGCTTGGTTTAAAGTATTAAACCGAGCAATCAATTCTTCCAGCCTAGTCCTCCTAACGACGAGGATAATTTTATTTTCTTTAGTATTTTGCATTTTACTTTCCTGCTTTAGCTAACTCTCTTAACAGATCTGGAGAAATATTCAATTCTCCGATCTTACCGGCACTCTCAGCTAATTCTTTGAAGCTCAAAGCAATCAATTGATTTGGTTGCATATTCATGCTCGCCAAAGAATTGATAACTTTGGGATCAACCTTCTTGAATGTATCCATAAGCACTCCGAGGCTGTAAGCCTTTGCATCAGCTTCGAGTTTTTGATTTCCAACGCTGAGAGTAACGAGTTCTTTGTTTTTCTCCTCGATGGTGATCCTTCCAACCATCTCTTCTTCTCGGATGAGTCTTTGTTTTTCTTGAACAGACCTCTCAGCATCCATTTGAGCTTCACGAATTTGACGTCGCTTGTTTTCTACGGCAATTTCGGTATTAAGCTCATTCTCCTTGATAGCACGTTCTTGTTCGACAGCAGAATTACGTCTAGCGTAAATCGCTTCATCTGCATCCTTGAGAAGCTCTTCTCGTATTTCCGCCTCCAAAGCACGTGCTGTTTCCGGATTAGGCTTAACAGCTAAGATCGATAGATCCAAAATCTCAACACCTAGAGATTTTAAAACCTCAGCATTAGCTAATGCTTGCCTGACACGTTGAACAAGATTATCCGATGTTCTCAAAACCTCCCGCAACTTGACAGTTTCTAACTCTTTTCTCACCAGAACTTGGATAAGATTCACTATCCGTTGTGGAAGCTGATCATGATCATCAGAATCAAACGAATTGATCTGCTGCCTATTAGGATCAATAGTGAAATCGAGCATTTGAGCTAACTTTTTTGGGTCAGCTACCCTAAAGGCAACTTGCCCTTGCACCGATATTTCCTGATAATCAGCAGTAACTTCCTTGAATATAAAAGGAACGTCGGTACTGGCAATCGGGACGGCGACTAAAGAAGTCGTCGGGGCAAAATAGAAGAAAGACAACCCTATTCCCTCCCTCACCAATTTACCATTTTTGTACTGCAATAAATACACTGTTGGATCCACTTTAATAAACTTTATGCCAAACATTTTGGGCCTCCTTTTTGGTTAAAACATCCTTTTCATTAAAATCAGGGCTAATCTCATGAACCCATGCGCGATATAGTTCATACTTCAAGTTATCAAGAATCTTATTAACGAATTTCAGATCCTTTTTATTGATCTCCTCTTTTAAGGAAATTTTATATTCCAAGAATCCTTCAGCATCCCAAAAAGCCTCGCGCCATGCCAAA
Organism: uncultured Planctomycetales bacterium; assembly: GCA_964474085.1. GTDB lineage: Bacteria > Omnitrophota > Gorgyraeia > Zapsychrales > JANLHA01 > JADLGJ01. Next base: position 29,914 of record CAYYRJ010000011.1, read on the forward strand.
TAATTCTCTTTATTGAGCCGATTATCGGACAAGTACTTCTTAAAGATTGGAATAAAACTGGACCAATATTCCTCACGGATAGTGACCAAAAGCGTCTCGGTGATGTTTAAAACCCTAATTGTGTTTTTGTATTTCATGGCCACCCCCTTTGCTCTATATCTCGAATATGAATCCCCGGTCCTTTAACTGCTTATATTTTGCTTCGTCAAACTTATATAATCTGGCTGCCCGATGAGAGACATCCATTTCAACTTCATCCAGCTCTTGCAATAAACCCATGCTTAAAATTCGCTTCCTAAAATTCCGTTTATCCAACTTCTCCTCTAGAATCTTTTCGTACATTTGTTGAAGTTGAGTGAGGGTAAACTTTTTCGGCAATAATTCAAATCCGATCGGTTCGTATCTCACTTTGGCTTTTAATCGTTTTAACGCTACCGCAAAAACCTCATCATGATCAAAAGCTAACTTCGGCATATCGTAAACTGAAAACCATGCTGCATCCCTTGCATCTGTTGTCGCTTTAATCTTGTGATCTCGCAAATTTACCAATGCGTAATAGGCGACTGATACAACTCTCTCTCTTGGATCGCGGTCAGGTTTGCCAAATGTATAAAGTTGCTCCAAATATACTTTTTCAATCCCTGTTTCTTCCTTTAATTCTCTTTGGGCCGTTTGCTCTAAAGTTTCTTCCATCATCACAAAGCCACCGGGTAAAGCCCACTTTCCTGCAAAAGGTTCTAAATCTCTTTGTATTAAAATTACTTTTAAATCTTCATCATCTAATCCAAAAACTACGCAATCGATTGTTAAACTTGGTCTGGGATATTTATACGTGTATGTCATCTTTTTCTCCTTTGGTGTCTCATCTACACTAAGCATAGTGTCACATATACACTTTGTCAAGAAATATTTTTGTCTTTAAAAGATGGGGAAAATACTACTAAAAATGCGTTATCTCGATATATATTTACCGACGGGTGGGGGTGTCAAAGAGGGGATTTTCCCAAAAGATACTACCCCTCACTCTAAGTTTCTTTTGGGGATATGTTGATACATGGGCCGGGAGTCCCAAAAGGGGGATTTCGGTTTTAGAATCGTTTTGTTAAAGAGGCCTTTATTAAGAAATTTCAGAATACTCCAAATTTATTCCACTTTTAGCTACCCGGGATCGAAGGTACTGGCTGGCTAACAATCTGCAACGGGAGATTTGCCACTACTTTCCAATTGTCACTATCCAAAAAGGAAACTTCAAAAGAATAAAGACCCGCTTGTTTTAAAGTTAAAGGGAAAAGCCTCAGTCTTGATCGTGTTCGGATGTGGGTCTGTAAATTAATTTCAATCTGTTGACTGAATAGAACTTCTCTGGTTGGCGAACAAAAATTGACACGTACTGTGCCGCTGACAGGTTGTCCATAATCAGATCTACTCCACAGATTAACAAGCTCCAAAGATATTGGCACTACAGAAACCTTATCTGCAGATAATCCTCCCGGGACACCAACACCAATTTGCTCAATAACATTGTGCAAACTCATATTATTAGTGTCTTTATCAATAACAGTTCGTTCACATAAAACTGACCAGTTATGTTCTATCATTTATTCCTCCATACCTTTTTGAGATATACCACTAAAATTTTTCATACTAAAAACTGTCCCAAAATTAACAGGATCTAATCCTTGCAATCTATTTTTATAGGGTGATTCAGAATAGATCTCTTCGCTCTTGCTGTTATCCATTTTAATAATATACACTTCTCTCACTTGTCCTTTATTTTCCACATATGCATCTAATGCTTTAGATGTAACCTCATTTAGAGAAATTCCTCTCTCTATTGCCAAATAATGCGCTTTTCTATGAAGTTCCTCTCCAACACGAACGTTGAAAGATCCCTTAAATGGTTTATCCGGTTCTTTATCTAACTCTTTACATGTTGATATGTAATCATCAACACTATCTTCAAAGGCTTTTTTTAATTCTTGGACATCAGCCCCCTGATAATCAACCAAATCGCGAATAAACTCTATTTTCCCATATAAAATCTCATCTTCGGCGTTATACCTCACCGAGCCATAATATCCTTTATATTCAAACATTTCTTTCATATTAACCCCTCCCTTTCTAAGGCCTCGTGAACAGACTTAACATGGTGTCCCTTTAAAATGTTTCCTGGGTGCGGCTCATGAAGGAAAATTTTATGATTTGTCGCTTCATTAATAAATTTTCGCCGCGATCCCGAGCCAGGAATTAAGTCATAGCCAAAATACCCTAATAGCCGGATTAGTTCATCCCAGGTAAAATCTTTAGGTTTAAGTCTAAACCGTTCAATTAGCTTCTCACGTGTTGACATTCTCTCTCACAAGGTCTATTGGGAGTATATAACATAAATTACTTTCGTGCAACTAAATTTAGTTGCATTATATCCCAATATTAAAAATTGTAAAGAAAAATATTTTTAACCCGACCTTCAGGATTTGAACCTGATTAATTTTATTTGTAACCCATTGGGAACGATGGGCTATCTGTTGAGGCGGGTGTCCGATGTGCCATATTTGTGCCAGCTTTCGGAAGATCGCTCAGGTTGAGCGACTGGACCGCACGCTGTTTATGGCTGCAACTGAGGTGGGAATAGCGCAGAGTCATTTCGATGGTCTTGTGGCCGAGCAGTTCTTTCACGGTAATTAGATCCACCCCGGCCATGACAAGTTGCGAGGCGAAGGTATGTCTAAGATCATGAAACCGAAAGTTCTCAATCTTCGCCTTCCCCAAGGCAGTATGAAACGACTTTTTGATATCGTTAAACGGCTTGCCATCAAAGCTGGCAAAAACGTATGGGCTTTCTGGATCCTTTCTGACGCGGTAAAGAATATCGCGCACAGCATCATTGATCGGGACCTCACGCTGTTCGCCGTTCTTGGTCTGTAAAATGTGAATCAACCCGTGGGCCATATCAACATTATTCCATTTTAAATTAAACACCTCTCCCTTTCGCATCCCGGTGTTAATCGCAAACTGTACGATATCCTTTAAATGATCTTCGCAATGGTCGAGTAGCCGCTGAATATCCTCCTTCTCAAGAAACCGGATCCGCTTATTATCCACCGGCAAAAATTTAAAACCATGAACAGGATTGCGGCCACCAAAATATTCCCACTCAATCGCCTTGTTAAACATATTTCGTAAAATACCCAAATCTTTGTTCACCGTGTTAGGTACGATCGGTTTTTGACTACGTGGATTTGTGTGCTGTAGCCGCCAATCAACATATTTCTCGACGTCACGCTGAATGATCTCATGAAGATACTTACTACCAAAATAACTCGTAAGATGACGGACATTACTGATCGATGACTTATGCCATCCGCGCAAGGTCCTCTTGCAATGCCGCTCGAGATACTCCACAGCGAAATCTTTAAACTTGATCTTCTGCTCGCGCTTAATATCTAGGTGCTTGTTCTCCGCGACCAGAGTTAATCGCTTTTGAAGAATCTTCAAAGCGATTGCTTTATTAGGCCCGACCATTTCACGTTTGCGCACTCCTTCTGCGGTGAAATAATCAACACCCCAAACCTTTCCTCTTTGGAATACTCTTGACATAGTTTAATTATAACACCCGATATAATGGGGTGTCAATGCTGGCGCACCCTAGTATAATAGGTGCATGAAAATTGAATTGCGATTTATTATCAGTCAAAAAATAAAAAAGATTAGATCAAAGCTAAAATTAACCCAAGAGCAACTTTCCGAAACTTCTGGCGTAGGGTATAAATATCTTCAAATGATTGAAGGGAGCAATCCCCCAAACATATCCTTGAAAACGATCGAAAAACTAGCCAAAGCCCTCAAGACCACCCCCGCAAACCTTCTTAAATAGCCATCTCTTTCACTTTCCGCCGCTCCAGCCACTCATCGATCTCTGATTTTCGGAATTTCACCAGCCGCCCAACCTTGTAATACGGGATCTGCCGGCAATGTGTCCAGCTATAAATCGTACTAGCCCTTACATGTAAATACCGTGTGAGCTCGTGTATTCCCATCATATTTTCTATCTCATTTTTCATTGTAAATATATGTAATTATTTAAGTTAAAGAAAATATACTAACAAAAATTGCAAGGAAATCGGAAAATCCAAGTTGTAAGTCGTAAATATATGAAATATAAAGAGTTAAGTTGTTTATGCCTGTAATTAGCACTTAGGTAAATTGCGCCTAAAGCATTGTAAATAAATGCTTTATGTTTTTACACATAAAATACCCTATATATTTCGCAATGAACACGCTTGTTCTATGGTCGCAATATATCTATCACCATACCAAGATCGCACACTCCTTATAAAGAACTACTATTACTACGACGATCCATATCTGCCGGTAGAAGCAGTTTTTGCTGCTTCTACTCAGGCAGACATTATGGCGGAATTGCTCACCCACTCATTTACTACGTTAATACGATGACTGTTTTTGAATATAAAAATTGCACACCTCCTCTTTTACTACAATAAATCTTCTTTATGATTTTCTTGAACTGGACTAAATAAGCTCACTTGAGAGGCAGCTTTATACAGATGATGTGTCTTGCTGCTTTTATCGACCAAAATAATTTTTGATTCTTCAATTAAACCTCTTAACGTTGTTTCTGAACAGATTTTTTGATCTTTCGCATATTTGATCAAAACCGGAACCGACACCCGATCCTGCTGAAAATGTTCAAAAAGCTGGACTAGCGTGCGATCATCAAATTTCTTAACAAAATCGGTTATAAATTCAAAACAAAAGCTCTCCGGGTTTATTTTTGCTATAAATGGAGAGAACTTTTGTCTATTGCGATTTTTATGACAGGAAATGGTAACACTAGAAAATGAACCTTCTAAAGTAATATGGGTATCAAGCCAAGCCTCCCAACGATATGATCCCGCAGCCATCTGACCACCAGTCTTAAAGTCTCTGGTAGCCTTGCGCCAATGATGAACAACTAAAATAGAGATGCTAAATTTAGCAATAAGCGTATTTAAGTATGCAATCAATTTCCCGACCTGCTCTTGATTGCTTTCATCACCTGACCAAGCGTTCCCGAGAGGGTCTAGAATTAAAACATCTACTTCTAACGTCTCAAGCCATCCCTCGATCAACTTTTTACTCTCGTCATTTAGAAGATCCAGCGCTGGAATATATTTAACATACAAATTTTCAAAACTACCTGTTCTAAAGCCTGACATTTTTTTGAAACGTTCCCATAATGCTGATTCGCCCATTTCTAAATCAAGATAAAGCACTTTGGCAGGCTTCACGTCAAACTTACCCATAAATTGCTCGCTCCCACTGGCTATATCTAAAGCTAAGTTTTGAACAAGAATACTTTTGCCAATATTTGGGGCGGCAGAAACCATTGCTTTTCCTTTTTTCTGAATGATGTCCTGAACATAATATTCAACTGGCGGAATGTCTTTTTTCAAGAACTCAGGCAAAGACAGAGGCGGGAGAATAAGAAGATTATCGGTAGGGCTGTTTAATTCTTTCTTGTGGTGAATCTCAAAAATACTTTTAACTATTGTCTCGACTTCAATTCCGGGCAAAGGTGGTTTATTTTTTGCATTAACTGCGTTCACTACCTCTAGGCACTCTTCAAAACATAATCCATCGTTAATTAAAGATCCAGCTATTCGGGTTAGGCTGTCATTCCTGCTACCCTCAGTTACGCCATCATAAATGTCTTTTATTGGAACTTTTTCATCTTCACTATTTGCAAGAATCCATTCGGGAAGATCAGCAAGTTTTACATCATCCAAAGACTTGCCTGCGCACCAATGGTAGCTATTCCCGTTCTCATGAACACTTGGCGACGCGACTACATATCCACCATCTCCGCGCAAATCGATCCCGGGCAAATTAGCTTTTTTCTGAAAATTCCTCGTTCCTGTCTTATGCTTGCAAAGAAGATGATACCCCCGCCCTGTCTTGGCTAACGGAGAATCTGAGACTTTGTAATTTTGTTGCGCTTCTGCAAATGCTTCTGGACTATCAAAATCGATAACATCAATTCCGGAAATCTCCCCTGTTACAATGCCGATGTTTGCATTAGGCCATCGCTCAAACCAATCTTTAACCTCACTCTCCGTTGGTTTTCTTTTTTGAAACTCCGCCCATGGAACAAGAGGCTCTTTCCCTCTCTCTCTGAGTGGAATTATTGATAACCCTTTTCTTAAATAATTGAGCGCCTGCTCAAGACAATTTGGAAGTGTTTGTTGCATTGGAATAGTGTCCCTTCACTTTTTCAGTCAATTCTTCGATTTTCTGGACTACAGCAAATCGCATTACTTCGTAAGTTTCTCGATCTATCGGGTAAAAAACGTTGATCTCTTTCCCGTTAGGCAAAATTTGTTTTGGGAATAACAATCTAATTTCTCCGTTTGGCTTTGTGTAAACAGCGATAGAGCTTAAGGCGAGCTTGCTATCGAAGAGAAAACCGGCAAAACCGATAAGACCTTTTGGGGTGGGTTTGATTGGATAAATGCTGATTTCTGTAATTACTGGTTCTGACATTTTTTTCTCACTTTTTAAAATAAAAAACCCGTGATTTATTCAGTCACGGGTAAGAATAGCAAACACTTTAGGTTGTTCGCTGTGTGTCACATAAATTAGTTGCTATTTTTTGAAAATAATATTCTTTATGGTTGTCTCCTTGAGATTATAAGGATCTCGCTTGATCGGGACTTCTTCCAAAGACCGCTTTCGTGTAGTCCACATGCCGGAGAAAGGTTTCTCCGCGACGAATTTGTGCTTAATCTTTTTATATATAATCGCCCCTTTAATACCTTCTGATCGGAGTTGTCGATATGCTTTTTTTATCCACAAATCTTTATTTCGATTGAATTCTCTAATACCGGTAACAGCGCCGTAAGACTTTTTGCTCCGCCTCAATTCCCTTTGACCAATACTCTTTGGACGGTAAGTAAAATATTTATACAGACAATCTACATCACTAATTTTCATTCTTACCTGTCTTTGGTTTATCTCAGATGGATAAGCAATTACAGTGTATCTTCGCTTTTCAATATCCATCATCCATGCCATAATTCCGGTATCTCTATCTTTGATAAGATTTGTTACATAATGGGCAGGGAATGGTTTTGCCAAAGGAATCCCATCCTTAAAACCAAATTTCTTTAATAGTTTTTTCCCAGCTTTTAAATATTCAGCTTTGGTTTGATAAACGTCCTTGATCTTCTTAAAACCACCCACATCTTCCTCACATTTTCAGTAAAAGTGCAGCCTTCAGCTCGAACCCGAAACGGTCGGAAATGTCCCGGTCTCTGTTTTTCCTAAAATCTCAAGTGGTTGAGGAGTTTGTAGGTCTCGCCAAAATTCCATTGCATCCGCAGTACGATACGAAACTCTACGTCGCAGTGCTTTCTCCAAGGCAAAACTATATGGCGACTGAAGCTGCAAAGCCATCTCACGCGGTTTACCACTCAAAATCTCCTCCTGAGTAAACCTCAATTCTTTTGAGCATGCCAATTCAAGTAATAGAAGCCCTGCATGGTATATATCAATACGATGATCTATGGGGCCAAACTCATTAGGATTCAAAACTTCCGGGGGAACCATCCATTGCGCCCTCGTATTTCTTGCATCAACCTCATGAAATAATTTTGCAACACCAAGATCACCAAGTTTAAACTGCATTATTTCCTGATTTGTTGGGACCATTTCATCTTTTACCAAAGCAGTAAATACATTGGCGGAATGAATATCCTGATGAGCATAATTGTTAATATGAAGATAATGAACGACTTGCAAAAGTGATCTGGCTATGGGCATTAACCATGCTTGCCCAGCAAAATTCGGAATTGCAAATAGCTGTTTGACCGAACAGTAACATCGTTCGGTTATGATATAAAATGTATCTCTGTATTCAAACGCATCATAAACAAAAGTAATATGTGGATTACGGAGCTGTAAAAGTTTAATAAGCTCAGCTTGCGCATCTGCTTTTACTTTTTCATAAGCTCTCCCTGTCGGTTTTAAAACTTTAGCCGCTAGGTCATTTCCCCAAACATCTTTGCATGAATAAACAACCCCAAAATTCCCCTCACCAATTTTCTCCCCCATAGTATAAGTATTATTTGTCGCTAAACTGGTTATGACTTCGCCCACAGATGGAGGAACCATCATCCTAACCTGGGGAATACTTTGGGGTGAAGCTGGCTCTGGTAACTGCTGAGTCATTTTTTATCAATTCTCGCTAAACGCCTGATGAAGCAACGATTGAAATAAATGCTCGGCTTGGCGTAAGGATTCTGCCTGTACATAGTTAAAACGCTCCTGTTTTGTAAAAACATCAACAAACTTTTTCTGAAGTGATAGCGATGGAACGATGATCGGGATGTCAGCTAAATCTTTATAATAGATCGCAAATACACTCGTTGTTCCAGATTTAATTCGTTCCAAATTTTGTTTCAGCCAGGGAGATTGGAATAAACCAATCATAAATTCTGGCGTTAACATCGACTTAAAACGTATTCGCATAATATTGTTATTAAATAATCGCACCCCATGCCGTTGGGTATAAAGAGCTGTCTTCCCGACCAATTCTTTAGAATTACGCGTATTAAATAAAAAATCTCCAAATTGAAGACTAAAGCTACGAACTTCGGTGTCTGTTGCCTCAACTCGCTTTAATTTATTTAAATCTAATGTGCCGTCACCAATAATTGAATCCATCCTCAAATATTCATAAGGATAGCTGTTATTCATTTCAACTGCCCCACGTACAAGTCCAAGCTGATTAGAATCAACCATATCTCCAAATGCGACTTGTTCGTAGCTGGCTGCGGTTTCCTTCAAATCACCAAACATCTCAACAAATACAGCGGGAAGGAATGAATCGCTCATTTCAAGCACATATCTGCGGATACGACGAAGGCGGTCGGCTTGATCCAATACTTTTACAATCTGTTTTTGCTTGGAAAGAGGTGGATAATAAATACTGCAGTCTAAAAGACGTTCATTATTTAAAATTGGAACAAGAGCCTGATTTGCGTTTCTTTCAATTCGTGGCTTATTAAATAAAAACCAATAATAAGCAAAATCACTATCAATTTCATCATTAAAATTTAGTGCTGTAATTTGTTGATTTGAGGAAGATTCTCGACGCAATATCCCGACTCTTCCAATTTCTCCAATACATGTAACTAATAAGGTGCCCCGCTGAAGCACTTTAGCTTTACCTTCTTCTACCGCTTTAGCTGTGATTCGACGCGAAGCAACTAATAGATTCTTAGAATTACCAATATCTGATGGAGTATACCAATCAATATCTCCATTAAAATACGCTGGCTCTTTCGTTGGAGGTGTTGTACCTGTTTGCACTCCAGTGACAACTTCAGCTAATGGACAAACAGTCCAATTCTTCATATCAATTCTTTCACTAACTTAATACTCTGATTAGCCACCATATCTAATGATTGAAGCCGCTCAAGAGTAACCCGTGGTTTCTCATAATAAATTTCATCCTGCTCAATCAAACGATACCTACTGGATGACAGATCATATTTATTCGTTTTTAATTTATCCTTGGCTACCCAAAACTGTCGCGTGAGCTGGTTAATCTCTTTTTGAAGAGGTTCAATTTCTTTATGCAGATCATTCAATTTAGACGTGTCTGCGTCTAACGCTAACCGTGCCTTTTCATTACCATCATCCGCAATCACCTGTTCAAAAGTTAAACGATTCACTTCTGCTAAAAGCACAAGGCGTTTCTTTTTTAAAGGGGTAATGCTTTCTTGAAGTTCTGCGAGCCTTTTTTCTCTTACCTGTGAAAATTTTTTATCAAAACGGTTTCTCCAACACTCAAGAAGATCGGGAAGATCACTCTCATCAACTTTTTGACGCTTATCATCCAGCGAGAAGCCATCATGTTCCATATCATAAAACCAAACTTTTTCCGTTGATGCCCCTCTGGTAAAAAACAACACAGCCGTTGATACTCCTGCATAAGGCCTGAATACACCAGACGGCATTGACACAACTCCATCTAAACGGTTTTCCTCAATCAGTTTCTTTCTGATCTCCAAATGCGCCTGATTGGAGCCAAATAAAACACCATCTGGCACAATAACAGCTGCTCGGCCACCATTCTCTAAAAGTCTTAGAAATAAATGCAAAAACAGCAGTTCCGTCTTTTTACATTTAGTCGGAAGAGTAGGATTAACATCAGATGAGTCTATTGCACCTTTAAAGGGTGGATTGGCTAAAATAATGTCGTACTTTCTTTCTTCGTTATATGCCTTTGATAGAGCGTCAGTATGTTTGAAGTTCGGCTGGGCGATACCATGTAAAATAAGATTCATAGAACCGATGCGAAGCATTGTCATACCTGCGTCATTGTCATACGCAGTGATTGCTTCTTTTTGTAAGAATTCACTTTGTTCTTTGGTTAATTTGTCGCCGACTAATTTGTGTGGGAAACCATCTTCATCATAAGTAAGCAATTTAGGATCGGTATTCTTTTCTAAAATGTATTGATAGAAATTAACCGGGAAACCACATGTCCCGGCCGCTGGGTCGCACATCTTCTCACCCGGGCGAGGATCGATCATCTGCACCATCATACGAATAATATGGCGCGGTGTTCTAAACTGGCCATTAGTACCTGCTATATTGAGCTTACTTAAAAGGTATTCATAAAGATCTCCCTGCACATCCTGATTTTGATTTGAAATTTGCATTTCATCAATCAGGCGACATGCTTCTATCAAAAGACTTGGGCGTTTAATCTTAAACTCAGCATTTTCCATCTGATCAGCAAATGATCCGCCTTCGCCTCCCAATTCTTTAATAAAAGGAAACACCTTTTCCTTAACTATCTTTAGAGCTTTTTCAGCATCTAAATTTGACCAATACGACCAACGCAATTCCTTGTCTTTAAAAATTGGCTCATATTTAAGTTTGCGTAACTTCGAGACTCGTTCTCGATCTTCTTCTGCTTCTTCCAATCGCTTTAGAAACAACAAAAAAGAAAGCTGCTCAATGGCATCAAGTGGATTAGCTAATCCACCCGACCATAATTTGTCCCATAAAGAATCGACCTTTGACCGTAAATTTGAATCAGTTAGCATTTTAAGCCTCTATCTTTTCAGTGAACTCCAACAAATCACGCACATCATTGGGAGTAAAAAGTTTATCGACAGCGTTTCTACCAAAATTGGTTAACGGCGCTTCATAAAGATCCGCCTCACTAAGTTTTCGTTTTTGTAAAAATACACTCTGGACAGCACGCAAAAATAAGATTTGATCAGCGTTATAATGATGTTCAGTAATAAAATTCTCGAAACAACGCCCCACAACAGCAGCATACTCGGGAATAGTATCGAGCGATAATATATGGCGGATAAACCCTAAGAAGCTATTAACCTTTAAGCCATACGCACGCTTAATATTCAAAGGACTCAGTTGGATATCTCCTCCCGATAAACCCTCGTGCAAAGCCCGCTCTAAAGAAATCAAATCTTCTTCACTTACTTCCCTGCCTTGACGAATCGCTTCAATAGCAGGATGGTTTTCTATAATCGAAAGAACTTTTGCTTCGACCCGCTTTCTATACTCTTCAACATAAATCTGCTCACCACCCTCGCCAATTGAGATAAGGCCGCGCGTATCAATAAAATCAGGGAGGTCGATTGAAATAAAAGTGTTTTGTCGGTTCCGACGATTACGCATAACCCCTGCCAAATCTGTGATGATCCGACGTAATTCTTTGGGTGACGCATTTGCCAATTTATCGGATAAACATAATTCAGCCGACTTTGAATACTTTTCATCTTTTAAAATATATTCGGGCAAAAGACTGACATCTTCGGCAATTGAACGCAATAATTCAGGGGATACTTTACCAGTGAATACTTGATAACGAAGCCGTTCGACTTTGCTGGTAAATGTTTCGGCCGCAACATCCACCTCCCCAACAAATCTTAACAACGGCCCAATTCTAAGACGCAAGAATTCAACTTTATCATTAGTTAATAATGTCCAGTATTCATCACCCCAAACATGTTCAATCTCTACCCAGACCCTTCTTACTGAAAAGCAATCCGTCGGGATACGATTCACCATGGCCCGCAAATCTGATATGACCTGTGCATAATCCTCAGCCTGTATTGATTTATCCAGCGATTCTAAAATTTTTAATCTGGTGTTAAAAATTGACACCAGAACAGGGATTACCGGAGAGGCTCCGCCTTTAGGGTCTTTTTGAAAATCATTCTGCCAGAAATCGATAATTTTAAATTCTGTTTTCTTGCCATCTGGCAATCTTTCGGAATACATACAAACAGCATTGCTTCTTGTGCCGCGCCCTATCATCTGCCACATTTTGATTTGCGATTGAACGGGTTTCATGAAAACCAAGTTCACCACCTCGGGGACATCAATGCCGGTGTCGAGCATATCAACAGAGATAGCAATCCTTGGCAAATTGTTCTTTTTGAATTTTGTAATTAGTCCATCCCCATAACTACCGTCACGGACACGTTCTGTGCTAGATGTTATAACCTGCACTAAATCTAATTGCTGAGGATACATTTCTTCAAAAATTTCACGGATTCGCTCTGCGTGTTCCTTGGTCATGGCAAAAATAATCGTCTTTCCCGGAAGCTGACCAGATTGATCTTTTAAACACGCTTCCCATATCTCTTCCCATTGCTTACGAAGGGTGTCTTTGTTACTGACCTCCACTTCAATATCTGTTCCGGAATAATCGATGTCGTCCGGGTCAATGCCTTGAGCGATCAAAGCATTTTTGTCCTCTTCGCTTAATTCAATGCCTTTAATTCCTTTACGCTGAAACCCTGTCTGGGCTTGATATAAACTAAAATTGACGAGATATTCTTCCCTTACAGCAGTTTTATAGTCATATAAAAAAGTCGGAGTGCTATTTTGGCAACCAAAAACCCCGAAAGTATCTCTATCTATAAAAGTGGCTGGTGTGGCTGTAAGGCCGACCATACGTGCGTCAAAATAATCCATGACTTCTGAGAAACGATGAAAGATTGACCGATGGGCTTCATCAAAAATAATCAGATCAAAGAAACCCGGGCTAAACTTTGTATAGCAAACATTCATCGTTTGTTCAGTCGCCACAAACAAACGCTTTGTCGTATCGATGTTACGGGTATAAATGCGATCTCGAGGCTCATTAGGTAAATGCGCTTTGAACCCATCAGATAACGCCTGCTCAACCAGCGCATCACGATCAGCTAAAAAGAGAACATTTCTCGCTTGGTTCGTTTTTAAAAATATATCAATCAATGCCATTGTTGTACGCGTTTTACCCGTTCCTGTTGCCATTACCAAAAGCGCTCGTCGCCTGCCTTCTTCAAAAACTTCACAAACCCTGCGCACAGCTTCCTGCTGATAAGGGCGATTAGCAATAGTCCTATTGATCAAAGTTTCATTTAGTGATTGCTGATTTTGACGGAGGAAAAGAAGGCGGGTTAAATCGTCTGGACTAAAAAATCCGGCAACCAATCTCGGATGGGCAAGACCAATTTCCCAGAAATAAGTATTAAGACCATTCGACATAAATCCGAATGGCGTAAATTCTTGATTCTTACTGATGTAATTTAAATAATATCGTAACTGTTCATCTGCTTCCCTCGGGCTACGGCTCATTTTCTTGGCTTCTACAACAGCCAAGACATTGTTACGGGAGTCGTACAAGCAATAATCGGTCACGCCATTCCATGGTTCTTTGTCATAGCCGTCAACAGGCACTTCCCTGCGGACTTTTGTGAGATCGTTTAAATCCCATCCAGCTGATGTTAAAAGCGGATCAATTATTTTGATACGTGTTTTTGCTTCATTTAATTCATCTGGCATTGGGGTATATGCTCTCTGATCTTTAACTTACTACGGGCGATGTATTCGCCGATTTATCATGATACCTTCCGGGTCATCCACTGCCACCAACTTTAAAGCCCGGTTACCTATATCCGGGCCAAGTATTCAACGGTGTATGTATCTGCTGAGATCATTAAAATTCCGCTATGGGCTATTCAAAATATTCAGTATTGTAACATTGTTACCTTTTTCCTGCCACCATTTCCATCCGATAAGTCTATTGCCTCATTATATATAAACCACCGTACAGGGGTGTCAAAGGGAGGATTTTGGTATGCCAAAAATGTGCCAGATTTGTGCCAACTTTTCATCAAAAATGGCCTAAATTCATCAAAATTGGTAGTAGTTGGAGATTTGCAGAAGGCAAACAAAAACCCAGAATCCTCGTCGGAAACTGGGTTTTTATTTGGTTGCGGGGACAGGATTTGAACCTGTGACCTTCAGGTTATGAGCCGCCGAAAAGAAATAATTTCAACCCGATTTTCCCGTTTTTTACCGTTGGAGTTAGGCAATACTGTAAGCCTTCCTCCTTTCTGGGTTTTGACTGAATTAATATTACCTACGCACAAATAATTACTGTCGAATTCTAGACGCATTTTGACAACTTGCCTTATAATTACCCCATAACTTTTTCAAAGGCCAAAAAATAAAATATAATATTGGTAGCGCAGCTAAAACATCACGAATTATTTGCTGATAATCCCCACAATTAAATATTTTACAATAACCCCACGCTACCAACAAGGAACCCATCCCACAAATAGGCAATGTCTTAAGCAGTCCCCGCAGCAAAGCACCTAAAGCATCCCTTTTAATTTTAGCCGCCTTAAAATTGTTTAATTCTTTTTCTCGTTCTACTGATTTAATTCGTTCTTGATTAGTTTCTTCTTCCGCTCGCTTGATTCTTTCTTTAGCATCAGACAACTGCTCAGAAACCTCTATAGTGCTTGCTTGATACAATCTATTAATCCTCAAGGCCAAATTGCTGTCGTGCGCTTTTCCTTCTAATCTCGCCTTTGCAATCTCTTTAACGAGTTTCTTAACTTCCTCCGAAGGTAAGTCAGCGGCCCTTTCATTAATTTTATCCAACAATTGTAAATCCTGCAAAATATAAGTACTGCTTGAAGGCAAACATTCATTGAGTAATAGCTTGGATAATAATGGGGCAAAATTGGTAGCATCAGAAATTGGTTCCGAATTATTTAGGGCAAGAATCTCTATCAATACCGAAACAGATAGCAGTTTGGGCAACTCATGGTGCGGAGTTTGTTCTAACACAGATGCTTGCAAAGACCTATCCAAACTTAGTATCCAAGCTTTCTCATTTTTCCCCCTTAAGTAATCAACAGTATGAATTAAACAAGTATCGTGATTTAACGCCGCCTGCCCTTTTTTCCCTTTCCATTTCGCACGAAATTTTAAGGCAAATTTTTGTATTTGATTTTTTAAATGTTCATCCTGCTCAGATTTTATTTGAGTATCTAGAAATTCTTTATCGTCTTCCAAAACTATATTAAGCCCGTCGGGCAATGTCCGAGGTATATTTAAAAGAGAATCGAAGAATCTGTTATAATCTTCTTCATTTTTACAACCTCTATCTCGTGCAGTCGCAATAAAATCGTCTCTGACATCCTGAATCACTTCATCATCAAAAGCTTTAATTACATGAATCGCATCCCCTCGTTTTGCGTTCAAAGCTCGGGCGTATTCCTCTGTCGTGCAATGCAGATAAATTAATTTTGAGTTAAGAAACTTGAATGCACCTTCTAAGGCCTTGATTGATTGCCACAATCTACTACTTTCCAGCGATAAAGCGAACAAAACATTTGTGTCAAAAATGAATGTTGAATTACTTAATTCTTCAATTGTAATAGGGTCTATCCCAATGTCAGCAGCCACTAAACGTGCTGAAAACATCGCCTGACTCATCAAAAATAAATATTGTTGGTCTCGAATATTATCACTTGAGAGGAAACTTACGAAACCAGCAACTAACGCCTGCTTATGCTGCTCTAGTTTATTATTCTTTATGGAATTGGAAAGCAACTGTTCAATCGTCTGTGAGGAAGCCGCAATTCTTCTATTACCTTTACTCGATATTTTAATCCATTCATCACAATAAAATCCCAGGAAATCCGCAGAAGACTCTCTGAACCACATTTTAAGTATCTTTTTCGGGAGGGTGGCTGGGAAATGGCGCTCTAAAACTTCCCGCAACAGGCCTCTTTCTGTATTGATTTCCCTACTAATGTCTTTGCGACTATTATTCTCTAACTGCCATGTCTTCCCATTCGTTCTAACTTTGCCAGATTGTTGTAAAAATTGAAGCCCGTCAATAACCAATTCCGATGAGACACTTTTGTTCCCAATCATTTTTGCCGACTCAGACACCAACTGTTGCACCTCAACGGGCGATTCTATGGAATACATAACTTTTGCTATCAGCTCAGCAAAAGCTAAAGTTTTAAGTGGTTTTGCAGAAGTGCCATATTTCAAATTTACAGTTACAAGCTGTCTCGTGTTAAACTGCATCATTTAATCCTTCAGAATTATAATTATACGTTACCGATAAATGGAAGTTTCAAACCATTTCTCTGCTTTCACCGTCGGGAATTGATTAATTATTGGTTCCCATCGTCGCTTCTTGATGAGCGATTTTTGGAACCATCTCATTCATCGTATAATGAACAAACCAATCTCCTAACTCTGTCAACACATACTCATCCTTATCATCAAATGCGGATTTTACTTGTCCTGTCCTTCTGGGGCGTCTTCGTTTAGGCAGGAAATTACCCGAGGCATCTGTTTCCCTGTGTTGTCTGATAACGTGCCCGACACTCAAATCGTGAATCAATTTCTTAAAGAGGTCTGCCTCGGCTGAATTTTCCCTGACTCTATTCCCATGAATTTCTTGCCACATTTCATATCTCGTTAATCCTGGGTCTTTATAAATTAACTGAACTATTTTAAAATGGCCTTCGCTGTATTGGTCAATCCACTCAATAAACATCCGTAATATATCGTCGCCACAAATTTTCTGGGCACCCGCAGCATTACAAAGAAGGTTGCGGATTAAAATCCTTTTTTCTTCGCTCTCAGCGGCACTCCAATCCCTGAAGCATTTCTTTATCAACTTAAGATATTCAGGACTTTGAATTCGTTCTTGAACTCGTTCATCGTTTCTATCAAGTCGAAGCATTACCTCCATCAAAGTTTTTCCAATTTCTTTAATTTCATCTTCTTGAAGTTTAAGCCAAGAAGCAAATATCTTATTAAATCTTTCTTGCTCTGCCTCAGACCATGCCCCTGCACCTCCACCAATGGCCCCACCAGCATAAGGAATTAAGCCTCCTAAAAAAGCGAGCGCAAATCTGGCAACTTTAGAACCCGCACCCGAATTAAGGGCGTCTTCCATTTCTTTTTTAACATCATCATTCGGTTGAGACATCTTTTATCCGCTCATTTCTTGTAATATTGTTTTATTCTTTCCCTGTCTTCAACTTCCTTATCTGTCTTGAAATAAATCTCGACAAACTCAATCAAATCCTCGTCGGGAAAATAGGCATAAATAATTCTTATGCCGCTTTTGACTCCTCGACCTTTTAATGCTTTGCATGCAAACTTTGTGACTTTGAGAATGTGCGGATATTCAATTCCTAAGTTGTCTATCCGTTCAATGCCGTCATAATTTTGCTGCCCCAATTTATGGTACATTTTCAAGGCAGCATCAATTAAATTTTCTATGTCTTCTTCTAGTGTCCGAAATTTCTTGAGTAATTTTTTTAATTCTCGGTCAAACTCAGGAAGATTCCTTCTCTGCTTGAATACCGTCATCGTTGTAGCTCCTCACAGAGTAAGGCTTCTGCCTGTAAAACGCCTTTTCATAATCAATGACTTGGCCGTCTTCTGTCGTCATCCAGGGAACATCACCATGAGAGTAGTCACTAATAACAGTTGCACTAAGATGCGACAGTCTTTCTAAAACCTCGTCAATAAGTTTAATCTCGTGTGCCTTGAATTTACTTAAGTCTGGTTCTTTGAGAGGCAAATATTTTGTTTGGCTATATTGAAAATATTGATTCTGAACTTTTACCAACTCGTGATTATTTTCCATTTCTTTCACGATTTCCAGGAACTCAACAGGCAATGGGCCAAAGTGATATTTTGTATATGTGGCACCTATCAACTGTTCTTCATATTTTTCATAAAAATCAAAATCAATAAAATAAAGCAGTTTACACAAAACAGTTTCGCCAATATTAGGCCTTGACCCAACTTTGTTTAAAACGTAGAGCAAAACTTCCTTAAACCTGTCTACTTTTTTTTGCGGGACGTTGATACGAATTTCTTGCTTCTCTGGGGTTATCTGTTCTTTTTGCAAATCAACTTTTATTGTGGCCTTTAAGTCGAGAAGTGTATCCGTAGGGATACAGAATAAATCGGATAATTTTTTAATATCTTCTGCTGTAATTTTCCGCTCACCATTCTCAATTTGAGACAAAGAAGCTCTGTTAATATCCAAGAATTGGGCTGCTTTTTCTTGCGAGAGCCCTTTTTCTTCTCGGAGAGTCTTGATTCTTTGGCCTAAATTCTTATAAAATTGCTCGCTCATATTTTCTACTCCTGCACCTATAAATTAGCACATGTTAGTTTTGTTGTCAATAGATTGTTAGGAATGTTAACAGAATGCCCTTTAATTGAGCGGAAATGGCCTTTCCTGCCACGATTTTCTTCTAAACCAGGGTTGGGTGCCCCTCAAGGCGCAAAACGCCTCTAGGAACCGATTTTCGACCTTTTGAGCTTTTGAACAAAGAACCTAAATTCCAGGTTCTCTTTTGCGTCATTGCAACCCCTACCAGACCTTTAAGCCACTAAGGAGGGTCAAGGTTGTGGGCAAACTGAGTGAATGATTTAGCCGTTAAAGGAAAATTTTTCACGAAAGTGAAATAGTTACTCTGTGACAGAACTGTATTACAGTTCTGGAACTGAGTAACTAGATACTGTTCCAGTATCTAGTTTTACAAGTACCAGTCCTAGAATAGGACTGGTCAAGTATTAGGATGATATCATTATTAGCAGTAGTTTATTAACTGTATATAGTATATTAAGTATAATCCCTGCTCTTTTGATTTTCAAAAAGTGGCTCAAACAACCTACAACCAATTGTGGAGTGTTTATATTCAGGGAAGGCAAAGAAAGCGGGCCTATCGGGGCCCAAAAGTTCCCACAAAAAGCCCGTCAAAAACCTGGTTATCGTGGTTTTCGCCCTCTCCGCAAAATTCGCAAAAAAGCCCTGTTTTTATATAAAAATCGTCACGGATGAAGAAAAATCGGCCAAAAGTCACAAGCTGAAAAATCCCGTAAACTGATACACTTTCGGCGCACTCAATATTTTTATATTTAAGACTCAGGGTTTACTTATGTTTTGATGGGTTATTGAAACGGGATGCTCAGAAAAAGCCCAGCGCAATCACTGCTTTCCTTCGAGGCAAACAGGCTAATAGACGCAGGCCCATAGTTACTGGCCGTTTAGAATTAGCCAAAAATGCTCAAATGTTATATGCTTTAGTCAATCAAAGGGAGGATAGATACAATGCTGAATGCTGCTCTTTATGTTCGTGTATCGAAAAATGATGATTCACAAAATCCAATAAATCAATTGAAACCCCTGCGGGATTTTGCAAATAGTTTAGGGGTAAACATCATCGAGGAATATGTTGACCACGCAAGCGGGGGGAACTCCGACAGAGTTAATTTTCTTAGAATGCTCAATGACGCAGAAAAGCATCGCTTCGCATTGTTGATTCTGTGGTCTCTTGACAGGCTTTCTCGGGAAGGAATCAGTAACACTCTTGGTTATTTACAACGATTAAAGCGTAATGGTGTCGCCGTTAAAAGCCTTCAGGAAGGCTGGCTCGATACACGTGACGAGGGCATTGGCGACTTGCTATTAGCAATATTTTCTTGGGTTGCTTCGCAGGAAAGGTTGAGAGTGAAGGAGAGAACTTTGGCGGGGCTTCGACGTGCGGTCGCATCTGGGAAAAAATTAGGACGGCCCGTCGGCAGCAAAGACAAAAAACGCAGACGCCTGTCGGGTTATCTTCTCAGATACGCAGAAACTTCCAAACAATCCTCCCAGTAAAATCACCACATTTCTTTACAGGATTTCTGACTAAAACCAAAAACAAAAAATCGGTCGTTTGTTTGGTGACATAAAGCCGACAAAAGGCTTTTCCGAGGGGGCCCCACGACCTGAGAATGGATTTCACAAAGAGAGGCACGTGTTTATACGCTCAATCACGACGAGCTTTTCAAAAAGTGCGACCTGACCTTCCGATGCCTGGAAATGATTTCTCAAAAAATCCTAAAATTTTTTTTGAGCTTACAAAAGTCTTCTTAAACGCCTTTGAGTACTTCAAATTCAGTCTCAGTGAGATATTTAAAAGATTGCGGAATGACAAAATCGGGGAACACTTCTCTGGGGTTAATATGCTTCTTCAACGATACAAATTTCTTTATCTCAATTGAGATACCAAACGCATTGTCTTGATAATAAGAAAAAAATTCCTCTTTTTCAATCCCAGAGAACTTCCAGAATTTATTCCAAAGTTTCTCGGGATGGTCTTTGTGTATTCTTTTAACTTCAAAATAACCGATAATCTTTTGATAAGGTGAACTGGCATAGACAACAACTCGCTTAACTTTCTGTCCAATATTTCCCTTCCTAAATTCATATCTTTTTTTGCCATCCAAAATAGCAAATGCAAATTTTGGTTTAATTGGTAAGAATACATTCATCCTTGAATTTCTCCGCTAAGGTTACGAATGAATTATGACTTATAGCGGTAATCGACTCAAGGTGATTGTTGATTATTTTACGATTGGACAAATCCTGAAAGCTCATACCAGCGTCGAGATGGCCAATTTGTCGGAATAAAATCGCCAAGATTTCTTTCTTGCACATTTTCTGTATGCTCTCCAAAGGGAAAACAGTTCTTTTCCCTACAAATGCGCTAACCTCATCAGCGTCAGAACTTCTTTTAATATTTTCTATAATCCCTAAAGTAGTTATTTTCTTTAAATCTTGCGACCTATAAAACAATATTAAATCTCCAACTTTCAAATCTTTTCTCTTGTTGTTGCATAGATAGGCTTTCTTTATGGAGTTTCCAGAAGCGTAACTTTCCGTAGTTGGGAATAATTCCATCTGGGGCATTTTATAATCAGGAAATAATAACGTGTGCCAATCAGGAATGATGGGAATGATATATTTATTCTCCGCTTTCTTAACATAAAAGTATGGCGAATATTTAACATAAAAATCCATTTTGCTAAATATATTCGTTTCTTTAACATCGGGCTTTGCAAACTCTTTAATGAGGATTTTTTCTCCTCTTGCCGTCAAGCGAGTGTCAAGCTGAAATCCAAACTCAATAAATAAATCAATGAGCAAAGAGTGCTTTTCAAATACAGTGACATAGGCTTTTTCAAATCTATTTTCGATACAATACATAAATAAATTTTTTATCAATAATTCGCCCACCTTGTTACCTTGAGCTTGCTCAGAAACTTTAAAGGTACAAACCTTCATAACTTTTCCTGAATATAGCTTACAGTTACTACTTTCGTCCTTGTGTATACAGATGCCACCTATATTTTTGCTGCGATTAAGGTAGTATACCCAAGCGTCCCGTCCGTCTTTCTGGCATTTGACAAACCATTTTTCAAATGAAGGCGAATCTTTTACCTCGGGGTAATCATCCTTTAGTGAATCTAATATTGAATCATCTTTATTTAGGTTATAGAGCTTTTCATTATAAATATGCGGAATCTCTACCTGAATCTTTTCAAAAAGTGCCTTAAGAAAAGAAAGCCCTTCAGGTATTGTATAAACATTCTCAATAGAACATCTTCGAGCTTTCGCATGTAAGCCAGCGTCTTCGGAAATTAAGACAGCAATACAATTTTGTCTTAGGGCGTATAAAATATACGCATCTACCAAATCTCTTGGGTTGCTCACATTACAATTTATTTCTTTAAGGAAATCTATGGGCGGTTCTGGCGGGGATTCCAATTCCTCATATTTCTTTATCCTCGATAGCATCTCATTTTTTCTTTTAACATCTAAGTCTCTTTCAATATCTTCCCTCGATTTAGGATGGATACGCAATTGACAATGTTTCATTGAAACTTTATGAAACTCAGCAAATTCGTTTGCAATTTCTTTATTAGAGTCTTCAAGCTGAATGAATATGTTTGTGTCGATTAAGATTCTCATATTACTGCGCTACAGTCGCCCTTTCAGAAAACTAATAATCCCCACCTCATCATATGAATTGAACTTTATCATCTGGATATTTAACTCTTTTGCTACTTGCTCCGCATATTCCGACTCTATTTGTTGTTGGGAGGTTATCAAATCAATGTCATAATTTTTCGAGTCTCTATTCTTAAGATTCTTGATAATTTCATCTGGGCGGTTAATCAATAAAACAATCATAGTCGGACTAATTTCTCGCAAATATTGAATAGGCACCCTTTCAATCTCATATTGATGACCTATTAAGGTTAAATGTCCGTCCAGCAGCAATTTATTCTCCGATACATATTTTTTCAGTCCATTTATCAAGATATTTTGATTATCACACACGCCCAAAACCCTTTTGTCATTGTCAGAATTTATTATTTCTTTTTCACCGTTGATTATATCTCCTGCGTTTAGATATACGAATCCGAACTCATCGCATATTTTTTTACAACGACTTGTCTTTCCAACTCCATGAACACCTGTAATAAATATAAAATTTCTTTCCATAATGTAGCCCCAATAAAAAAAGCAACCCTCAGATGAGAATTGCCTATAAAGTCACTAAACTGCTTCCGAACTTATGAAGCTACTCATCGACTTCAGGAATCTCCTCCTCAGAAGGAAGCTCAATAGAAATCTTACCATGAACCTCATCATGGCATTTAGAGCATAAAATCATTATATTGGGAATCTCGGTTTTCCCACCATCAGCATATCGAGTTTTGTGATGATACTCGGGTTCTTTATAATCTTTGAATGGCTTATTACAAATTTGACAACGTGGATTCTTAGCAAAGACGGCAATCTTATCCTCGTCGGATATTTGACGTTTTTCATCCAATTCAGCAAGGGGATATTTCTTAAGGAATTCCTGCCTAAGAATATTTTTTCTAAGGTTAATGATTTTTTCAGACCACCCGCCACGCACATTGTCATAAAATCTCTGATAATTTGCGTTCGACCGCCGAAAATCTTCCGTATAAACTTTACCGTGAAAGTCTTCAATAAATGCTCTGATTAAACCTTCCTTCCCAACAAGTGAATAGCTCAAACGAAGGTCTTTAACCATTCCGTAGACGGCGAGCACCCAAGCATGTTTTTCCAAATAATGATATTCTCCTGGGTTGGGAGGGAAACATTCTGTCAAAAAATTCAAATTACTTATGACAGCTTTATAGTCTTTATCATCCTTCGCGATGTCTTTAATTTCATCAAAAAAATTATAAAGCTCATTTGAACCACACTGTTTTGCGCCGTATTTTTCATAAAACAGAATTCTTGCTGCATCAGGATATATACCGTAACGTTCTTTGTACACGCCAATAGATTTATCCATAAACGGATGGTGCGCTATTTCCCGCATTCGCTCAACAATTGTGCCAGCCTTTGCATTTAGTCTTTCTCCAAGCTGAAGAGGCTTACCACGCTGTAAACGTGAAAAGATTAGACGGACTCTCTCGTCGTCATAATCTTCCATTATCCAGAAACGCAATTCATAATTCAGGAAAGCATCTCTCTGATTATCATCTATTGGATTCTCACTATTAAAGGTTTTCCCGTGGTTCTGAACGCCAGAAAATTTTTTATTTAATTTTAATTTGTTATCATGAAACTTAAAAATAGCACTTAAGCGTTGCTGTCCGTCCACAATGTAAGAAACCTTTTCTCCTGATTTATAATTTAAGAAAAACAGGGGCATAGGCTCCCCTTTTAGTATTGTGTCAATGAGACATTGATTATCTTCATTCGACCAAGCATCCGATGGTCTTTGATAATTCAAATCAACCTTATACTTGTGACGGTTATTAACTATTTCTTGTATAGTTGCCATAACAACTCCTCACCAAATCAAAAATGCTTACAAGCATCTAAATCTAACAAAATTGGTAAATTAACTCTCTCGTTCTTTGTACACCCAGGCGTATCAGCTTTCTTAATGTCATTTATTAAATTTATTATTTCAGTATTTTCTAACGCTCGATTCTTAATTTCTAAACTTGGAAAGATTACCATTGAGAACCAGCCATCGAGAGGCAACAGATATTCTGGCTTATTTTCCCCAGGTAGATTGTCAGGTTTTAAGAACATCTCCTCGGGTCTTTTTTTAATAACACGATTTTTAATCGCCTCATTCATAGTGGTCTTAATTTCTTCAGAGAAAACAATTCTCCACTCAGATTCATCAAAAATATCATATCGAATATGGCCTCTGTCATCTCTCTCAAACATTTTCTTCGCAAACAATAACATCCATTGGTAATAATTTTGATTCGGTAAATTCTTGTTGGCTTTGGGAAGAAACAAATTTTGCATCTCGGGTTGGACATAAATCATGGGGCATCCCAATCTATCAAATAGAAAAAATCTTTTAACTCCTATACCTAATCTTCCGAATTTAACGGCATGAGCTCTTGAATCAGACAGCTTTAATTCAGTAAAACAGGTTCTGGCAACTAACGGCCTATTTATCTTTTGGCCATCAAGAATCAGTTCTTCATCCTTAGTCATCCATAGCCCATATTTCAAAATCGAAACTAATCTTTGTATATATTCTTCAATTAAGTCGTTATTCTTAATTTCACAATAGGGGCGATGATACCAGTCAGGGTCATGTTTGTTATCAATATCTTTCCCAGTCCAGTGTATCAAGAAATCTGAATGATTAACTGAGTGCATATGCTCGGCATTCTGTAAATGTTTGATATTACTTAAGTTATTTATTTTAACGTTTAAATATGTTTTGAACAAGCAAAACTTACCCACCCAATAATTTTTATATGTTTAATGGGTGCTTTTCCACCGCTCCTCTTAACTGCTGCTCATCGCATCCCAAATAAAATCTCGCCGTGGTGGAAATATCAGCATGACCAACCAGAAGTTGAATGTCTCGCAGATTAACACCATTCCTAAGCATCAATGTGCAGAAGGTATGCCGCAATATTTGCGGGCAAACTTTCTTTGGAATCTTGGCCTTCTTGCGGAGTTCTCGGAACATGTCATAAAGCCCCTGGGTGGTAAGTGCTGAACCTCGCCTATTCGTCGAGACAAAGAGATTATCTACCGTCCGCTCGGGGCGAACCTTCAAATAGTCCTTCACGAATCCTATAAGCGTTTCGTTTAAAGGGATGAGCCGTTCTTTGTTCTTGGCTGAAACTTTGATATATCCTCGCTCAAGATTTAAGTCCCGCATTTTGAGATTAAGAAGCTCTTTCTTCCGTATCCCCGTTAATAAAAACATGGCAATAATCGCCACGTCTCTATACCACTGGGATTTATAAAACCGCTTCATATCCATGCAGGCCCGTAATAATTTCCTGGCCTCGTCTTCATCCAGAAACTCGGGAAGCCTGCGGGCTATTTTGGGCTTTTCAATGCGGTCAAATGGATTATTGGGGAGGTGATTGCGCTTAACCAGGAAGGTACAAAAAGCCCTCAAAGCCCGTATCAGATTTAGAATCGTTCTGGGTGAGTTGCCTGACTGTCGCTGGTGAATAAGAAAATCTCGCAGGGTTTCAACGCTGAGGGCGTCTAAAGTAGCGGGTAATACTCGACGACGAAGGTATTTATAGAAGCAGCGAATACTGCCGTCATACCACAGGATAGTAGTAGGTTCTAAGCACCTTTCTAAGATTGAGTAGCTGGTGAATTCTTTGTAGAGCTCGGGGAGTTTCATTTGCCGTTGGGCTTACAGGCAACATGCTGTCTTCCAACGGTTAGTGGGAAAGGGGTGGAGCAGGTTGGTAGCTCGTCGAGGGCTACTTGTTCCTACTCCACCTTTTCGTATTGGTTGCGGGGACAGGATTTGAACCTGTGACCTTCAGGTTATGAGCCTGACGAGCTACCGGGCTGCTCCACCCCGCCGTTTATCTGAATGAAAATATCTTGAGAAAACGGCGGTACTTCCTCGGACATTAAGTCCTCGGTCGCCCGCTTTATTAAAAAACTATCTTAAAGAAAGGCGGTATTCTTACTTCTTGACCGTATTGGTTGGCTGGCTGATCTTATAAACGACCTCGCCGCTGCGTATCAAGCCCATCTTTTCGCGGCCAACCTTCTCCAAATACGCCGGGTCACGCTCCAAACGCCGCATTTCTTCGACCAACCTGATCTTGCGCAACTTTAACTCTTCAATCTGTTTGCTGTAATCGATATTTTTTTGCCTTAAATCCTGCAGTTTTGTATACGACGGCAAAAAGATAACCACAGCAAAAATCGCAAAAGCAAAGAGCCAAAGGGCGTTTTTTATCATACGGTTACGTGACTAATAAATCTTGCCCCACAAAGAACCCGCATAAATCGCCTTCTTGCCAAGTTCTTCTTCAATACGCAAAAGCTCATTATATTTGCAAAGACGATCCGTTCTCGACAAAGAACCCGTTTTAATCTGACCAACACCGGTGGCGACCGCCAAATGGGCGATCGTCGTATCTTCTGTTTCACCGGAACGATGAGAAATAATCGATGTGTATTTGTTTTTCTTTGCAAGATTGACCGCGTCAAGCGTCTCAGACAAACTGCCAATCTGATTGACTTTGACTAAAATTGAATTGGCAACACCCTTTTGGATCCCATCCTTAAGACGTTTAACATTGGTGACAAACAAATCATCTCCGACGAGCTGAACCTTGGAACCTAATTTGTCGGTCAAAACTTTCCAGCCGTCCCAATCGTTTTCGTCCAAACCATCTTCAATGGAAACCAGCGGATAATTCTTGAGCATATTCGCATACACCGCGATCATTTCGTCGGCGGTATTAATCTTTCCGTTGTAATCGTACCCGCCTTTTTTATCAAAAAATGACGAGGCCGCACAATCAAGCGCGATAAAAACATCTTTGCCCGGCTTGTAACCGGCTTTCGTGATCGCATCGATAATGAGCGCTAAAGCTTCTTCGTTCTTGCCTAAATTCGGCGCAAAACCGCCCTCATCCCCGACGGATGTCGAAAGGTTTTTGTCATGCAAAATTTTCTTGAGGTTATGAAAAACTTCGGTAGCCATACGAATCGCTTCCGAAAAAGTCGGGGCTCCGACCGGGGCAATCATAAATTCCTGAATGTCGAGATTATTATCCGCATGCACGCCGCCGTTTAAAATGTTCATCAAAGGAACTGGCAAAATGCTGGCACGGTTGCCGCCCAAATAACGATAAAGCGGCTCTTGCTTGTCCGCCGCCGCGGCTTTAGCCACAGCCATCGAAACGCCTAAAATCGCGTTCGCACCTAATTTGCTTTTGTTGTCGGTGCCATCCAAATCCAAAAGAATTTTGTCAATATCTTCAAAACAAGATTTTTGGCCTTTGATTTTTTTGGCGATGATCGTGTTGACATTGTTGACCGCCTTGGTAACGCCTTTGCCCATCCATCGGCTCTTGTCTCCGTCGCGAAGCTCGATCGCTTCATATTCGCCGGTTGAAGCTCCCGACGGAACTGCCGCCCGTCCAAAAGCGCCGCTGCCTAAACGGACATCCACCTCGACGGTCGGATTGCCGCGAGAATCAATAATTTGTCTTGCTTTAACTTCCTTAATTTTTGCCATGTCGCTTATCCTTTTTAAAATAAAAATTTAGTTTGGATTCTAAAAATGCAGAAAATGAACAAAATTCCGTTCCAAGAATAGGGACAAATTAGCATAGTTCCATTTTAAAGTCAAGGTTCTAGAATTTTGACGGAGATATGTTATACTCTCTTTAGTTTTTTACTCGTTAACCCACAACCCAGGCTCCCCTATGCTGCGTTACCTTTTGACCTTATTGCGAATTAACTGGCTTCGAATTACCTTAAGCCTCATTGCCCTATTTATCATTGCGTGTCTTTTTGCCTGCCTTTATTTTGGGTTTACAAATTTTGTTGCTCTCGAAAGCTTTTCACGAAAATCCATGGTTGCGATGTTGGGCATGTATATTTTTGTCGGGATCATGCAAGCTTTTGTTTTTGTCGCCTTTCTGCAAATGGCACAATACTTTATGATGAACGGCAGTTTTTTTGACCGTTTAGGCAGAGAACAAGCTGCGCAGGCGAAAGTCAACATCAAGTGGGCCGACGTCATCGGGATGGAAAGTGCAAAAAAAGAAGCATGGGAACTTGTCACGCTTTTAAAAGATCGCGCACTTTTAAAAATTATCGGCGGAAAAATTGTCAAAGGAACCCTGATGATCGGGCCTCCAGGCTGTGGAAAAACTTATTTAGCCAAAGCAATCGCAACAGAATGCGGGCTGCCTTTTCTTTCTGTCGTCGGAAGCGAATTTGTCGGCATCTTTGTCGGACAGGGCGCGGCACAGATGAAATCCCTGTTTCGTCAAGCCCGTGCGATTGCAAGCCTCAAAGGCGGGTGCATTATTTTTATCGATGAAATCGATTCATTTGCCCGGCCGCGCATGGCCGACACCGGCTTTGGCGGCGGGATTTCGCACAATGCAACAATCAATCAATTTTTAACTGAAATGGACGGCTTGCGGAAAGCTGAGAACAATATTGTCGTGATCGCAGCAACAAATATGGGCGAGCATCTCTTGGACCCGGCAATTACCCGCGCAGGCCGTTTTGACCGCAAAATCTACATCCATCGCCCCAACCTGAAAGAGCGAAAAGATATTTTTAGCTTTTACCTTAACCGTGTCAAAACTTCGCCTGAAGTCAGAATCGATATTTTAGCCCGCAAAACACTCTGGTGCACTCCATCGGATATTGACGCTTTAGTCAGAGAAGCAGGTATCATCGCTTTGCGTGAAAAACGCGATCAGCTGACGATGAAAGACTTGACCGAAGCTTATGACCGCGTGACTTACGGAATGAAATCCAATATCAACATGACAGCTGAAGACAAAAAATGGACAGCTTATCACGAAGCCGGACATGCCATCTTAGCTTACCTGATTCATCCTAAGGATGATGTGGTCAAAGCTACCATCGTTCCGCGAAAAGGATTTTTGGGTTTTGTTTCACATTTACCGCGCGAAGAACACTATTCACACAACCGAGAGTATTTTCTGGCGAACATCAAAATCTGCATCGCCAGCTATGTCGCCGAAATGATGACATTTAACTCAACAACCAGCGGTGTCGGCGGAGGCTCCGGCAGTGACTTTAATACCGCCCTTAACATTGCACGCGATATGGTTTGGAGTTACGGGATGGGAAAAAGCGGCTATATCGGCGACTACCGTTACCTTGATTATGCCGATAATATGACGGCTGATCCTATTAAAAATGTCCTCGAGCTGGACTCACAAGATATTTTACAAACTTGCCTGAAAGAAGTCCGTGAAACTTTAACAAAACATAAAGATCTGTTTATTTATTTTGCAGAAGAACTCCTTAAAAAAGAAGAACTCGAATACGACGAAATCGAAGCGATTTTCAATAAATTTGGAGTCACTCCTTTTTCGCGTCCAGCTGACTTAAACTCATGATCCGCCCCCAAATCGTTATCGCACTTTGTTTTCTTTTCTTATCGCTTGGCTCTTGCTCCAAAGCTCCGACAGCTCCAAAAACGATCACAACACTTTCGCAGGCACAGGAATATTTTCTTAAAATCTGTAAAGAAGAACTCAAATATGACGTTACGATCATCCCCGACGGGAAAACCATGTGGGTCTATGTCCCGATAAACGATGGGATCATCAATTTTCGTGCGGCATCAAAGAATCAAGCCCCCAAAACCGAGACGAAAACAAGCTGGTCGATCAATTTTTTGGAGAACACATTTGAAAACAAAAATTTTATCGTCCGCTACGATATTGCCATGACTAAAAAATATGACAAGTCTGCAACCTACGAAAACAAATACAGCGATGAGTACAACACAAAGCAGCGGGAGGTTTTGACAGCCTTGACCCGTGCCTATTTTGACGTCGGGCAAGAAAATATTGAAGCTCCCCTTTCGGTAGGCAATCAAAGAAATTCACAAACCGACAGCAAGCTGGTTGAAAAAATGGTCCGCAATCCTGTGACTTTTCCAAAAGATGAAGTTGCTCCGGAATTTTTTGTCATGGTTTTTGCCGACATAAAAAAAGGCATCGCCATCAAATCCATCAGCTATTTTAATGACATGAAAATGGCTTTGTCCAACCCGCCGGCTTTGACAAGTGATGAATATGGCAAGCGTTTTGTTTATGAATTGTTTGGCGATGAAGACTTGATTGGCGATAAAACAGGCAGCCGATTAAAAACAGAAGAAATGACACTGGGGAATTTTTTGGCCAAGCAGATTGAAAACCGCATCAAATTCCAGTTTACCCAAAGCGGGTTTCCGCCGACGGGAGAAGTGCAGGATGAAATCTGGAACACGATCGCCGAGACCTGCCGACTTTACAACTTTAGTGATTTCGAAAAAATCAAATTGACTGACCTGCAAACCGAAAAAGAATCCACTTTCGACAAAAGCCAGCTCTAAGCTTTAAGCTAGAACTCGACTGCCACTCTCATACCAAATATCGTTGAATTATTTTTACGTTCTTGAAAACTAGGACTGGTAGGGGAACTGGTAGGAGCTCCTGCGTAATATACTGTCTGTGTGTCAGAGTTTTCGATATTCCAATAATCAACATACGGTTCAAAAATAAAATTTTTATCTTCCATCGATTTACGGACCTTGATCGAAGCCTTAAAGCCGTACCCTTTCTTTTGGACATTGGTCAAATCCGAAAATAAAGGATCCAAATCGCTCAAAAACGTGTCCTGCCAGCCGCGCCAAAAAATATCGTACTCTGCCGCAATGCCCGCTGACCAGCCCTTTGACAAAGGCGTGTTGGTTTCAAACCCAATAGGGCTATAAAGATAATTGGAATGTCGTCTGTACCCGGCATTGTCTTTGGAAAGGTCATCCGAAAAATACCGGTATCCAAGCCCCGTAAACGGCGTTAACGTCGTCTCCGAAAATATCGAAAAATCATATCCAGCAACCCCACGGATTTCCCCTGAAAGGTCTTTGACGTTCTTAATCTCATAATGATTCCTGTCAAAAAGTACTCCATCATATTTAATCCGGCCAAAAATAATCCGTCCGTCTAATTTAAACATCCCCCGCGGAAAACGTTCGTTAATAAAATTCCCGTGATGCGTAAACGAACTGTTCATCCCGCTTAAAAAACCCGTCTCTTTCATCGAATCATCTTTATGCTGAAAATACCCTGTTTCAATACCCAGCGTCAGCATGTTAGTATTTTGTTCCAAAGCGTCAGCCGTTTTGGATAAAAACAATACAATTCCAAACAAAAAAACAAACGCGCGTAAAAAAGAATATTGCCTCATGCATGCCTCCCTTAAAAATTAACCCAACGACTTGAAGAACAATGAAGCTCCCCGGCTTTACAGCCGTTGTCTCTCCCGTTTCGAGATTCCGTAGAGCGGAATCCCGCCAGAAGACCATCCCATCCACGTCTCAACAGAACGTGGTCTTCTGTTGCGGAATAAGAACCTGCAGCTGGTTTCCTTTATATCACGACGGGGAAAATATGGCAAGAACGATGTCGTCACCAAACACAGCTATTGTCGAGCCAAGACAAAAAGCGGCAAGGACGCTAAAGGGACTCCATCAATAGCCAAATCAATGGAATATTCCCCAAACTTTTCAATTTTTAAACCGTGAATGTTAAGAATTAAATTAGCAGACCCGGTGCGCTGCTGGTCAGGAAAATTCACATTGATCGTCCCGCTGGCGGTGGGAATAATGTGTTTGCCGTCTATATCCACAAAACTCACGGCAATCGTATGCCCGCCGCGCTCCAAAACCCCAAACCTCACTCGCAACGCAACCGCGCACTGAGAATGAATTCCCGGGGTCTGCGGCATCCAAATCGTATCAAAAGCCCCAAGAATATTAAGTTTTCCACTATCATGGGTTGCCGCATCACAAAGTGAAAAAACCTCGAGGTTCATGATAACTTTTTTCCTTTAGACGGACGGCTTGGCTAAAATTGTCACACGCCGGCCTTTGACTTTGAGCCGATTGTCCGCAAAAAGCGCAACAGCCTGCGAATAAATCCGATGTTCGACGCGATGGATTTTTTCTTCCAACGTTTCGAGCGTATCTTCTTCATTGATCTTCACGGTGTCCTGCATAATAATCGGGCCGTTATCCATCTTTTCATTAACAAAATGAACCGTAACGCCCGTCTGCTTAACGCCATAGGTAAACGCATCCTTTATCCCATCAACCCCTTTAAACGATGGCAACAAAGAAGGATGGACATTGATGATCTTGTTGGGAAACTGTTTAATAAAATAGGGCGTCAACATCCGCATATACCCGGCTAAAACGATAAAATCAATTTGATGTTCCTTGAGAGTAATTACAATATCGCGGTCAACGCTTTGGCGGTTGGTGTAGTTCGCGGGATTAAAAACAAGCGTTTTGATTCCGGCATTCTCGGCCCGTTTTAGGCCCAGCGCTTTTTCATTGCTCGAGATGACAAGCGCTAACTGCGCATTGATTTCACCTTTTTTGAGACTATCAATGATCGCCTGCAAATTTGTTCCGTTGCCGGAAATAAACACTGCGAATTTTTGCATAGAAAAACCCTTTGGATTGTTCGAAAGCATGCCTTAAGCATGCCCTTTTTTGGCCTAAAAAGCAAGATTAGCGTGGGATTATTCCCGCATCATCGAGAGGATGACGAGGCCTGCCAGAGCTGTAAAGACACCAATACAGCCGCGAAAAAGAACGGTGACATCTTTCCACCAAACCAAAACAAGCGTAATGCCGACGATCATAAGCACCATGCCTAAAATAAAAAGGACAGGTTTGCTTCGCAAAATCTTTTTGTCAAACGCCATCGCCGGACTCCTTGACTTCGCTGCCAGGAACCTGCGTCTTCCATCGACGATGCATCCAGCCCCACTCGTGCGGATAGCGACGGATATAGCCTTCGATGATTTTGGTGATCTTGGCAACGTTGACTAAGACCATTTCGTCATTATTTTCTAAAACTTCTAAAGGCATTTCTGGCTCGACGGCAATCTTGTTCATATCATTTTCGCGGCGAATAAAAATTGGGACAATCGGGGATTCTGCCCGCTGGGCCAAAACAATAGGCCCGGGCGCTGTTGCGGCCTTTTGCCCAAAAAAATCCACAAACACCCCACCATCACTGCCAAAATTCTGGTCCATGAGAATAAACACAATTTCATTATTGCGCAGCGCCTTGAGCGTGTCCATGACTGCTTTTTTGCGCGGCAGTGCAAAAATGGTTTTAAGTCCCGCCTCGGTACGTTTTTGCAAAAGAAACTCGTCGATCTTAGGATCCCGTGTGTTGCGCATAAGAACATTGCACTTGTATCCCAGACGCGCCATATACATCATCATAAGCGGAAAATTTCCAAAATGCGCAGTAACCGCCATAACCCCTTTGCCTTTGGCCAGCGCCGCGTCGAGATTTTCGCGGCCTTCAAAAACAACATGCTTTTGCATCATATCAAGATGTTCATTAAAATAGATCATCTCAATCATCCCCTGCCCAAAATTGGAAAAACATTTTTTGATGATCTCGTCGATTTCTACAGCAGACTTTTCTTTTCCAAAAGCAATCTGCAGACTTTCGCGGGCGATTTTTTTCAAACGGCCCGTCACCAAAAAACCGATTCCGATAAGGACACGCAAAAGACCTTTGACCATCCCGTAAGGCAGGCGGTTTAATAACCAGTACGCGCTAAACATTCCATAGCGCGCCGCGTCACGTCTTAAAACTTTTTTTCGTCCGTTGAAGTCCATAGCTTTAACGTTTATATCCAATCTTGCGTAAGAAATCTTTGCGCCAAGCGATATCACTTTCGTTTTCAATACCCTTAGGCTTAAGCCCGTCAATGACGCCCAAAACGCCGCGCCCCGTCGTGGAATCCGCAACAATGATCTCAAGCGGATTGGCTGTCGCGGCAAAAATCGTACACACCTCGACTGTATTTTTGATCGCGTTAAGGATATTGATCGGAAAACCGTTGCGCAGCATAATGACAAAAACATGACCACAGCTGATATCCAGCGCCGTTTGTCCGGCAAGACTTTTTAAATTTTCATCATTTCCTTCCAAACGCACCTTGCAAGCACCGGAAGCTTCACAAAACGCTAGACCAAATTTCATTGTCGGAACACTCGACACGATCGCCTCATAAAGGTCTTCGACCGTCTTGATAAAATGCGCTTGGCCGACAATCACATTGACATCATCCGGCTTTACAACCGGAACTGTAAAAATTTGCATCCGATTACCCCTTGCTTAAAATCTTATAAACCTGTTCATACAAATGTCCGTAATTAATTGGTTTTGTCAAATGCATGACCGCGCCTAATTCCATTTCCGCTGAAATGTCATCAAGCGAATTCTTAAATGTGACAAACATGACCGGAATATTTTCTGTCGCAATATCTTCCTTGAGTTTGGCGCAGACTTCGCGGCCCTTCATCCCCGGCAAAATCACATCCAGAATAATCAAGTCTGGCTTGTAACGCTTGGCCATTTCCAACCCATACTCGCCGGTCTCAGCCCCTAAAACCGTGATCGACTGCCTAACGAAATGTGCCTTAACCAGCTTAACAAACGTAAAATCGTCGTCGACAACGAGGACCGTCCACTGGGATTTTGATTGGTCAGCTTTTGACGGGCGAATAAACTTGCGCGGCCAGATTCTTTTAAAAAAATTGGAAACATCCACAAAAAAATCTTCCTTTGCCCCAATTTTAACCATGACGTTCTCCTTTTTGAGAATGGACTAAGAAATAACTTTGCGGATCTCGGCCATAAGCGTTTTGGCATTGACAGGCTTGGTAATATGCATCAGTCCTCCGGCTGCCTTTTCGGCTGCAACATCATCCGGCGAATCTTTGGCGGTCAAAAAAATAACCGGAATACTTTTTGTGGCATCACTACTTTTGAGAATTTTGCAAACTTCGCGGCCTTTCATGCCCGGCAAAAGAACATCGAGAATAATCAAATCCGGTTTTTGCAATTTGGCAACCTGAATCCCGCGCTCGCCAGTCATGGCACTTAAAACACTGTATCCGCTAGTCAATAAAATACGCTTAATCGTTTTTTGCAGTCCCTCGTCATCGTCGACGACAAGAATACTTTTGCGGACCGTTTCCCAATTCTTTTTAAAAATAACTTTGATGCGTTTTAAGTCAAAAAACAAAACAAGGGCGACATTGATAAAAACATACCCTAAGTGAACATAGCCCGGATAATACCAGTGCAGGGCCAAAATGTAAATGGCCATAACGATGTTAAGGCTTGTCAAAATTTTGCGACTCCACTCAACATGCGCAATCACAAAAAAAGAATTGGCAAATAACACGATAAACATCAGCGACAAAAACGTGGCGTGGCTCCAAAATTCACTGACACGAAACGTGCCGATATAGTACCACAACGAAACCCCGTACAAGGCCATCAAGCCGTAACCGATGATCGATAGACTGTCGAAATGAATTTTTTTCATATTGATTTCAATATATCGTAAAGATATTCAACTACAACCAATATTTTCTCTTTATTAAAGCCCCTGCGGCACAAAAAAGACAGACCCACGCAAAAACGTCGCCCAAGCGCGTGTAAAAAGAAAATTGATCGTTTGGCTGAATAATACTCATCATAAACCCTTGGGCCATGACCGCTTTTCCCGTCGGGTCGCGAAAAATATGCTCCACGCCACTTGGAGAAATATCCCCGCTGACGCCGGTATTGGCCGCACGAATAATCGCACGGCGATTGGCCACCGCCTGAAAAGCAGAAGCTTGCAGGTGCAAAAACGGCGCATTGGTATCTTTAAACCAGCCGTCATTAGTGATATTGACCAAAAATTTCGGTCCATTTTTAACAAGCCGCCGGACAACCGGCGCAACGGTGTCTTCAAAACAAATCAATGTCGAAAACGACCACGCACCGCTGTGCGACGTGCGAGCGAGTGCCGAACCCTCCGTGGCAAGACCCGTTGGAAAAACCGTCAACCGCTCCCCGCGCGAAAAATCCCCAATCGGCACAAAATTTTCAATAAAATTCGTAAAAGGCCGCAAGGGCAAAAATTCTCCAAAAGGAACCAAGTGCATTTTGTCATACTGGGCTGCTTCTTCACCTTTTTCTGAAAGCAAAATCGCTGAATTGTAATATCCGCCTTCGCGGACAGTCACTGTGCCAAAAAGCAGCGGCACTTTTGAATGGGCCACAAAATTTTTGATTTCTTGATAGCGCTCTGGCGACTGCCACGTGTAACCGGGAAAAGATGTTTCAGGCCAAATGATCAGCCCAGGCTTTTGTTTGAGCGCCTCTGCGGTAATATCCAAAATCTTTTTTTGTATGCTTTCCCACGACGAGGGATCCCACTTACGCGATTGGGGAATACTCGGCTGAACAATTGCCACCCACAAATTCATTTCCGGCTTTGAAATATAACGGGGCAGTTGAAAATATCCATAACCTAAAACAGCACCCAACACGACAATAGTTCCAAATGCAGCAATAGCCAAATTTTTTAGGGGGAGTTCTAAACATCCCTTCAAAAATACATTGACCATCACAACGACAAACGACACCCCAAAAACGCCGGTGATATCAGCGATTTGAATCAGCGGCAAATTTTGATATTGCGAATGCCCCAAACACGCCCATCCAAAACCGCTGAACAATCGGTCACGGACCAGTTCCAAAGCGACCCAAAGGCAGGGCAAAACCCATAATTTATGTTGCATAAATCGAACCGCGACTGAGGACCGCGCAGCGAGGTCCGAAGGAGTGCCGAGGCCATCCGGCCGAGGCGTCCCTACCAAATAAGAATACCCTAACCCAAACAAACCAAAATAAATCCCCAAATACAAGTTAACCAAAAGCATCCCTGGCAAGGTCACGTGGATAAGCCAATAATGCGTGCCCAAGAAAAACAGATACCCCGTCAGCCAGCCCCAAAAGAACGCCGCCTTAGGATTTTTTCCATCGAGCAAAAATAAAAAAGGGACTAAAGCGCCCCAAATCAAAAACGAGAGATTAAAATTAGGGAAAGACAAAATCAGCAAAATCGCAGAACAAAGGGAAAGCAGTAAATTCTTTTTCATAAGCTCAAATCAACGAGCAGGCAACGATTGCGACCGTTGTCTGCAATTAATAATATCTCAATCTGTTATTTTTACTGCCCGTGACACTTCTTATATTTTTTTCCGCTGCCGCATGGGCAGGGATCATTGCGGCCGACCTTTGGGCCCTCATGATGAATCGGTGCGGGCGGTTCTTCCTCAACGGGAGCATCGTTACCCGCACTTTGGGCCGCGGCATTAGCTGCCGCCCGATTAAGGCCAGAAAATTCATTGTGGACCATCTGCTGAGGTAAAGAGCCAAAAACGCTCTTCGGCTCCTGACTTTCACGCGCCAGCGGCTGCACCTTAAACATGACCTCGGCGGCCTCTTCCCCGATTGAGCCATACATCGCCTGAAACATCGAGAAGCCTTCCTTTTTATACTCCATCAAAGGATCCCGCTGACCGTAAGAGCGCAGCCCCACCCCGTCGCGCAATTGATCCATCGCGTAGAGATGATCTTTCCATTTCATGTCGATGGTGTTTAACAGAAACACCCGTTCCAAATGCCTAAGCGTTTCGGGCGTAATCGACTCTTCGCGCTGTTGATAGAGCTTGACTAAATCCTCATAAATCAAGTCCGTCGCCGGATCGATTTCCAGTGACTCAAGCGTCTGTTTATGCGGGGTGACATCATAATTAAACTTGGCTTTCAGATAAGCTGCCAGCGCTTCTAAATCACGGCTCCCGTCTTCTTTGGTCGTCAGGTACAACCCCATAGCGTTGTAAACCGTGTCTTCGGTCGCGCGCAAAATCCGTTCTTTCAGATTTTCTCCGTCTAGAACATGCCGGCGCAGAGCATAAATCGCCTCGCGCTGTTTGTTCATGACATTGTCATATTCAATGAGTTGTTTACGGATTTCAAAATTAAACGTCTCAACGCGCTTTTGCGCAATTTCAATCGCGCCGCTGACCCACGGATGTTCGATAACTTGTCCTTCTTCCATCCCCAAACGGTCCATGATCGACATAATCTTGTCCGACGCAAACAACCGCATCAGATCATCTTCCAGCGAAACAAAAAAGCGCGAAGAACCCGGATCCCCTTGCCGGCCGCAACGGCCGCGCAACTGATTGTCAATGCGCCGCGACTCGTGGCGCTCGGTCCCAATCACGTGCAAACCGCCGGCTTCGACGACGAGCTCATGCTCTTTTTTGACCTGTTGACGAAACTGTTCCAAAAACTTTTTTGTCAAAGCTTCGTGGTCTTCTTTGCCTTCTTTATCTTCCTTGACCTTTTCTGCGGCCAAAGTCCTCGCCAAAAATTCCGCGTTCCCGCCTAACATAATGTCCGTCCCGCGTCCGGCCATATTCGTCGCAATCGTGACCGCTTTAAAACGCCCGGCTTGGGACACAATCTGCGCTTCGAGTTCATGGTACTTGGCGTTTAAAACCTGATGAACGATGCCCTTTTGTTTAAGAAGCTCGGAGAGAATCTCGGACTTCTCAATAGAAATCGTCCCCACCAAAACCGGCTGGCC
Organism: uncultured Planctomycetales bacterium; assembly: GCA_964474085.1. Lineage (GTDB taxonomy): Bacteria > Omnitrophota > Gorgyraeia > Zapsychrales > JANLHA01 > JADLGJ01. The sequence goes on from CAYYRJ010000011.1 coordinate 68,651, forward strand.
GCGTTTGTTGCATTCGATAATTTCATCGACAACGGCATTGTATTTTTCACGGCGGGTTTTATAAATACAGTCGGCGTGGTTCTTGCGGCTTAAAGGACGATTCGTCGGAAGAACGATTACATCGAGATTGTAAATTTGCTTAAATTCATTAGCTTCCGTGTTGGCTGTACCGGTCATCCCGGAGAGCTTTTCGTACATTCTAAAATAATTCTGAAACGTAACGGTCGCCAGCGTCTGGTTTTCGCGCTCGATTTTGATCCCTTCCTTGGCTTCCACCGCCTGATGCAATCCATCCGACCAGCGGCGGCCGGGCATCATGCGTCCTGTAAATTCGTCGACAATAATGACCCCTCCATCGCGCACCACATAATCCACATCGAGCTTAAAAAATTCTTTGGCTTTTAAAGCCTGCAGCACATGGTGCCGGTATTCGATGGTATCCATGTCATGAATGTTGGCCACCCCAAACATCTGCGCAGACTTTTCCTCACCGGCATCCGTCAGCGAAACCGACTTGGACTTTTCGTTGGCCAGATAATCAAATCCGACGGATAAGTCTTCATTTTTTTGTTTGGCAATGCTTTCTTCCATATCCGTTGTGCGCCGGCCTTTTAACTGCAAAGCAATTTTGTTGGCGCGGTAATATTTGTCTGTCGACTCCTCGGCAGGACCGGAAATAATCAAAGGGGTACGCGCCTCATCGACCAAAATACTGTCAACCTCGTCGACAATCGCGTAATTGTGCCCGCGCTGAACCATTTCTTCGCGCGAGCCGACCATGTTATCGCGCAGATAATCAAACCCGAATTCATTGTTCGTTCCGTAGGTAATATCACAGCTGTAGGCTGCGCGACGGGCATTATTGTCCAAGTCATGCAAAATAACCCCGACGGAAAGCCCCAGCATTTCAAAAATAGGTCCCATCCAATCGCGGTCGCGGCGGGCCAGATAATCGTTGACGGTCACCACATGCACGCCCTGACCTGTCAGCGCGTTTAAATACGCCGGCAGAGTACAGACTAAAGTTTTTCCTTCCCCCGTAGACATTTCAGAAATATTTCCTTCGTGCAAAACCATGCCACCGACAAGCTGAATATCATAATGGCGAAGTCCAGTTGTCCGTTTGGAAGCTTCGCGCACAACGGCAAAAGCTTCGGGAAGAATTTTGTTGAGAATATCCTGCTTGGCTTTTTTTAATTCCTCTTTAAGCCGGTTAAAATTATTTTCCGCATCGGTCTGCTCTTCGGAGGTCAAAGCTTTAGCCAGAACTTCTTTGGCGTCGTGAAGCTCATTGCGCTTATCCGAAACAGCTTCCTGATAACGCTTGCGAAATTCCTGCGTTTTATTTCTTAATTCTTCGCTGGTCAATTTTTCCATCTGGCTTTCAAGGCCATTAATCTTAGAGGCCACAGCGCCCATCCGCTTGACCATCCCCAAAGAAGGAAACGGCAAGTCCGGCGGAATATGGATCTTGACCTTAGGCTCCAACCGGTCCAAAAAATTTTGCGCCCCACCAACAAAAAACTTGCGAACAAAAAAACCAAACATAACTTTCTCCCTTTAAAGTTGATCCTTTACTAAAGAGTTCTTTGACAAATGCAACGACTCCCAAATATCTACAGGGATCGGCACTTGACCTTTTTCTCTCATCGTCTAACCACGTTTGTTTCTTTTCTCACTATTTGAGTATTTTCCTGACCTTCAGGAAGAACATCTGCCCAAACGACAGCCGAACCTACAAAATAACAGTTTGCTAATTAAATCTCATAAAGGTACCCAGCGACACCCTTAGCCTCATACTTCAGAATAACCCGTCCCCGATATCTAAAAATTGACTCTAACCTCATCTGGGCTTCCTCAAACATGCCCTCATCATCCAAAGAAATCAACAACCAATTGCGCCCGGGTTTTAAAAACAGCCCCTCGTTAACCGAGTTTACCATACGAATCGTCTGTTGCGCCGGATGTAATGTTTTTTGCAACATTCCTCGCTGATCAAACTTCAAATATTCGTAAACAAAGGGCGATACCGCATGATTCCTAAAACTAATCGGTGAGTCGATAAAAACTCCTAGCGGGAAAAGCTCCTGCTGTCTATCACGCGACATGTAACATTTTATTGTCTTAAGCTTTTTCCCATAGCCCAAACTTAGAGCATAATAATAATAAGGATATCTAGCTCCTTGATTTAAATAAACAAAATCTCCCTGCTTATAATTATCAGAAAAAAAAGTTAAAAGCTTTCTATTTTCCGTCTTAGTACGTTTTTCAAACAAGAAACGGCCTGAATCCAAGAAAGGCTTCCCAAAAACAAAAATCAACATAATAACCAAAACTAATCGGCTATTTTTAAAATACTGTTTTACAACAAAATCAATACCCAGAGCGATAACAAAAAAGTAAACGGGTGTTAAAAATAATATCACCCGGCCATGAAAAGGATAATAACCACTTGCTCCCGCTAGCAGAGCCAACCCCATAACCAAAGTAAGAATAGAAAACTGCAAACGGTTCTGCTTAAAAAGCTCCCATAATCCCCAAAAAAACAATAACGCCATCAAAAACGGAAACGAAAGCCCTGCCGGATCCTCAAAGCTATATAAAAAAACTTTCCCAAGCCATTTGACCTGCTCCAAAGAAAAAGCTCGCCCATTCCAAAGTCCAGCCGCAAAGTATCCTTTCATCTCAGCATTATTGATCATTTCATTTACAACAAACAGATAAATTAAAATACCGCTGAATAAAACAGGAATCATCGCTATTGCCAAGCCCAAAATATCCTTAAGACTTCTTTTGGAAATAAATTTGATACTTAAAGTTATAAAAATAGCAGCGATAATAAAAAATGACGCATACGACAACCATACAAAAACAGCACCCAATAATCCAAAAATCACGACACGACGAAAACTATAAAAGGTGGTCAAATAATGATACGCAAAAGCCCATAAACAAATTATAGAAAAAATGGACGTGGAATATCTTTTTGCTTCTGCTGCATAAAAAACAAGCGGTTCAGATACTGCAAAAAGCCATATTGCAATAAGCATGGGCCTGGGAGAAAGAAACTTCTTGGCCAGATAGTAAAACCCCAGAGTGGATGCGACGCTAAACAACAAAGGCGGAAGCCGAAGAGCCCATTCGTTGTTGCCAAAACAAAGTACAGACAGTTTCTCAACAAAAATAAACAGTGTTGGCGGACGCGAAGAAACTGAAAAAATATATTGATGTGTTAAAATTTCCCAAAAAGAGCGGTTAACAATTTCGATAGCCGACCAACATTCATCTACCCACAGCGGCCGGCACTCCAAATAACTTTTAAGCCTCAAAAGAATACCAACGACAACAGCGGTTTTCGCAAAATCAATAGCCGACTTGACCTTTAAAAAACGACAAATGCTCCCAATAAAAAGCACTAGATGCGCCTTAATTTCCGCCCTTAAACTCAAAATACAACCTCCAGCCTATTAAGGCTTCAATCTCAAAAACGCTTCAATAAAAATTTCGATGTCCCCATCCATCACCTTCTGGACATTGCTCGTCTCAACGTCGGTGCGGTGGTCTTTGACCAGCAAATACGGCTGCATCACATACGAACGGATCTGGCTGCCCCACTCGATCTTCTGCTTGGTGCCCTGCTCTTTGGCCATGATCGCATCCTGGGCTTTTTTGCGGTGCTCATAAAGTCGAGCGCGCAAAATTTTCATCGCGACCTGCCGGTTTTGCAACTGCGATCGCTCGGTCTGGCAGGTGACTACAATGCCGGTTTCCAAATGCGTAAAGCGCACGGCCGAATCTGTCGTATTAACACTCTGCCCGCCGGGACCGGACGAACGAAAAACGTCAATTCGCAAATCTTCCGGCTTGATGTCAACTTGAATATCGTCTTCAATTTCTGGGATCACATCGACGGAAGCAAAAGACGTATGCCGGCGCTTGTTGGCGTCAAACGGCGAAATCCTTACCAGCCGATGCACCCCTTTTTCTCCTTTAAGCAGTCCGTACGCCATCTCGCCTTCGATGCGCATCGTAACATTTTTGATCCCCGCTTCTTCACCAGACAAAACATCGATCATCTGGAGCTTAAAACCTTTGGACTCAGCCCAGCGAGTATACATCCGCAAAAGCATGCTCGCCCAGTCGCAGGACTCGGTGCCGCCGGCACCGGCATTGATCGAAAAAATCACATTGTTGCGGTCAAACTGTCCCGACAAAAATGCGGTGATCTCAACAGCGCGGACTTCCTTTTCTAAAAGAGCAATTTCAGTCTCGATTTGGGCGAGCATCGGTTCATCGCCTGAGGACAATTCGGCTAATTCTTTAAGGTCCGAAAGCTTTTTAACGCTTTTTTCGTAAGGCTCGACACACGATTTACAATACCGCAGATCGGCCATGACTTTATTGGCGGCAGGCTGATCATTCCAAAAATCCGGCGCGTTCATTTTTTCGCCGATGATTTTAATATTTTCTATTTTGGCAGGCAAGTCAAAGAAACCCCCTGATCTCTTCGAGTTTCCCGTGAAGTTCTGTGATTTTTCGCGCAATGTCCGGCGTCATATTATTTTTGATACCTCTTTACACCTTTTAATTCCAAATTAAATTCGTCCTTGCTCTCGGCAAAAATGCGCGCTGTTTCTTCGTCGACAATTTCGCTTTTGACCAAATTGACCAGCGATTTTTTAAACGACTGCATTCCAAACAGTTCGCCTTCGTCGATAAAATTCTGGATTTCCTTAACCTTGCCTTCACGAATAAGCCGGCTTATGGTAGGCGTCACGACCATCGTTTCATAAGCGGGAATCCGTCCGGGCTTGTCGACCCGCGGCAGAAGACGCAAGGAAATAACCCCTTTGAGAATAATCGACACTTGCTGGCGAATTTCTTCGTGCAAATGCGGCGGGAAAAAATTGACGATACGGGTAATCGCCTGCACCGCATTGACCGTGTGAAACGTTGTCACAACGAAAGCACCCAGTTCAGTGGCGGTAATAGCGGCGCGCATTGTTTCTTCGTCGCGGATGGTCCCAATATAAATAATGTCCGCGCTCTGCTGGGTCACATGACGCAATGCAGCGACATAAGAATACACATCAACGCCCAGTTCACGCTGGTTGATCGTGCTTTTTTTGTCTTCAAACAAAAACTCAATCGGGTCTTCGATGGTGACAATGTGTTTTTCAAACTTTTGATTAATTGTTTCGATCAATGAAGCAATCGCAGTGGACTTGCCTGACCCCGCAGGCCCGGAGAGAATAAGAAGTCCGCTGGGAGCTTCGGCAAATTTGTACAAAAGTTCTGTTGGTAAATTTAATTCTTCAAAACTGCGCACCTTCGTGTGCACGTGCCGGGCTACAACCGACGGATAACCCCGCTCACGCGAAATATTAATTCTAAAACGCCCGACATCCGCCTCTTCATAAATAAAATCAATGTCAAAATTTGCGGCATACTTCTTTTTGTTCTCGTCATTTCCTAAAAGATGCTCGGTGATTTTGATCATCATTTCCTTGGTAATATGGTCAGAGCTGATAATTTGAACCGCGCCGTTGATCCGCGCACGAGGGACCGTCTCGGTGCTTAAAAACATGTCCGACGCTTCTTTGGCAACCATGATCTTAAACAATTCACGTAGATTCATAGGATTTCCTTATGTTAAAGGTTGGTCATTTAATAGATCTTAAATGGTATCCGGCCATCGTCAAAATTTATTGGTTGTCCCTGCAAACGGCTGATGCTCGCTTTAAGCAAACGCGCCGCATCCGCATAGCCCTGCTCGAGGCTTTGGGCGTTAATGACATCGGCAAGCCCAACGCTTTGAAGTATTTCATTAAAAATCCGCGACGACTCAATGATTTTGACTGTTTCCGCCGGAGAAACACTCAAAGCGCGACGAAAAATTTCTGCACTTTTTGCAAACTCGCCTTGACGATAATAGATAAGCCCCAAATCATACCACGCCCAAAAAAATCGCGGCTCTAAAGCGATCGCTTTTTGCTGATTGACTATCGCTGTTTGTGTTTCTCCCAAAAAATAATAACAGACTCCCAGCATATGCTGCGCTTGCGCCATTTGAGGAAAATAACTGACAATCGTTTGATAATACTGCACGCTGTCATTGAGAAAACTTTTATCGGGCAAAGCATTTTGTGCAAAAAAGTTCTTCCATTGGCTTAAATCCGGGCGGTAATGATTGATCGTGATGAGCATCGCCTTGTTTTTGACTTTTTGCTGCTCCACTTGCAGGCTCTGCCATAAAACGTTTTTTGTCAGAAGACTTTTAGCCTTGAGAAAATCCGCCTTGATAAAAACAACGATGATAAAAATAACACCAACCGTGATCAAAGCCTTAAATAAAATTTTTGTCGACGAAATTGTCATATTAATAAATTCCCAAAGCAAAGATTTCAATCATCACTTTCAAGGATCTTAGCACTAAAAGCCCGCCGGCGAGAAGGCTAAAATTGATAATCATCCACGGCTCTCGTGCTAATTTTTTGAATACTTCAAACAAAAAAACAGTCGTTGAAACAATCCCAAGCGGCGCCAAAAAAATAAAATACCGACTGGAAATGACAAAACCTTTCCAGTTCAGTTGGGCGGTCATCGCAAAGCATACCATAATCCCCAGGACCGCGCCAAAAAATAGCACAACAAGAATTGTGTACGGCAAAAGCACCTCGGGCAACTCTTTTTTATTTTGCAGACCTGTCGACACCGCAAAAATTCCGCACAAAAGAACAAGCAAAAGCCGCTCCACAGGAAAATTTTCCCACATCAAAACACCCGGATCCGGCGGCAAGCAAAAAACATAATGCTGCGCATTCAAAAAATAATAAAAACCAAAGGCCAACGGCAAAAATAAAATCAAAAGATACCGGGAGAGTTTTTTTTCATAAAATCCGAACAAAAGCAATGACACAATAAAAACCTGCACGGCGCCGAACACCGCCGTTAACGACAAAAGGATATGGATAACGGTTAATTTTTGCCACGTTTGCGGACGTTTATCCCTCTGACGGATAAACTGCAAAAAATATAATAACTGAAAAAAGCTTAAGGCAAACCACAGCGCATAGGGCCGCGCTTCAACCCAATACACCCACACGGCACTCGACGACAAAGCAGTCAAAAACGCATACCATCCGGCCCAGAGAGAATATTCGACAGTAAGCGCATAAAAAATGGCCGTCAAAGCCAACGCCATAAAAAAATTCGGCATCAGCCGTAAAATCAACTGCGCCTGCGGCTGGGCGATGCTCCACTGACCTTTCCAAGCAAAGGGCAATTGAAAATGCGTCATATCGCAAACGCCCTTTTGTAAAATATAAAACAACGGTGAATTGTTTCCTTCGGGAATTTGCCCCAAAAGAATTTGGCTGTACGAAAGTTTTTCGACGCTGTAAATCTGCGAATAAAGCTCATCATTCCATAATGGCTTAAGGGCAGCTAACCGCAGTCCAAATACAAACAGCAGAACAAAAAGCACTGCAGTAAAAAATTTTAAAGAAATATTTCTTCTCACAATGATCCTTTTATATAAATATGCTCCTGGGCGGGTGACGCGAAGGGGAGTTCCCTGCCTTCCTAAAAAAATTGAGGAAAGCAGGATCCCGATGCGGCAGCGCAAGTCCCGCAAAGCGGGAGACCCGCCACTGCATATCAAGTTTGAAAACTAACTTCTATTAAACTGACCTCTCAACATATTCTTCGCCCTCAGATTGCGGTGATAGGAAAGCGCAAAACGATGCGCCTCATCCCGCAAACGTTGCAAAAGTTTAAGCCCCAGCGATTGTCGGCTTAAAATAACGGGCTTCCTTTTGCCGGGCAAAAAAATTTCCTCTTCCCGTTTTGCCAGCGAAATAATCGGGATGCTCACGGAGAGCTTTTCTAATTCGTGACAAGCGGCCGACAATTGCCCTTTTCCCCCGTCGATCACAACCAAATCCGGAAAAGCCAACCCTTCCTGCTTAAGCCGTCTGTAGCGCCGGCGGACAATTTCGGCGATCATTTTAAAATCGTCAATGCCGCTAACTTCCTTGATCCGAAAACGCCGATACTGGCTCTTGTCGGGCTTGCCCATTAAAAATGAAACCATCGAGCCCACACTTTGCTCTCCCATGATATTGGAAATATCAAACCCCTCAATACGCTCTGGCATACGCGGCAATCCAAGCGCCCGCTGCAATTGTTCAGCTTCCTTATAGTAATTGACGTCGGGTGACCCCGAATACAAAGCGCCAATCGCCTGCAGTTGATCGCGGATTTTGGCGGCCTGCTCAAAGTTTTTTTCGCGCGACAAAGTTTCCATCTCACTTTTAAGCGTACGATAAAGTTCATCTTTTTTGCCTTCGAGAATAAGACACACACTGCGAATGTTGCAAAGATACTCTTTGGCCGAGATCTTGCCAATGCAAGGCGCCTGGCAAAGCCCGATGTGAAAATCGAGGCATTCTTTTTTGGGAAAAGGGTCGCAGGTGCGAAAATGAAAAATTTTACGCAAAATCCCCAGCGCTTCACGGATCAAACGCGAATCAACGTAAGGGCCAAAGTACTTTGAAGTCGGGATCCGAACCACAGGACGCACAATTTCAACACGGGGAAAAGTCTCCCCGGTAACTTCAATCAGCGGATAACTTTTGTCATCGCGCAAGTCAAAGTTATACTTAGGCAAATGCTCCTTGACTAGATTCGCTTCCAAAATGAGCGCCTGCGCTTCGCTGTGGGTGTCAAGGGTGGCAATGTCACGGATTTCCGCGACCAGCTGATCAGTCTTCGACATTGTTTGTGTTTTGCGAAAATACGACTGCACGCGCTTGCGCAAGCTGACAGCTTTGCCGATATAAATAATCTTTCCGTCGGCATTTTTCATCAGGTACACGCCGCTGGTTAGCGGGAGCGCCTTTATTTTTGCCTGCAAATTTTTGTCCATAGCGTTTCGATCTGCACAATCCTCAAGAAAAACCCGGCCGACACATAAACCACAAGCCCCGCCATCCCGGATATAGCCAGTTTAAAGATTTCTGGCACCTGCCAAAGCTTCATCATGTCCTGCAAAAGCCCAACAGCCAATCCCAACAGAAGACTCGCACTAATAATTTTAAGCACACCCGGCCAAAGATCCGCGCTGAACAAACCAATGCGTTTTTCGAGGCAATAAATCAGGACAAAAAACCCGACGACCGCCGAGATCGAACTGGCCAAAGCAATGCCGCCAACAGCCAAAGGCCTCATCAAAACCACATTTAAAGTTGCATTTAATACCAAAATTCCCGCCGCCACCTTAACGGGCGTGCGGGTATCCTCCAACGCATAGAATCCGCTAATCAAAATTTTTGAACCGCTAAAACCAAACAACCCGAAACTAAAAAACAAAAGCGACAATGACGTAATGCTCGTCGAATACGCGTCAAATTCACCGCGCTCAAACAGCACGCGCACCAAAGGCTCTGACAAAAGCACAAAAACAACACTCACCGGCAACATCACAAAAAAGATATTTTCCAGAGAAAAAACCAAAGTCCGCTTAAACTTGTCCATTTCTTTCTGTACCACCATCGTCGACAAAGTCGGCAAAGCAGCGGTGGCCATCGCAAAGCCAAAAACGCCCAAAGGCAATTGGATCAGTTGATTCGAATAAAAAATCGCCGAAATCCCTCCCGGCCCGACGATATGAGAGAGAGACGCGCAAATGGTGTCCACAACGAGATTAAGCTGATACACGCCCGAACCAAAAAGCCGCGGCAACAAAAGCTTTCCGCACTGTTTTGCGCCGCTGTGCGACAAGGACGGCGTTTGCCACGTCATCCCTTTTTTAAACATTGTTGGCATTTGTACCGCTAACTGCAAAACGCCGCCCACCAAAACCCCAACGGCCAAGCCATACGTCGGTTCAGAAAGAAATTTTTGTGACAAAAATGCAGCGATGATAAGAGACACATTAAAAAGACACGGACTAAACGCGCCAGACACAAACGAACGAAAGGTATACAAAACCGCCATGCTCTGGGCAGTCAACCCGATCAAGATCAGATACGGAAACATCAGCCGCGTTAAATTCACCGCAAGCTGAACTTTTAGCGGATCAGCCGCAAAACCCGGCGCCATAAGCCGCACAATAACGGGAGCAAAAATCATTCCCAAAATTGTGATCGCGCTTAAAATAATCAGCGCCCACAGCGAAATCACATTGACCAGCCGCCAAAAATCTTTCGAATCATTTTTGACCTGATATTGTGACAAAACCGGCACAACCGCCGCATTTGCGGCCCCTTCACCAACCAAATCCCGAAAAAGATTAGGAATACGCAATGCCAAAAAGAAGACATCCGCCCTTATCCCTGTTCCAAAATACCGGGCCAAGACAATATTTCTTAAAAAACCCAAAATCCGCGATGAAAACGTCCCCAGAGAAAGGATCGTAGCGGATTTAACGAGCAAATGATGCGAATCGGCAGGCTGTGAATTATTGTTTGACATCCCAAAACCTCTTTGCTATATTAGGGCTCTTTAAAAATGAAAGGGGTGATTCCATTGCCACAACGTAGAACAGCGATTAAAGAATTACGTAAAAACCGCGCGCATCATCTTCACAATCAAGATATTAAGACGGACCTTAAAAAGACGATCAAAAATTTCCTGACCACTGTTGAAGCAAAAAATAAACCTGAAGCGCAAACTCAACTCAAAACGGTTTTTAAAAAGCTCGACAAGGCCGCCAAACGAAACGTGATGCACAAAAAAACTGCCAGCCGCCGCAAGTCCAAATTTAGCCGTCTTGCCTTAGCGATCAAGTAACACAATTCTAAAAAAATTTAGTGTAGGGAACGGTTTGAAGCCGTTCCCTACGCAAAAAGCCAAGCACACCTCTTATTTTCCAACTTTCCCTAAAATTGGGTCTTTAGAAATAATCGCTCCCGTACTGATATCAAACTTAATCCAACCACCGTCTATTCTTTGAAGAAAAAAATATTTTCCATCAATTTCCACAGATTTCACTTCACTATAACCTACAGCACTTCTTTCAACATTATCCTCATTTTCTGCAATTTCCAAAGTGGAATACTCCTTAATGACTTTCCCGTCATAATAAAAAGATATCCCGATATGATCTTTTTGAGGTGATCCGTTATGACCTGTAAGAACAACTAATGAACGTCCGTCATCTGATATAAAAAAATAACCGTATTTTTCGACTGTGTATAAAATCTCTTTTTTATTATCTTTTCTGTAAACGACCGTTTTGCCGGAAACCCCATAATCACTAGTTGGTGTACTGGAAAAACAGAATTGTTCATTTGCGGAACATTCTTCGATGACACTATTGGGAACCTGAAAATCCGCCGATACAGGCCAAGATCTGCCGATGACGAACAAAAAAATTAAAATGACTAAAACTTTTTTCATAAAGCCTAACACCGAATTAATAAAACTTTCCCAACAGCTTTCTCTAACTTTTCATCCCACCACTTAAATTCGCCAGCTTTACGACCACAAGTTCCACTGCCTGCTGAGGGTCCAGCTGCGAACGTTTAATATTCAAATCCGCCTGCTGCAAATCGCGCAAACCTTGTTCAAAATTTTGCGGCGAAATACGGCTGCGTTCATTGCCCCACGCCCAAACGACCCCGCCCATAATTTGCAGAGGATGCGCGCCATCGTCATAAAGCTGATTTAAACTCTGCAAGGCTTGGGCGCCATTGCCTGCGGTCATTTTTTTTGTCATATCAAAAACATTTTCTTTAACACTTTTGCGGCTTTCATGCACTTTGCAAAGAGAGCGGATCTGGACCCAAAGCTCATCTTTGGCAGGCAAAAGACCCGCATCTAAAATAACAACCGCATGGCTGGGCTTTGACAAAAGAAACTCAAGCACAATCGTTTTGCAATGCTCGTCGAGCTTTTCGGCTTCGTGAATATAAATGAGTCTTTCTTTAAAAATAGCCGGCAAGGCCAAGAGGGATTTTTTTAATTCCTTAACATCAAGCTTATGGGCATACAACGGTTGATAATCAAACTGCAGCGCGTCAGGATGGGCGACCCAGCGGGCTTTGATCTGGGCAATCTGGGCTTGTTTGTCGGCAGAATTTTCGCCGATAAAAAGATAGGTCATCGTTTACCAATCTTCGACGGTGCGCTCAACGATACGTTTGGCAAGATCCAAAAGAGCTTCTTCTAATGCGCCTGCTTCGGAGGTGATTTTAGGGCCAGCCAAAAAATAAGACGCTTCGCCGGTAAAGCTCGGTTCCTCCCAAAGGACTTCGCCTAAATGATTTGACATCGTCAGATGCACGGTAACCGAAATCCGATATTCCTGAACATCGTCATTGTCCGTGTAACGCAAAGCGCTGCGTTCATAACTGATCAATTCCGTCTTCAAAACCAAATCGGCGTTTTTTTCTTCGGCAATCCGCAAATTGCCATCGAACAAAAACTGGTTGACCAGCGCATCGTGCGCCTTGACTTCCAAAAGCGGGACATAAACATTGGGTTTTCCGGATTGAAAATCAATTTTATTAACAAACGGCACGACCGCAATCGTTTTAATATAGGCCGGCAAAGACGACCGCGTCGAATATCCACACGACGGAAAAACAAGCAAAGCACCCAACGCCATCAGAGAAAGGATCTTTTTCATTTTTCTTCCAGAGCCCGCAAGGCCTGCATCGCTTTCTTGGCCCAAACGGTGTCAGAATAATTGTCGACAATCATTGTGTAATAGGATTTTGCCGAATCGAACTTCTTTTGTTTTTCGTAAAAATGCGCAATCAAAAAATTGTTTTCAGCTTCTTTTTGACGCAAAGCATTGATATGCTCTTTGGCCTCTTGCGAAAGATCGGCATCCGGAAACTTTTTCACAAAATCTTCAAATTCCTTTAAAGCCGTACCTGTGACTTTTTGATTATACTGCGCCTTCGAAGAACGTTTAGCGTCGGACAAAGCGATCTGAAATTTTGCGGCCTTGGCCCACTCGCTGTCGGGATAATCATTGCGCGTCTTTTCAAATTCATCGCGCGCCTCCTGATAAAGCTGTTTTCCAAGCAGATACAACCCAATTTTATATTGGGAGGGCGCGGCAAATTCGCCATAAGGCGCATTCTTAATGACCGTACGGAAAACTTCGACCACATCATACTCGCCACCTGAAACCGCATCGACAAATTTGTTGCGTTTGTCTTTTCCCTCTAAAAGAGCATTGCCGATCCCATACTGGCGCTTAACAACTTCGGCCGAACGTTCGCTAAAAGGATATTTATCGATCACAATCTGATAACTTTTAAATGCGGCCATCCACTGGCCTTGGTCCTCTTGAATCAAAGACAGATAAAATTGCGCCTCGGCCGCTTCACGGGCACGCGGGTAATTTTTGAGCAATTTTTGCAGCTCATCAGTGGCTTTTTTATAGTCTTTGGCTTTATAAAAATCGAGGGCAAACGCCAATTGCGCCTTGGGCGTATCTCTGACCGTATGCTTGGGATTGACAAATTTTCCGGTTTCGGGCGTCCAAACCCAAAACGCCTGGCAAGGAATGACCCAAAACCCTAAAAACACAGCAATCAAAATTGATTTTTTAAACATGATGATTCCAAAATCTTTTGGTAGGTACCTTGATCTTATTGAGGGCTCAATTTATCATAGTTGCCTAACTTTGTCAATTGACGACGGTGAAACCTTTTCGTGCAGCCACAATCCCAACGCGGTAACGGCACAATAATAACTAATGACACTGCAAATATTTACATCTTTAAAATAATGATACGCTAAAGGCAATTTTTGACAAAGCGTCATAAACCAGACCATCAGATTAAGGACAAAAGCAATACACGTTGCAAAAAAAGGAATGACCCCGCCGCACAATAGCAACCCGATCCCCAAAATGGTCGCCAGCGTACTTAAAGGAACGACAATCATGTTCGCTAAAAGCGATACCGGGGTTACGATTTCAAAATAATACGCCAGCAACCCTGCAACACCCAAGGTGGCTGATAGAGAAACAAAAAATGTTTCCAGGGCAAATTTGAAAATTTTTTGCGGATGGCGTTTTAAAAAAGGTTTCATCGCAGCCATCAGAAGCGGGAAAAAAATGAGAATCGAAAGGACACTGATAAAAGAAAGTTGAAAACCGATATCAAAAATATTTTGCGGATCCAAAAGAAGGATTAAAAACGCGGCAAACGCCAACGAATTGATGCTGTCCGTTTCACGCTCGATGACAAAGCTCCCCAAAAAGACCATCGACATCATTCCCGCCCGCACAACCGACGGGCTTGCGCCGGTCAAAAGGACGTACAAAGCGACAAAAAACATCGTCAATCCATACGTCCACAACCCCGCGAATGGGATCATCCGCAGCAACAGAAACAGGACCATCACAACAATCCCCACATTTAGCCCGCTGATCGCCAAAATATGCGCCGTACCGGTTTGGGCAAAAACTTCTTTTAATGAATCGGGAATATTTAACCGTTCGCCCAAAAGCATCGCTTGCATCAGCGAAGCTTCAGGCGGGCCCAAACTTTGGGCGAGCAAACAACTAGCAGAGCTTCGGATCCGATAAAGCTTATCCAACAGCCAGCTGCCCTTGTCGTGCCCCAAAATCTGGACAGGATTGTCCTTTTTGACGCTTAAAACAAAAATAATTCCTTGGCGCTTCAAATACTGCCGATACGAAAACTTTCTGTTCTGCGAAAACTCAAAAGGATAATGCAATTTTCCCGTCAGGACCATCTCATCTCCATATTTAAGCGGTAGATCCTGGAAAAGGTTGACTAAAACTTTTCCCGACACACTTTGCCAATCATTTGCTGTCTTTATTTCCCGCAAATTCAGGACAAAGCTCAATCGCTTCGAATACCTGCTGGGCTTGGCGCGGACATCTGCGTCGATAATCCCCCGCAAAGTGATCGGGCCCTCGTAAGCCTTTTGCCGATAAAAATAAATGTGATCGTCGGCAAACAGCCAGCGCTCATGCGACCACAGCCAGCCTAAAAATAAAAATTCGATTAAAATAAAAACACAAAAAACTATTTTCTTCCGTCGAAAAAAATACGCCCCGATCAAAATTAAAACGTTAAGTAGGCTAATGTATTCTGCGAAGCTTCGACAAATCGAGGAAAGCAAAATGCCGGCGATAAAAAATAGGGTGATCCACAAAAACGGAAAATGCCTTTTCACCGGATCGCCTTTCTTTGTGCAGGCACTTTGAGGGAAGATGAAGAATAATGGTTTTGGGTAAATTTAAAAAAGTTCCGGACAGCCGCAGATTTCTTGCTGAGTATTTCAAGCAAACTACCGACGAGAATAACAGCCGCTAAAAAAAGGACAACGGCCCGCTCCTGCTGAGTGAGATTAAACATGATGCTCTCCTAAATTATTGAAGTAAAGTTGTTGTTAGGGACCCTCTTTGCTCAAACAGTCCTCGCTCAAGCCGCTAATTCTTAAGTTAAAAAATTTTCAGGCAAGCGGCTTAGGCTGCACAACTCGCCAGAGAGTCACCAACAACAACTTTACAAAAATAATTCCTTGGGGTAGTTTTTTGGGGGAATCAGAGGAAGATTACACGACAATACTAATGAGTTTATTGGGGACAATAATAAACTTTTTGATTTCTTTGCCTTCCAAATAGGCTTTTAACTTTTCATCTGCGTTGACAAGACTGCGCAATTTTTCTTCGCTGACATCTGTTTGAACATCATACTTAGAACGGATTTTACCATTAATTTGAACAACCATCGTCACTGAATCGAGCTTGAGCGCCGCTTCGTCAAATGTTGGCCAAGCGACACGGCTAACACTAGAATCTTTCTTACCCATATTTTCCCAGAGCTCTTCGCACAAATGCGGGGCAAACGGGGAAAGCAAAAGCACCAAAGTTTCTAAAGCATTGTTGAGCAAAGCGTGCTTAGCGGGCAAAGCACTTTTAGGGCAAGGATATTTGTCGATCGAATTAGCCAAAATCATGATGTGACTTATCGCCGTATTAAATTTATACCCTTCAGCAAAAGACGCTTCGATATGCTTAACCGCTTTGCTGCGAGCAAATTCCAGATTTTTGTCATCGGCATCATTGACGAGAATCGCAGCGGCTATGCCGGGAGTATACCGTTCGTCAATCATGCTATAAATCCGGTTTAAAAATTTCCACGCGCCGTCAATGGCGCTATCATTCCATTCCAGCTGATCTTCGGGTGGGGCGGCAAACAAAATAAATAATCGAAGCGTGTCCGCGCCATAGCGGCTGATGACTGAATCTGGATCAACGGTGTTCCCACGCGACTTGGACATGACCTCGCCGTCTTTTAAAACCATCCCTTGCGTCAAAAGCCGGTCAAACGGTTCACTGACATGGACAAGTCCCAAATCTTTCAGAAACTTTGTAAAAAACCGCGAATATAAAAGATGCAAAATCGCATGCTCAATCCCGCCGATATACTGGTCGACCGGCATCCAGTAAGCAGCTGCCTTTTCGTCAAAAATCTTTTCCAACTCCTTTGGACTGCAGAAGCGTAAAAAATACCACGACGAATCAAAAAACGTGGCCATTGTGTCTGTTTCCCGTCGGGCAGGCGATTGGCACTGAGGACAATTCACATGGACAAATTCTTTGACAGCCAAAAGCGGACTGCCGCCCTCGCCGGTGATCTTGACATTTTTAGGAAGTTTAACGGGCAAATCTTTTTCTGGCACCGCAACCGTACCGCACTTAGGGCAATAGATGATCGGAATCGGCGTTCCCCAATACCGCTGACGGGAAATCAGCCAATCGCGCAGACGCCAATGCACCGTGACCTTGCCCATATTTTCGTTTTGCATCCACTGGGCAATCTTTTCTTTAGCCTCTTCATTTCCCACGCCATCAAATTGTTCAGAATTAACCAAAACACCAGCACCTTCAAAGGCGGCGGTCATTTGCTCGACGGGAATCTTTGGATTTGCCGTATCCTCAATAACAATCCGCAAAGACAAATGATGTTCTTTGGCAAAAAGAAAATCGCGCTGGTCGTGTGTCGGAACCGCCATAATAGCGCCAGTGCCGTAATCCATCAGGACATAATCGGCAATCCAAATCGGAATTTCCTCGCCGTTGACCGGATTGATCGCATACTGGCCGGTAAAAATCCCTTCCTTTTGTTTGTCACCAGAAACGCGCAAACTCTTGCTGACATTGCGCGCCTTTTCGACAAAATCCATGACAGCTTTTTGGGCATCGGTGCCTTTGACCAAATCGCTCACCAAAGGATGCTCGGGCGCTAGAACCACATAGGTCGCGCCAAAAATCGTGTCGGGCCTCGTCGTAAAAACAGGCAAGCGGACACCTGTTTTTTTAATCTTAAAATAAATCTCAACGCCAAAACTCTTGCCGATCCAATTCTCCTGCATCGCCTTGACCCGACCCGGCCAATTGCTTAATTTATTCAAATCTTCTAAAAGCGGTTGATTATAATGCGTAATTTTTAAATACCATTGTTCCAAATCTTTTTGCACAACGTCATTTTTGCAGCGCCAACAAGCGCCGTTAATCACCTCTTCATTAGCCAAGGTCGTCTGACAGCTCTGGCACCAATTGACAGCGGAAGCTTTTTTGTACGCAAGACCCCGCTCCATCATTTTCAAAAAGATCCACTGGTTCCATTTGTAATAGTCCGCGTCACAGGTGGCAAGTTCACGATCCCAGTCGTAAGAAAAACCCATCATTTTTAGCTCATCACGCATTTGCGCGATACAACGATACGTCCACTCGCCGGGGTCGGTTTGATGTTTGATTGCGGCGTTTTCCGCCGGCTGGCCAAAAGCGTCATAGCCCATCGGGTGAAGCACATTAAAGCCCTGCATCATTT